>UQDJ01000015.1 GCA_900539675.1 uncultured Coriobacteriaceae bacterium | reverse complement strand
CAATTTCAAGCTCCAACAAGTACACCTTGTCATCAATCTTATCAAGCTTACCCACGTATTCAGAGGCTTCACAGGGAAGTTCAAGCACTGCATCGCGCACGTCATCCAATCGCGCATGAAGCGTGTCGATCATTTTCAATACGTCTTCGTTCATACAAGCCCCTTTTCCCTAGCGATAACGATGCTTCATAGCGCGTTCAATTTCACGTTTTGAGTCACGCTCAGCCATGGAGGCACGCTTATCGTAGAGCTTCTTGCCACGCGCAACCGCCAATTCCAGTTTTACCCTGCCGTTGCGATCGAAATACATCTTAATGGGTACCAGCGCCATGCCCTTTTCCTGCGTCTTGCGCTCCAAATCGCGAATTTCTTTGCGATGCAGCAACAGCTTGCGCTTGCGATCAGGATCAGGATTATTCAAATTGCCATGACTATAGGGGGCAATGTGTAGATTATTAAGCCACACTTCGCCCTTTCGAATGAGCGCAAAACAATCGGTAAGCTGGCAGTTGTTTTCGCGCAGCGAGCACACTTCGGTGCCCGTGAGCACCATGCCAACTTCTAGCGTATCCACGATTTCGTAATCATGAAACGCACGACGATTCTTTGCGATAGTCTTTTCAGATTTCTGTGTCATACCTTACATCCCAGGCACAAATGAAACATCTTCGTCCAAATCAAGAATAAAGCGCTTTAAAAGTGCCACCGTTTGTTCAAGATCGGATAATTTCAAAACTTCGGTAGGTGTATGCATGTAGCGAAGTGGAATGGACACCACACCGGATGCCCTACCGCCGCGCTGCACCTGCATCGCGCCCGCATCGGTACCGGTTACGCCCGGCTCAGCTTCGAACTGCACCTTGATACCTTCAGCTTCTGCCGCAGCGCACAGACGCTCAAATACCACCGGGTTGATATTGGGGCCACGCGCAATAACGGGACCCTGACCACAAAGTATTTTGCCGTAGCGACTTTGGTCGATACCCGGGTAGTCGGTTGCATGCGTCACATCCAGTGCAATAGCCACATCGGGATTTACCCCATAGGCAGATGTGGAACCGCCACGCAAGCCAATTTCTTCTTGGACCGTAGCTGCACAGATGTAGTCACCCTTAGCACCGCCCACAGCCTTAAGTTCTTCCATAACACGGGTAATCACATAGACGCCCGCCTTATCGTCAAACGCGCGTGAAACAGCCATGCCCTTGCCAAATTTTTCGAAACCAACACCATAGTTGATCACATCACCCACGCGTACCATTTCTTTGACACGTTTTGCAGGCAGGCCCAAATCGATAACAAGCCCCGTGAGAGGAGTGACCTTTTTGCGCTCATCGGGCTCGATCAGATGAATGGGTTTGCGGCCAACCACGCCGCGCAAGGTACCTGCCTGCGTGTGAACATCCACACGCATGCCTGGCAAAATGGCAGCATCCACACCGCCAACCGAAGATACGCTCAAAAAGCCCTTTTCAGAAATATGGGTAACCATCAGACCCACTTCGTCCATATGAGCAGCAATCATAACCGAAGGTGCCTTGCCGCTACCTTTTAAGGTTGCCTGCACCGATCCCATGACATCGGTCGTAATTTCATCGGCCACTTCACGTAAGCGATCACGCACAATACCTGCAACACGCTCTTCCGTACCTGTTACCGACGGCGTTTGTACCAACTTCTTCAAATATGCTTTATCTACTTTAGTCATCGTGTTCCTCTTTCAACGAATACGATCGCTTTCAATTCACCTGTTAAGCATAGCGCTCAACTAAGCGCTCTGTGCTTGATGCATGGCTTACCCACATACATTCAAACAGCACCCAGCGATAGGTCTTAGTTCAACAGCACCATAGCATCCGGGTGCATTTCACTGATTACGATTTGCTATTATACGGCTAACTTAAATTGCAAAACGCGACCTCTCGGATAAGCGCCCACCAGCACCACCGAAATACGCTGACCCAAACGATAAGTACGCCCCGTAGACACACCGCTTAGCACATGCCGCTGTGGATCATAGGAGAAGTATTCGTCCCCCAATTCTTCAAGCGACAGCGTGCCCGTTGCCGTATTTTCCAAGCGCACGGTAGCACCAAACGTGGATACCTGTGAGATAACCCCTTCAAAGGTGGAGCCAATATAGTTTTGCAGATATTCGCAAATCTTGACAAGCTGGCTTTGCCGCGCTGCCTTTTCTGCTTTGCGCTCCATCACCGACGAATGTTCTGCCAACCAGGGCAAAGAGTTCTTTTGCGCTTCAAACTGTTCGGTGTGACCAAAAAACGCTTCCTTGAGCATGCGATGCACCAACAGGTCAGGATAACGACGAATAGGCGATGTGAAATGACAATACGTATCCAGCGCCAAACCGTAATGCGGACTTTGTTCCGTGCGATACACTGCACGCTTCATAGAACGCAGTAACAGCGTATTCACCAATTCCTGTTGCGGCAAACCCTCCACGCGTTCCAAAATATCCTGCAATGTTTTCGGATTGCCCGCGCAGAAAAGATGTTTATCCACATCCTTAAACAGCGGAAACTCACGCAAGATAACATAGAGCGCATGCAGCGCATCTTCATCTGGTGCGTCATGAACACGAAAGACACAGGGCAAATTGCGTCTCACCAAGTATTTCGCAACCACGTGATTGGCCAAAATCATAGCCTCTTCAATCAGTTCGGTGGCGTCTGTGCGACGGCGATACGTTATTTCTATAGGGTGCTTCGCTTCATCCAAACGCACCTTAGCTTCCACCCTATCGAAGTCCATGCAGCCTGCTTTTTTACGGCGGGCAAACAGTATGTGGGCCAACTCGTTCAAGCCAGAAACGTTGTCGCGAAGCGTTTCAAGGGTGCCCGCAGAAAGCGGTAGAGCACCGTGCGCAACATCGCAGCGCTTGACTGCGCGCTCAAGTTCCGCCCCTGATGCCTGAGGATTATCCAAAAGCACCTGCGCCTGATCATAGGAAAGGCGTGCCTTGGATTTGATGATGGATGGAAACACATCAAAGGACAACACGCGACCCGAAGGTGAAACAAGCGCCTCCACCGAAATGGTGCAGCGCTTTTTCCCTGGTACCAGCGAACACAGATCGTTGCTCAAGCGTTCCGGCAACATAGGAATCACCCGGTCCACCATATACACCGATGTAGCCCTACGGCGTGCCGCCAAATCAATCAACGACCCATAGGGCACATAGCGCGATACATCGGCAATATGGACGCCTAAACGAAAGTTTGCGCCAACGCGAGCAAATGAAACCGCATCATCAAAGTCGCGCGCATCATAGGGATCGATGGTAAAGATAAACTCATCGGTCAAATCCCTGTATCCCTGCGCTAGCGCCTCGGTAACATCCACCGAACAGGCCTTGGCTTCTTCAAGAACGCCTTCAGAAAACTCAGTTTCAAACTGCTGTTCAGCAACGATGAGGTCGAGTGCGATATCAACATCATCGTCAGAGCCTAACACGCGCACGACTCTGCCTGTAGCAGCACTGTTTCGCGACGGGAATTCGAGAATCTGTACCTCTACGACATCGCCATCATGTACATGAGGCGCGTCGCGACGCAGGGTGAAAATGTCATAGGGAATGGACGGATCTTCAGGTACCACCACACCAAAGGGCTCAGCCACTTCATAGCGACCCACCAGCGTGTCACGGGCGCGCATCAGGACCTTGGTAACGCGCGCAGAGGGCCTGCGCGAAGAAGTTTTCTCCGGACGGTTGCGCGAAGATACTTCGTGCGCATCATGAGAAGAAAGGCGCGCCACTTCAACCAAATCACCCGGAAAGGCACCATGAACCTTAGAAGCGGGAATAAAGAACTCACCTTCGGCGGTTTTCACAAAGCCGAATCCTTGAGCGGTGAGCTCTAAGACACCTTGAGGGCGAGCCTTAGGATGACGACGTGCTTTCGTGCTACGTCTTGCCATGCTAACCCCCTTAGTGAATCATTGACCGTGCTACATCAATAGCAACCTCTTGCTGGGTGGAGACGTTGCTTGCCTCCACGTCGGGCGAAACACCGTTGCCATTAATTTCTCGCCCATTAGGCGTGAGATAGTATGCCGCAGTGTAGCGATTTGCCCCACCAAACGAAAGGGGCTGCATTACCTGAACACTGCCCTTGCCCTGAGTCTGCGTGCCCACCACTTCAGCGTTACCGGTCTCCTGCAAGGCAGCCGCTAACACTTCGGCGCAACCTGCCGTGCGATCATTTACCAGTACTGCAAGGGGCAAAGACGTAATGGATTCGCCATCGGCACTGCGGGTGGTCACCCCTTCATTCGTTTCAATCTGAACCGCCACGCCACTTTGAATGAACAACGATGAAATATCCACCGCTTGACTCAAATAGCCACCTGGCACATCGCGTAAATCCAGCACAAAACAATGAACGCCTTCATCGGTAAGGGTGCGAATAGCATCGGCCACCAGTTGAGCAGAGTCGCTGGTTAATTGCTTCAACGCAATAATACCCACCGTGCCCTGCTTATCGATAGTTACATTTTGCTCCGAAGCGGCAGAAAAAGTCAGCGTTGTTGAAAAGACGTAATCCTGCTCGCCTGATTGAGCTGCCGGTCTATCCCAGGTGATATATACCGCATCGCCATCAGCTCGAGATAGCTTTTGCAACACATCGGGCGTGGACCACGAACCCCTGCTTTCGCCATCGATGGAAACCAGCTTATCGCCCGCTTCGATACCAGCAGCTGCTGCGGGAGAATCTTCAAACACATCACTTGCAAAGCACTGGCCATCCTCTTCGCCGAACAGCACACCAATACCCGCTTCAGGGTTTTTAGTGCTCGCAAGATAGGCCTGATAGCTGGAATCGTCGTAGTAGCGCAAGTAAGGATCATTAACAGTGCCCAGAAAGGCTGGCAGCGTTTTCGCTGTTGCCTGATCCAGGTTGTAGTTTTCCATACTGCCCTTCTGCAGAATACCTTCGGTTTCTGCCACCCGAGCACCTAACGACGTTGATGTATCGCCCGATGTGGTCATACCGGGATTTACTTCCGTTTCGGTATCAAACGTAGACAATCCCATAGCATTCAGCAGATCAGTATTGCCGCGCGCCACAAAGCCACAGCAGAAGACTAAACATACGAAAATGCAAGCACCGAGAATTTTCACGATGCCTGCATTGTGTTTATTGTTGGAAGCTATTTTCTTTTCTTTAAAAGAATTCACTACCTGCTAGACCTTCAAGTAACGACGCATAGCAAACATGGAGCCCAACAGACCAATTACCAAACCGGCAATCAACAGCGCCACGTAGATCATCAAAAACATTGAAAGATCCAGTGATACTGGCAACCACGGGAGTGCGGTTGAAATCTGCGGAAGCACGAAGTTGCGCGCCAATTCCATACATCCTATTGCTAACAGCGCACCAATAATTGCGTGCAGCGAACCTTCAGCCAAGAAGGGGCCACGAATAAAGCCATTGGAAGCGCCAACCAAACGCATGATGGCAATTTCCTTACGACGAGCAAGAATAGCCAAACGAATGGTGTTGTTGATAAAGATAAAGGCAATAACGATCAGCAGAGCAATAAGAGCAATACCTGCTACACGAATTGCATTGGTCAAGCTAAACAGCTTATCAACAGTCTTTTGACCATAGTTCAGTGAGTCGGAAGGATCATCCGGATTGTCGGCGATAGCATCAAAGGCAGGATTTGCCACAATCTGATTGGCGACATCGGTAACGCTTTGAGCTTCAGTAAGCTGTACGTCGATGGACGCAGGCAGCGGATTCTGACCGTCCAGCTGATCTACAATTTCAGGGTTTGACGTGGACTTGCGGAAGTTTTCCAACGCCTGATCCTTGTTGGTAAAGGTAACGCTTTCAACGCCTGGATAGCCCTGAATCTCATCCATTACTTTCTGGACATCCGCTTCAGCAGCGCCATCCTTCACAAATGCCGTAATCGAAACTTGGTTTTCTACGGAAGCAACCACGTTGTTTACGATGGCGCCGCACACAGAGAAAATACCAATGATCAACAGCGACAAGAAGATTGTGATGATAGAGCCTAACGTCGTAGACAAGTTACGCGTAAAGCCCGTAATAGATTCGCGGAAGAAATAAAACAGACTAGACATCGAAACCGTACACCCCTCTATCCTGGTCGCGCGTCAAAACGCCCTTGTCCAGAGCAATAACGCGACGGCGCATGTTGTCTACCATTTCGCGGTCGTGCGTAGCAACAAGCACCGTAGTGCCGGTACGATTAATACGTTCAAGCAAGTCCATAATGCCGCGAGAATTCTGAGGGTCCAAGTTACCCGTTGGTTCGTCGCATACCAAAAGTGGCGGACGATTAACGATAGCGCGCGCAATAGAAACGCGCTGTTGTTCACCACCAGAAAGCTGGTCAGGACGCTTGTTCATCTTATCCTGCAGGCCAACCAAGCGCAAAACTTCAGGTACCTGCGTGCGAATAACATGACGAGATTTGCCAATTACTTCCAGTGCGAACGCAACGTTTTCGAAAACCGTCTTGTTCGGCAGCAACTTAAAGTCCTGGAACACGCAGCCAATATTGCGGCGCAAATACGGCACACGCCAATTGCGCATATTGGTCAAATCTTCATCTGCAATAAGAATGCGACCCTTGGTGGGCTTAATCTGACGAATTAGCAGATTGATAAAGGTAGACTTACCGGATCCGGAATGACCTACCAAGAACACGAATTCACCGGGGAAAATATGAAGAGAAATATCGTTCAGCGCCGGATTGTTGGGCTGAGCATCATAAATTTTGGTGACATGTTCAAATGTGATAACAGGATTACCCGTATATTGGGGAGAAGAATCCACGTTAACAACTGGCAGCGACGCAGAAAGCTGAGAAGCTACCTGGTTAACGCGAGGCTGAGCCTGAGTCTGCTGTGGCTGCTGCGGCTGACCTTGCGGCGGCATCTGCTGCGTTTGCGGCATCTGCTGCTGTGGTTGCTGCGGCTGCGCGTGGCGACCTCGGCGTTCCCCACCTAACTCATTTGTCACAGTATGCTCCGTTCATGTGTTACTTATCCCTGAGACAGAAAAAGTATATCAGTCAAGTTGGCGGCTTCGAACCTTCTTCACAGCTTGTACAATCGCTTCAGCATCCAGGCCAAAGTAATGAATGAGCTCGTCAAATTCACCCGACTTACCAAACCGATCACGCATGCCTACGAACTCAAGCGGGCACGGCTGGCTTTGTGCGGCCGCTTCGCTTACGGCAGAACACAAACCGCCATAAACGGAATGCTCCTCGGCCACAACGCCACAGCCAGTCTTGCCAAGGGAAGCCAAAATGGTTTCAGTGTCGAGCGGTTTTACGCTAAAGGCATCAATTACCTCTGCTGAAATACCTTCAGCTTCCAGCATATCAGCCGCCTTCATAGCCTGAGCAATTTCTACACCACAAGCGATGATGGTCACATCGCACCCTTCGCGCAGCACATATGCGCGACCAAATTCCAGTTCAACACCAGGTGCATATACCGCAGGAACGGTGGCACGGCCCATGCGAATATAGACCGGACCAGGCGTTTTAGCAGCCAGGCGAATAGCAGCTGCGGCAGCAGAATAGTCGGCAGGAACCAATACACGCATGTTGGGCAAACCACGCATGAGCGAAATATCTTCCAGCATCTGGTGAGATCCACCGTCAGGACCTACCGAAATACCCGCATGCGTGGGTGCAATTATTACATTCAAGTTTGAATAGGCAACCGTATTGCGAATCTGATCGTAGGCACGGCCCGTACCAAATACCGCGAACGAACCAGTAAACGCGATATTGCCCGCAAGCGAAAGACCCGCAGCAACATCGATCATATTCTGCTCAGCAATGCCTACGTTAAACAGACGATCCTTGTTTTCAGGACGAGCATCGGCGAATTTCTTAGTTGTCGTAGAGCCGGACAGATCCGCATCTACCGCAACAATAGGCAGACCTTCTTCGGCCAGTTCGGCCAGTGTGACGCCATAAGCAGCGCGGGTTGCCTTCTTTTCCTGTGCCTGTTCAGGGGTTGCAAGCTTAACCACGTTACTTCACTCCGTTCTTGTAAGCGTCAAGTTCTGCCTTAATCTTTTCATGTTCTTCTTTAAGTTGCGCAAGGGCTTCTTGAGCCTGTTCATCGTTGGGAGCCTTGCCATGCCAGCCCACCTGATTTTCCATGAAGGAAACGCCCTTGCCCTTTACGGTGTGAGCGATAACCATCTTAGGTGTTGGAGTGTCAGATGCCTTCAGTTCGCCTAACAGCTTGATGAGTGCATCCATATCGTGGCCGTCAACTTCGTGAACTTCCCAACCAAAAGCGGCAAACTTATTGGCAAGAGAGCCCGACTGACACACTTCGTCCACCTTGCCGTCAATCTGCAAGCCGTTGACATCGACAATGCCAATCAGGTTACCCAGGTTGCGATACGCCGCAAACGTAGCCGCTTCCCATACCTGGCCTTCCTGGCATTCGCCATCGCCCATCAGCACGAATACTCGGTTGGCCTTCTTATCCAACTTCAAACCAGCTGCCAAGCCCGCGCCAATCGAAAGACCCTGGCCCAAAGAACCGGTGGAAACTTCCACACCGGGGCACAGGTTAGAATCGGGATGGCCCTGCAGGCGAGAACCCACCTTGCGCAATGTTTTCAATTCATCTACTGGAATATAGCCCGCTTCTGCCAGCACCGCATAGAGCGCCGGAGCGGCGTGACCCTTTGCCAAAATGAACCGATCACGGGTATCGTCATGAGGGTTAGAAGGATTGTGAACCAGCACTCCGCCGAAGTACAACGCGGCAAGAATATCCGTACACGACAGAGATCCACCGGGATGACCACTGCCTGCTGCGTGGAGCATCTCGATGATGTCGGTACGCATCGCGCAAGCCTTTTCCTTTGCTGCCAGGGAATTCACGGGCTTCCTTTCGATCGTTGATGTAATAGGTATACCTGGATGTTGCAGACGCTCCACCCAAACAAGGTGTACTCCCACCAGAGGTTCATTTCCCTTCGGTGGTAAGCACTCCTTACTTACTGAGAAGCTTTCCAACGGTGATATCCGATGACGAATTCATCGATATCGCCGTCAAGTGCCGCATCCACGTTACCGCTTTCGATATTACTACGGGTATCCTTAATCAGTCGATACGGATACAAAACGTAGTTGCGAATTTGCGAGCCGAAGGAATTATCCATCTTTTCGCCTTTAAGTTCCGAAAGTTCGGCTTCACGCTTTTGCTCTTCAAGTTCATACAGCTTGCCACGCAGCACACGAAATGCCGCTTCCTTGTTTTGTAGCTGCGATTTTTCATTCTGACAGGTAACCACAATGCCGGTGGGGATATGGGTCAAACGCACGGCGGAATCGGTCGTGTTGACGCTTTGACCACCTGGGCCAGACGAACGATACACATCCACACGCACATCGTTGGGATCAATTTCTACCGCAATATCATCATCGGGCAATACTGGCACCACTTCTACTGCAGCAAAGGTGGTATGGCGGCGCTTCTTGTCATCGGTAGGCGAAATGCGCACCAAGCGATGCACACCCGTTTCGCTGCGCAACATGCCATACGCATTGCGGCCTTCAACCTGAAAGCTGACACGATCAAGGCCAATGCCTTCGCCGGGAATCATATCCAACACGCGTTGCTTCCAGCCTTTACGATCGGCGTAGCGCGAATACATGCGGTAGAGCATTTCAGTCCAGTCCTGGGCTTCAAGGCCACCACTGCCGGGGTGAATGGAAATGATGGCATCGCACGAATCGTAGCGACCGCTAAACCATGATTCCACTTCGAAATTATCAAGCGTCTTTTCCAGGCGCTCCATATCAGCTTGTGCCTCTTTGGCAAATTCGGGATCTTCTTCGGCAAGTTCTTGCGCCGATTGAATATCTGCCAAGAGACTGCATGCCGCATCAAAGCGATCAATGACTTCGCGCAAATCGGAGGCTTCTTTGGAAACCTGCTGGGCATGTTCGGTGTTGTTCCAGAAGTTAGGGCTGGCAATCTGCTTGTCTAAATCAGCCAGCTTTTGGGTGCGTTCATCAATATGCAAGTAAGCACGGGCATCTTCGGTGCGCTTTTGTGCCTCTTCCAGGGTCATCATAGACCTTGATTCCTTCCATGAAGAATGTACGTAAAATGGGTAACCCCTTGTTCATTCTACTTGAAAACGAACAAGGGGTTTCATCATGCACGAAGCATGCAAAAGCTTACTCATTGAAAGCGGTTAGCACCGTGACATTTCTTGAACTTCTTGCCCGAACCACAAGGGCAAGGATCGTTGCGGCCCACGTTTGCATACGGATCATCCGGATCTTTCTGAATGGTATGCGGCTTGGGCTTTTCCGGAGCGGGCGTTGGCGTTTGCGGCACTCCCTTGGCCTGGGCATTTGCATTGCGGATACGCTCTGCACTCGTGCTGGATTCATTCAAGGTTTGCTCCGGGTTGGAGTAAGACACCTTGCCGTCAAGCGGCGAGCGCTCTTCTTGTGGCTGTTGCACCATGATAGGAGCACGCAGCAAGAAGCGCAGGAAGTCTTCGTAGATGGAATCCGTCAAAGCTGCAAAAGCGCGGTGAGCTTCTTCGCGATATTCTGTCAACGGATCGCGCTGACCGTAAGCGCGCAGGCCAATGGATGCCTTCAGGTAATCCATTTCCTGCAGATGCGTCATCCAGCGAACATCAATGAAGCGCAGCATAACCTGCGAAGCGATATCGGAGAACATATCGCCCACTTCTGCTGCACGCTTGTTGTACTGTTCCGTGAAGCGGTCAACAATGCCATCCATCAGCTGGTTTACATCGTCATCATGATCGATGTTTTCGACCGTCAAATCCTTGTTGTCGGTCATCTGCAAGAGCCACTTATCAAGCGATTCGCTATCCCAGTCGTCGCTTGCCTTCTTCGGATCGCAGTATTCCAGCACACCCTTTTCCACCACATCTTCAATGATGTCGGGCATGCGCTCCGTCAAATCCTTGCCGTCCAAAATAGCGTTGCGTTCGCCATAGATTGCCTTACGCTGCAAGTTCATTACGTCGTCGTATTCCAGAACATGCTTACGAGCGGCAAAGTTAATAGATTCAACCTGGCGCTGTGCGGTTTCAATTGCCTTGGAAACCATGGATGCCTGAATAGGCATATCTTCGGGCAAATCGTGCTTTTCCATGGTACGCGCGATGGAATCCATACGCGAACCACCGAACAGGCGCATCAGGTCGTCTTCAAGCGACAGATAGAACTGGGTAGTACCCGGATCACCCTGACGGCCAGAACGACCACGCAACTGATTGTCAATACGACGGGATTCATGACGCTCGGTACCAATAACGCACAAACCACCTGCTGCGCGAACCTCGCCGGATTCACGCTTGGTGATGGCTTCTGCCCTATCGTGAGCTTCCTTAATCTGTTCAGGCGTTGCTTCATCTACCGCATCGCCTAACTGTTCTGCAAGGAAGGTTTCAGCCATGATATCAGCGTTGCCGCCCAGCAAGATGTCCGTACCACGACCAGCCATGTTGGTTGCAATGGTTACCGCACCGGTGCGACCAGCCTGAGCAACAATCTGAGCTTCACGTTCATGGTTTTTAGCATTTAACACCTGATGCTGGATACCACGCTTGGAAAGCAGACGGCTTAAGCGCTCAGAGCTTTCAATCGAAACCGTACCAACCAAGCACGGCTGACCCTTGCTGTGGCGCTCTTCAATATCGTCTGCTACGGCGTTGAACTTCGCATCGATCGTACGATAAATCAGGTCGTTTAAATCTTCACGGATAACCGGCTTATTAGGCGGAATAGCCATTACTGGCAAGTTGTAAATCTCGCGGAATTCCGCATCTTCGGTCATGGCGGTACCGGTCATACCGGCAAGCTTATCGTAGAGACGGAAGTAGTTTTGCAGAGTAATAGTTGCCAGCGTTTGGTTTTCCTGGCGAACCAGCACGTGCTCTTTTGCTTCCAAGGCCTGATGCAAGCCTTCAGAATAACGGCGGCCTTCCATGATACGGCCGGTAAATTCATCAACAATCTTAACTTCGCCGTTGACCACAACGTAGTCCTGATCACGGTGGAACAGGAACTGCGCTTTTAAGGCCTGCTGCAAGTGATTGGGCAGCTGACCGGTAGGATCGCCATAAATGTCATCGATACCCAGTTGGAATTCAACCTTTTCCAGGCCAACTTCTGTGGTGTAAATAGTCTTTTTGGCTTCGTCAATTTCAAAGTCAACATCGCGTTTGAGCGAAGGCATAATGGCCGCAAACTTCTTGTAGGTATCGGCTGCCTGCGAACCCGGACCGGAAATAATAAGAGGGGTACGAGCTTCATCGATCAGGATGGAGTCCACTTCGTCGACGATGGCAAAAGCATGACCGCGCTGAACACGCCTGCTGGCGCGTGCCACCATGTTGTCACGCAAATAATCGAAACCAAATTCCGAGTTGGTACCATACGTGATGTCTGCCTGATAGGCTGGAATCTTTTGGGCAGGCGGCATGCCATTTTGAATTAAGCCCACCTTCATACCCAAAAACTTGTATACCTTGCCCATCCACTGGGAGTCACGAGCAGCCAGGTAATCGTTAACGGTAACCACGTGTACATTATTGCCCGTCAGCGCATTGAGGTACACGGCAAGCGTTGCAACCAGCGTTTTACCTTCGCCGGTTTTCATTTCGGCAATCTTGCCGTCATGAAGCGCCATACCGCCGATAAGCTGCACATCGAAATGACGCAGACCTAAGGTTCGTACACTGGCTTCACGTACCGTTGCAAACGCTTCGGGAAGCAGATCGTCTAAATCTTCGCCCGCATCCAATCGTTCACGAAATTTAACCGTCTGTTGGGCCAGTTCTTCGTCGGACATGGCCTGCATTTGCGGCTCAAGCGCATTGATGGATTCCACCTTACGCTGATATTGTTTCAGGGGCTTGTTTTCACCCACACTTAAGAGTTTAGAAAAGATACCCATGATCTCACTTTCTCGTATGACGGAAACACTCTAGCACACCCGCCCCATTGGATTGATTTAAGTGATACGAGCAAAACAGCATTTTCACGTTTAAGTTAAGAGAACGTTTATATTGCGGCAGCACGCTTCACTATTCCGTCACACCCCACAGGCGCACTCCACTATTGCAGCACGCCCTTGCGTCACGCAGCGCTACATTGAACACTACATTGGTGCGCCCCAACATAACGCTCGTCTTTATGACACCTCACTTAAGATGTCGTCATAGAGCGCATCCAGCCTGCGCGATGCATTGATGCCAAACTTTTCCACCAAGGCGCTTCGACATTCCAAAAACGTCGAAATGGCACTGCCGTATTGACCCGTGTTTTTGAGCGATGTCATGTATTCGAAGCACACATCTTCTCGTGTTGGAGAAAGTTGAAAGGCGTACGAGCACCACTGCAGCGCTTCAGCATAATTCCCCGCTTTCAAAAGCTCTTTTCCACCCATAACCATAACATCGGTAACGCGGTTGAGCACCTTTTGGCGATACACTTCTAACTGGGCATTATCAATGCCGGGTGCTAGTGGCCCGTGATGCAAATCGCGAATACGACGCAACACCGACACTTTGGTGGAAAGCGAATTTTTAGCCGCATACGTCGTACACAATCTATCAAGTTCTATTACATCACTGTATAAATTCAGACCGCGAAGAGAAATAGAATCGCGCGAGCGCCCTAAGCGCAGCCGCTCATCGTTGGAATTGGTAAGCAACAAACGCACGTGACGCCATAGACCATAGAAGCTTTGACGAGAGCTTTGGCTGGAAACATTAGGCCAAATGGTACGCTGAATCCATGCGCGTGAAATATCTTTTTCATAGTTGACTAACATCAGCGCTATAAGCAATCGCGCCTGTTTGCGAATTGCCCCACCAGAGGCAACCAGCACACCATCGCGATAGATTTCAAACCTACCCAAAATATTGATAACAAGTTCTGGATCGTGGTTTTGCGTGAGGCCTTGTTCTTGCGACGCATTACCAAAGCTATCCGATGCGCCGCCTTGACGCACCTGCTGAGTCGTTTCACTCCCGCCGCCTTGGTGCACCTGGCATAACAGTTCACGCGAAGCATGAGGCGAAAGCGCTCCTTCATCAAACAGATCATCAAAGGCCTTATTTCGCGCAATGCTATCGGGCGGAATTACGGCATCGGATACATTCGTGTTCCCCGCCTCAGCAAGTGACACCCGGCGCATTGCCTCTTCCCCAAGACAAACGCATGTCTGCCCTGTTTCTCTAGTAGTCTTTTGCGGTGTGTCATACGCAACCTCACTTGGCATACCCTCGTGGTGCAAGCTATCACCCTCGTGCTGTGCGCCATCATATTGTGCGCCATCATGTTGAATGTCCTCGTGCTGCGTGCCATCGTGTCGCATGGCGCCGTGCTGCATAGCATGTCCACCCCGTAATCGCGCAGGCAGCACAAACGATTCCTCTGAAGGCGTTACCCTTGTAAGCCTGTTTACAGGTCTTGATGAATGCCCCTTATTTTCCTTATTTTTTCTCTGAGATGAACCCCGCAGTGGCTCTTCCAATAAAGTGCCCAGGGGCATAACAACATCGTTGTTCAAGCAAAATGATTTCTGATCCGCACGTGTCATAAAGAAGCGCAGCACCATTTTCAAAAAAGAATAATCTTTTAGTTTCACCAACTCCTGGCTTAAGGCATTGACATAGTCCGCTTCTTTTTTAAAGGAGCTGTGCCGCTTGAGTGAGGCAATATGACCCCACAAAAGCGAAAGCCTATCTTCGGGAGCCAAAAACATGGATTTAAATACTTCGGTTCGCCATTGCATGCCCGCATATAAATAGTACCTATCGAAATAGGCTGGCACCGTTGAGGCGAACTCGCGCACCAAATTATTTAATGAAGAAAAGGTACCGGCTTGCAGAATAAGGCTTGTCAGCGCCACTGCCTGCACATTCGTATACACCGGCTCATGCCGCAGGGAAATTAGCAGGCGCTGCAATCCATGTTCGTTATCGCACAACACCGCCGGAAAGCATACCCCAGCACCAACCCCCGAAACACCTGATCGTGCAAACGATCGCCTGCCAGGGCTATACGCAGCAATTTCTGTGGCATCAAGAGTCATGTCTTGCGCATCCAACATCACATAGTGTGCCTTCATATTCTTCAAAAAAGAGGGACTTTGCGTGGTTACAACAACTTCACATCCTGATGAAAGCAGCATTTCGATGGCTGTTATAAAGCAATCCGATCGATGCCCTTTCAAATTGGGCACATCGTCAAACACCAGTAAATCGCAGGTGTTACCCTGCGTAAGTGCACCAAATATGGTGTGCATAAGACCGTGAGCATCTTGGCTATCTATGTCGCGCAAGAATCGCGGATTACTCGCATCAATCCAAAGAATAGATTCGGGCGCAAACATGATATGGGCATACTGATAAGCTAGTACGCTTTTACCAAAGAGGGGCGGCGCGCATAGCACACGTAAAGATTTTCTGTCGGCCATCATGGATAAGAGTGGCCGTCTGCGCTCATAGAACTCCTCCGTGCACACATGCGGCGCAATTGTTTCTAAGCTTGGATTGCAGTTCACATAACAATCCATTTTGAAGACCTTCCGCAGAAGCAAAGAAGAGCATGTGAAACTATGTGCATATCAATGGAACTGGTCATATATTAGTCTGACCTGGGCTTTTATATCTTCGTGTTTCTACGATTACCAGTTTAACGGACGGCGTATTCCATTTCCCCAGGTCAGACGCTTATCGAATTAATATATCAAATCAATTCTGGTGATCTGTTTGCTTGATCTTTCGAATAGGTTCAATCGTGTAAGATTGTAGGAGTAAATTGCTCCTGGTTATGCTGGAATACGCCACAGAAAGCCGCCATGCTAGCGCCAAGATACTTGTCGAGGCACCAACTGAGGCATTTTGCGCAAAGGCGCTGGTAAATAACTGGGACACTGTTAATCGATTAGTACGAGGAGCATCCGTGAGCACTCAAAGCACGCATCAGCAAACCGTGATCGTTTTGGACTTTGGCGCACAGTACGGCCAGCTTATTGCCCGCCGCGTGCGCGATCTTGGCGTTTATTCCGAAATTGTTCCGTGCGATACCCCTGCAACAGAAATAGCTGAAAAACACCCTTCAGCTCTTATTTTAAGTGGTGGTCCTGCTAGCGTGTATGCTGAAGACGCTCCCTCTGTTGATCCAGGCGTGTTTGACCTGAACATTCCAGTTTTGGGATTTTGCTATGGCCAGCAGATCATGGCAACTACCCTAGGCGGTAGCGTAGGCCACACCGAAAAGGGCGAATATGGCCCGGCTCCCCTGACGCGTTGTGATGCCAAAAACGACGCACCTTCTGCTTTGTTTGGCGACACGCCTCAAGAACAAACGGTATGGATGAGCCACCGCGATGCAGTAAATAAGGTTCCCGAAGGCTTCGTTATTACCTCCACCACAGACGTGTGCCCAGTTGCTTCTATGGAATGTGCGAAACGCAAGCTTTACGCCACGCAATTTCACCCTGAAGTAAAGCACACCCCTTATGGCAACGAGCTTTTAAAGAACTTCCTGTTTACCATCTGCGGTCTTAAAGCTACCTGGACAATGGATTCGATCATTGAAGATTCCATTGCTTCCATCCGCAAACAGGTGGGATCCGATCGCGTCATTTTGGGTCTTTCTGGCGGCGTTGACTCTTCAGTTGTTGCAGCATTATGCGCTCGAGCAATCGGCAAACAGCTTACCTGCGTATTTGTAAATCATGGCCTTTTACGCAAAAACGAACCTGAAGAGGTCGAAGAAGTATTCACCAAACAGTTCGACGTTGACTTTGTGCACGTTCATGCCGAAGAGCGTTATTTAAAGCTGCTGGAAGGTGTCACCGATCCCGAAGCTAAGCGCAAGATTATTGGCACCCAGTTCTGGGAAGAATTCTTCAAGGTTGCAAACGATCTGGCAGAAGATGGTCGCCCGGTAAAGTTTTTGGCACAGGGTACTATTTATCCAGACATTATTGAATCCGGTGCACGCAAAACTGGCGGCAAGGCTTCCACCATTAAAAGCCACCACAATTTGATTCCCTTCCCCGAAGGTGTTCACTTTGACTTGATTGAGCCTTTAGATCACTTCTTTAAGGATGAGGTACGCGCGCTGGGTACCGCCCTTGGTTTGCCTGCGCACATTGTGCATCGCCAGCCATTCCCGGGCCCTGGTTTGGCAATCCGCATTATTGGTGCTGTTGATGGCGAAAAGCTTGAAATACTGAAGAACGCCGACGCTATCGTACGTGAAGAATTAGATGCTTATAATGAGCGTCTGTTTGAAGAGACGGGCGAACGCAACAGCGAACATGCCTGCTGGCAGTACTTCGCTGTGCTACCCGACATCAAAAGCGTTGGTGTTATGGGTGACGAGCGCACCTATCAGCGCCCCATCATTTTGCGCGCCGTAGAAAGCTCGGATGCCATGACGGCGGACTGGGCAAAGCTGCCCTACGACGTACTGGGTCGCATTTCCAGCCGTATTGTTGCAGAAGTTCCCGGCGCCAACCGCGTGTGCTATGACATCACCTCAAAGCCGCCTGCGACGATCGAGTGGGAATAACGAACATTTGTTTTGATTCGCCTAATCATACTAATTGAATGGAGTCGCGACAACCCCGCGACTCCATCTTTTCTCCCATCTATGTTCACGGGCGAGTCGCAATATCTCGGTCTGGCAACTGAGTCACCTAGAGGTAGATCCTGGAGAAGAAAGTCGTCGAAACTGGGGTAAGCGCAGAGCCTGTACGCTTCATTGTTCAGCAACCCTCGCGCAAGCTGCGAGAGGACTGCCCGGATCAGGCTCGTGGGCTGCCGCGGAACGCCTTCCACGACGAGTTGAATGCTTGGAAACTCCTGATTGAACACCATGGAGACGTAATCCACCGCCATCTTCGCATCCGCCGCCTCCCGCTTCGTCATAACCGGCAAGTCGTCGCGCAAAACCTCCCCATCACGCCCGAGACGTGTTCCACGCCTGGATGTTGGAAGGCGCGAGATACGCCGGCTCACTGGACATACCCGATCTCCAAGGGCATCCTCATCAAGGTCTACCCAGGCAAGGGCCGCGGGAAGCTCTCCCACCGCAACGAAAGTGGTGCGTAGTGAGCGGCCATAGCAGCGGCGGGCTGTTCCCGGGAACATTAGGAGCTGTTGGTGGCAACCCAAAAACGGGCATAGGTGGCGGTAGAATACTCGAAAAGACGAATGCGTCATCGATGCCGGGAGACCGAAGCGTACGCGAACGGTTACTGGGCGAGGCCGTCACCGATGAAGCACGGAGAATCGTGGGGCAACTTTACAGACCGAATGCCGAAACAAGTGATGGCGGGGCGGCCGATGCGATCCGCGAACAGCTGCGTACCGGCGAGATGGTTGGCGGAAAAGACCACACACAGAAGGGGTGCGAACGCATTCACCAGATTGAGAGAATCCTCGCTAGGAACCCAGACCATCCCGATAGGGCATTGCTGCAGAGACTGAGAGAAGACCTTAAAGATGCACTTGGAGGTACTTAAGATTGACGAGAAGCAGATGAACGAATCGCTGCTTGCCGTATTCCCCGAACTCAAGCAGGAGTTCGAGAAATACGTGTCATGGCAGGACGGCATGGACACCGGGGCTTTCCTGACGTACGAGGATCTCTTCCTCCCTCGCATCGAGCGCGCGATCGAAGACGGCGATGAGGGATTTCTCGCAAGGGCGGGCGCATTCATCGAGAACCTCTACCTTACGGGAGACAAGTACGCGATAAACGTCGTCTACGTCGGGATCCTGGAGGGCCTGAAGGCGAACTGCGCCAACGAAGCGGTTCGCGCGTTCCTGAAGCCCATAACTCGGAAGGAGTTCGACGAGCTTAAGTACTAGCGCCGCCGGACGTTCTCGTGCCATCGAGTAGCGAATTTCCCACAGCGATCAGTGCATGACCCAACGTGACCCAGTAAAATGACCCGAGTAACCCGAAAAGCCGTGACCCAAGTTTGACCTAGTGATTTCACTGCTTTTTTGATAATGGGTGTCATTCCGGCAAACTGGAGAGAACCAGAGACTGGATTTAACTATAGAGTGGGAATAAATTCCACCTGATTTTCTCCAAACTTGGCTTTATTACGGCCTTATTTTTGCCACTTTGTGCGCAAATAAGGCCGTAACCATTTTTGGGGAGGAGCTTGCATGGAACGATTCCTCATGGATGATCTCGTCGCCTGGAAGGACAGGCCCCGTCGCAAGCCGCTCATCCTCAACGGCGCGCGCCAGGTGGGCAAGACTGGCTGCTCAAGGAGTTCGGCAGGACGCAGTTCGAGAACGTCGCGTACGTGAACCTCGACGACAACCCCAGGATGCGCGAGCAATTCGAGCTGGGCTACGACATCCCGCGCATCGTCTCGACCATCCGATTCGAGACGGGCCAGGTTGTGTCCGAGAACACTACCCTCATCGTCCTCGACGAGATCCAGGCGTGCCCGAAGGCGCTCACCTCCCTCAAGTACTTCTGCGAGAACGCGCCCGGATACGCGGTGGCTGCGGCCGGATCGCTTCTTCGTCAGTACTATTACGTAGGTGGGATGCCAGAGGCGGTGAGCGCCTTTCTCGAGCGAGGTCTCCTTGAGGACGCGCGGGAGATTCAACTCTAGATCCTGCGCGGCTACGAGCGTGACATCTCCAAGCATCTCGGCAGGACCAAGACCGAGTACGCGCTGGCAGCATGGAGGTCGATCCCGACTCATCTGGGTCACGAGAACAAGAAGTTCGTCTTCAGCCACATCGCGCAGGGCGCTCGGGCGAGGAACTACCAGACGGGCATCACGTGGCTCACGCAGGCGGGGGCCACGACGCTCGTCCGCAGGATCTCCAAGCCCGGCATCCCGCTGGCGCCCTACGCCGACGACACGGCGTTCAAGCTCTTCCTGTTGGATGTCGGCCTGCTGGGCGCGATGGCGGGGCTCGACAAGGAGACGGTTGTCGGCGGCAATGAGATCTTCGAGGAGTTCAAGGGCTCCCTCACCGAGCCGTACGTCTGCCAGCAGCTCGTATCCGATTGCGGGCTTGTGCCGTACTACTGGTCGGCAGAGAACTCCTCGGGCGAGATCGACTTTTTGGTGCAGAAGTCGAACAACGTCTACGCCATCGAGGTGAAGGCGGAGGAGAACCTGCGCGCCAAGAGCCTCCGATCGTTCAAGGAATCCCATCCGGAGATCAAGTCCGTGCGCTTCAGCCTTTCCGGCTATCGCGAGCAGGACTGGATGAGGAACGTCCCGCTATACGCGATGCCGAACATGGGGCTGTGGGGGTAAGGCGAGAGCGCGCATGTTGATTGCTTGAGAGGAAGTGGCGGCGAAACGCACTATCCAGGAATGGTCCAGTTTGAAAAGCACGTTATTCCCGGACTGAACGTAAACGAGATGACTTTCCGCCATCAGTGCTATTTGAGCCACTATCCCTACTCATGGCATAGGGAATAATCGCCAGGGAGTCGGGCAACCGCGAGATTCCAGAGCATATCGTCAAGCTCGCCGATAAAGGCCTTTCCGTGCTTGAGTCCGAGCCGGAAGGCGAAGAGACCAATGTATGGGGAGCCGTAAGCGAGGCTGACAAGGACGCGACAGATGCACTGGGCAAACAGGAGCTGTTCAACCTGTGCACCGCTTTCGTGGGAAACCAGTCTGCGCACGGGCTGAGGCTCTGACGGAAGTGTACATATAGGGATTGCCAATCCACAGCGGCTTTCTTAGGAACTCAATGCTTTTCCCAGTTGGCGGAATTGACTACGGAGTCGAACGCGACGGCAAGCACGCCGCCATTCTGCTCTCTCAAATAGTCCTTTACGACAGACAGCGCACCTTTCGGGTCGGTACCGTCCGCAAACCTTTTATTGAACATCTGCTCGAACTCAATATAGATCGCTGGATCTGCCGAGCCTTTGTCTTTGAACAAAAACGGATTTGCATCTGAGAGGTACCTCCTCAAACTCTCGTCCTTCATTTCATCGTTGGCAGCTTCGAGCGCTTGATACATCGCAACGAACGCTGCGTATGAAGTTACTCTCATTCCTACCCCTCCTTAAAAGGATTGTTTCCGAGACCTGTACTGTCATCCCAGTCGCGCGGCGGATTGTTGCTGCCGCCGTTCTGAATCGTTCCGTTTCGAACGGTTACCCAAGTTCGTGAGCCGTCTGATTCGATCTAGAATCATCGGTACGACGCCTATAATTGCTCCGATAAAGGGAGAGCTTGTGACCACCAACGATCTACTGGGACAATTTGTCCCGGTAGAAACACAAGGATCCTAATCGCCGCTTTCGATAGAAGAGAGGCAAATACGATGATTGAAACACCTCTTACAAGATACGCCCTGGCTATAGCATGAAACGCGAGCTAACGATTCTGTGGGTGTCCCATGCGAGGACACCCTTTTTCCATTTCTAGTGAATTACTTGGTTGAACGGATGGAAGCTCTTAGAATTCGACATTATTGAAGGTGAAAACATCCAAAGCTTGATTGATCAGCTTGATTGTGCGGTCTTTTATCTGCTTGCGAGTCCATTTATTCACGGAAACCAGGTCATCATTGAGGTTCAGGCCATTTCGATAGCCCACGTTGAATCCGTTGGAATCTTTTCTGTCTCGCTTCTCTATGAAAGACATATTGCTTAGTTTGGAGTTGTAGCCGGAGATTGTGAGGTTCCCTAATGTATGCACGAGTTCCGCTTGGATATTCTGCGCCTCGGTACGGTCTCCTCCTCCGATCATCTCTACCCAATCTGCAGGTATGTTTTCACCTTGAGGGAATACATGTTCTATTGTCCAAACATAATTGCCTGAGGGGTAGCGTTCCCAGAGTCCTTTCATTTCTTTAGTTACGCTAGGCTCTGCAAGAACAGTAAGGATGAATCGAGTCATATCTGGATTGACATCGTAGATCGGACCAGCGAGCCGTTCTCTGAACGCTTCATCACTAGCAGAAATGTCTACCAAGCGCTCCCTGATGTACCTAGCGGCTTCGATACCTTTCAGCGCGTCATCTTCAATCCCTTCGCAAATGCTTATGAATAGGCGCTCAAGATCGCGAGTCGGCGGTGTGTCCGTTATGTTTCTTCGCACGAAGAAGAGCGTAAGCAGCTCTACGATTCGTGCGAGCATGTGATCATCTATTTCCAGTTCTGAGCTTCTTTTCATAAGATGCAGCAAAAGCAGGTATGACGGAACGCCTTGCGCTCTGGCAAGCTCGGTGAGCTTCGCTTCGAGTTCCTTGTCCATGCCTTCACGATTAACGCCAATTATTTGAGAATAGATGGTAGAGTTTTCAATAAGCTCATCCAGTACGCTCAATGCACCATCCTCTTGTCCAATGCGGTGCTCGTAGATCTTGAGCAGGTTGGAACGAGTTGCTACAGATCCGAGCGGCAGTTGTGCACCACCCTCTTGAATGAAAGGCTTGTTGACTGCCCTTCTGAAGGCATCGTAGTTTTGACGGAAGAACCTTTCCTGAGTCGTGTAATCGTCGCCCAGATTACGAAGCATCTCCTGCCATTGATCGAAGTAATAATCGAGTTCGTTTTCATCAGCGTCCGCTACTTTAGCGAGCAGTGTGTTCTTGATAAGATCTACTGCCGATAGCGGCACACCTCGATTGTTGAGGGATGCGAATAGCGTGTAGGCATCTGCATGACTGTCTACGCTGATCTGAACTAGTACCGCTGAGCAGAGGAGTCGGCTCATCTCCAAGAGCTTCTGCACAGACTGCTCATCATTCATTCCTTCGACTTCTTCGCCCAGCCTATCGTAGAAATAGTCAAATGCCTTCGCAATCTTTCTCACGCCATAGTATTTTGGCTTCTGCATGACGACCTCAAGGCCGACTCGTTCCTTCAAAGTCCATCTATAGTCCTCAAGGTTATGGTTCTGTACTTGAGGCACAACACGGCTTGTGTCCTTATTGGCCTTGAGAATCATCCTATTTCGAAGCGGCCTTACATCATCAGAGCTTATGTCTTCGTCTATAGCGTCGGGGTGCTCGTTAATCCTTGCATATAGAGCACAAAGAAGAAGGCTGACGGTTGTCAGTCGCTGCTGTCCGTCGATTACCTCAAATTCAATCACATTGGTCTTAGGGTCAATTTCCCCTTGAATAACGATAATCGAACCCAGAAAGTAGCCGGGGTCGTTATCAAAAACATCGTCGAAGAGGTTAGCCCAATCCCGTTGACCCCATGTGTACTCTCTTTGATACCTAGGGATGTTATATATCTTCGATGCGTCAGTTGAAAGGATATTCGCAATCGATGGGTCACTAACATTCTTTATCATTCTTTTATTCCGATCTTAGTTGGTGGACTCTGCTTAGTCTCGGTATTTAATCGTCTGGTCTCCAGGTAAACGTCAAGTCCGTGGGTTGCTTGATTTCATTCAGAGGTGGTAAAAGGTTGACTATGCTTTGTGCCTCCATAGCAACGGTTACAAGGCGCGGAAGTTTTCCGCTAAAGAAATTCGTGGTAATTCTTCTTTCAGATTGGCTTTGAATCTCTAGCGGTATTCTGGCGAGTGCAGAATACCATATATGCAATAGAAAATATCCTCTTTGTTAAGCTCTGGGCCGCCATCATTCTTCGTTCGCGCTGATGTTTTCCCATGTGTGCTTTCTCGTGAAAGAGAGCGTGGTAAGAATACTCGATATTGATGGTTACAATGTAGTATGCAAGCAGTAGGATCTCGTTACACCATATTTCACTCTTATACTTCACGGGCAACTTATCTGTCGGCATTAACTCCTCGTCTTGGAGCGGATTAACGATGAAGGTGCCCGTTCCTGTAAAGGGGTCGAGAATGTATACTCCGGGATCACGTAATTGCTGTCCGAATGCCTTTTGAAACAAACGATTTGTGGCATAAAGAATGCAGTTCACGACTTCGTTTGGTGTGTAGACGATGCCCATCTTCTCCGATGTCGCCTTGAAAGCCTGGCTGAAGAACTTTTCGTAGAGCTCCTTGACGAGTCAGCGTCAAGGAGCTCAAGGGCGCCATGGTTGATGGCGATGATAGGGACTGGGACACGCTCCCGATAATCGATGTTCCAGAGCACTTCAAGCAGAGGCTGCCGCACTGGAACGAATAGGGCTATCGAGCCTATGAAATGGAGGCTGTGAATGAAAAATGACCTTGAATGTCCAAAATGTGGAAGCAAAAGGATCGCAAGGATTCTTTGGGGCATGCCAGCTTTTACAGAAGAGCTAGAGCGCGATCTGGAAGAGGGGCGCATCGTGCTCGGCGGATGCTGCATCTCTGAAGACTCCAGGGATTGGGAATGCAGGGACTGCGGGTGCAGGTTCGGCGAGAATATTGCCATTCAGACTGATCATTTCCTGAATAGAGAAGGATCGCTGAAGGGCGTGGTCTACGGTGCTGCTGTAGGCGACGCTCTCGGAGTCCCATACGAGTTCATGGGTCGCGACTCTTTCGAGTGCACGGGAATGGTCGGAGGCGGCGCGCACAAACGCCCGGCAGGCACGTTCTCGGACGACACATCACTTCTTCTAGCTACCTGCGCAAGCATCAAGGATAAGGGCAAGATTGACGTAGAGGACATGCGCAGCCGCTTTCGCGACTGGCTCTACTCGGGCGTGTACACGGCCGATGGCGTAGTCTTCGATGTGGGAAATGCCACGGCAACCGCGCTGGAGCAAAGGCGTGGCTGCGATGGCGAACATTCTAACGGTAACGGATCGCTCATGAGGATCGCCCCACTGGCCTTCATGGCAACATCTGACGATGACGTTCGCGCCGTCTCCGCCATAACACATGCGCATTGGATATCCACGGAGTCATGCGTCGCGCTAGTCAGGATATTGGACGATCTCGCCTTCGGGGAAGACCCTATGGATGCCATAAACGCGAACACGCCGCGAAGCAAGAAGTTCGCCTTCTTGAGTGAGCTTGAGAGCATGCCTCGACATGAGATTCGCTCCGGTGGCTTCGTTTTGGACACCCTTGCTGCCTCACTGTGGTGCCTTCTGCATACTGATAACTTTAAGGACTGCGTACTGGCTGCTGTAAACCTAGGCGATGACTCAGACACGACAGGTTGCGTCGCTGGGGCACTAGCAGGAGCGGCATACGGATATGACGCAATCCCCGAAGAGTGGATCGGACAGCTTCGGGGGAAGGAAGTCATCGAGGATTGCTTGTTTTAAAAACACGATTTAGAAAGAATTACCAGTTCAGACCAACTGGCACAATTTGACCCAGTAACTTTGAAGGTATGAAATGACTTCGGATTGGATTGCTCTCAACAACTCGGATGACGTGGCGAAGCTGCACGACCGCGCAGAGGGATTCCACGACTGATACGTGGCTGATTTCTCCTACGATCCGCTTGCGCCAAGCGAGGACGATGACCTCAATCGCGAGCGGCAAAGTCTCTTCCGTTCGCCTTTCTATGCTTGCGGCAATTTGCGATGTGTTGAATTGCGCGCCAGGGGATCTCCTGCGATAGATGCGGCGAATGAGCGTATGGCAAACTTCACCAAGGAAGAGTGGGACGCCAAAGAGCTTTTGGAAGAGGCCATCAAGGTGCAGCTGCGCATCGCCATGGCAACTGGAAATCCAAAGAGTGACGAAGCCAAAGAGCTGGCTCGGATGCACAAGAAATGGATAACGATCCACTGGGGAGAGGGTTATCTGCTTGAAGCATACCTTGGACTGGTGAAGGGATATCTACAAGATCCCCGATTCGTTAAGTACTACGACTCAGCGGCAAGCGAAGGAGCAACTCGGTTTCTTGCAAATACCGTGGAATACGCCTACGAAGAAAGAGACGTTTAAGTCTTTTCACCACTATATCAACGCTGCAAGGTACGCCTTGATGGAGGATGTGTTGAGGGGCTGACTCAATGACAGCCCCTCAACACATCAAGATCATAGACGAGCTCGTCTAGCATCAATCCATAGTAATCGCTGAGAAGCACAAGGCGCTCAACTCTATGGTCGACGCTTTCATGGACGCCGGATACAACTATTTCGACACCAACTACGTCTACCACAAGGGCGAAAGCGAAAACGCTGTGAGGAAAGCGGTTGTGGAGCATCACCCAAGAGATAAGTTCCTGCTTGCCACAAAGTACTCCACCTTCATGGTGCCTGAGGAGGACAAGGTCGAGGCAATCTTCGCCGAGCAGCTTGCAAAGCTGGGTGTGGAATACGTTGACTATTACCTGCTCCACAACGTTCAGACAGTTCTCTACGACGGCTTGGATGGAAAGGGCGGCGGCGTGCAGAAGTCCTATCTATTCGACCATCTCAGGAGATGAAAGGAATTTGGCAAGGCTAAGCACGTCGACATCTCGTTCAACAGCAGTCCCAGTCTGCTTGAACGGATGCTGAAAGAGCATCCCAAAATCGAATTCGTCCAGCTAGCAATTAACTACAAATTACAAATGAGGTAAAGAACAAGTGCCTTATGCTCTGCGTCGGCAACCATTTCCCCAGTTGGTATAATCGAAAATAGCGGCGCAAATATCCAGCCTAGGTCTTCGTCGGCAACCATTTCCCCAGTTGGTATAATAATAAAGCGTATGTTGACGCACTTAACAATGTCTTCGTCGGCAACCATTTCCCCAGTTGGTATACTTTGGGTAGACTCTATTCATTTTATCACATTTGCCCTGGCTGAAAGGAGGCATTCTGTGGCAAGACGCACCATCTGCATTCAATCTCCGTCCAAGTTATCAGTGCGACATTCTGCGCTCTGCGTCGAGCAGGATAACGAAACCATTGCAGAGATTCCCCTCGAAGATATCTGGGTCCTTATACTGGAAACTCCTCAAGTCCGTATCACGTCAGCAGCACTCTCCCACCTCGCAACTGCAGGTATCGGCACGATGACTTGCGGATCCAACCACTTGCCTAACGGTCTTCTCCTCCCCCTGGGTGCCCACTCTCGACATGCAGCCATCGTTGACCAACAGCTTGCCATGAGCCTTCCTTTAAAAAAGAGGCTCTGGCAGCGCATAGTTATACAGAAAATCAAAAACCAAGCCAAAGTCCTAGAGCTGCGAGGCAAAGACAGCTCAGCTCTTCAGCGCTTTGCGCAAGCGGTGCAATCAGGAGACAAAACAAATCGAGAAAGCGTAGCGGCATCTGTGTATTTCAGGCATCTGATTGAACAAGGAACGCGCCGCGATGGCCCCTTTTCTGCTGCGCTCGACTACGGCTATGCCGTTCTACGAGCCGGAATCGGAAGAGAAGCAGTAGCTCATGGGTGGCTTGTATCCCGAGGCATTCACCATGACAACAATCTGAACGCCTTCAACCTCATAGATGACCTCATAGAGCCCTTTCGGCCAATGGTTGATTTGCTTGTTCTTGAAAAAGACCTTGTCGGCAATCTTACTCCTGAAGCCAAGGTTCAGCTTGCTTCCATCTTCGAGACACTCGTCGAGGTCGACAGCAAAAAAGTATCTATTCAATATTCCATTGAGCTTGAGTTGAACTCTTTGAGGGCAGCGGTTGTCGAGAAAGATGCATCTCTTCTTAAACTCCCTGCAACCATACCTCTTTCTACCGCTAATTTCGAATAGGAGCCTATTATTAGACCGATGAGACTTCTGATAATGTTTGATTTGCCCACGGGAAGTAAAGAAGAGCGCAAATCGTATTCCGCATTTCGCAAATTTCTTATAGATGATGGATACCAAATGGAGCAGTTCAGCGTCTACTCACGTGTTCTTCTCTCTCGGGAGAGCTTAAACACGCATTTAGAAAGGCTCAATGCCAGCTTGCCCGCCGCTGGTTCCGTGTTTGTCCTTGAATTGACCGAGAAGCAATACGAAAACCGCAGGATTCTCGTCAAAAAGCATGTTGATAAACAGACCGCAAATCTCGGTGCTCAAATGACCTTAGCTTTCTGACTGGTTCGTACGCAACCAGTCCCTGTAACAATGGCCAAGACAGTCTTCTTGGATGATCCGAACGCGGGTGTTTTTGTTCCACTTTCCAAAGGTCGGAATATTGCTCCATCGGTCATCAGGAAGAAGCGAACTCATTTTAAGGCTAACATTGTTAATATTGATCCCCTCGAACCTTGCTCTTGCTCCGTTCACTTCAATAACATCACCCCTGAAAAGAACCAGAGGAGCAAGCCTTTGAGCCTCCAAGGGAACAGGTTTGCAATTAATGCGCGCGATATGAGCCTTTAAGGCGCGTGGAACATACGACCCGTTCCTCAACAATGGAATGTCTGCGTAATATACAGGGTCTGCATACCACTTTCCCTTGCCGTTGTTCGCGTCGGGATCAAGCCAAAGTCGTAAGAAAGCCATTCCATCTACAATGTGCGCGTTGCCTTCTTTACCAAGAAAGATATTCCCTTTTTTAGTTTCTTTACCGCTTCCGTATAACAATGCAAGCTTCTTCGTATCGTCGGTAAAGCCATCAAATCGATAGTTGGTTTCTTCGAACGCTCGACCCGTTACGCCGTGATTCACGAAACGCGTCGGCACAACGGTCTCACGCCGCGCAATGACTTCTTCAGCAAAGGTCTCCCACGGTTGCGTGCTGGCAAGCCGGCTCTCGCGTGTTTGTTCAAAAGATTTCTTTCCTTGTGAATGTGCTTCTGCGATTCTTTTAATAGTGCTTAGCGAGCATGCGGCGATAACGCACGCGTCGACAGCATGATGCCTGTCGTCGGTTCTGTCTTTCGTTAATCCCTTACCCATATTCAATCCCCAGCTATAGCGAAGAGTGCTCGTTGCCTTTCCACTGACAGCGAATACGTGAAGTTTCTTGCCGTTATCTGGAAAAACGAGCGTATCATCCAAGTAGTTTTTGATGGCGATTGACATATAACGTGTATCGTTAAGATTTCGACTAAGGAATTTCGCTTCGTCATCGGCGCCAAGTGACGTATTGAGCAAACTCTCACGCTTTCGACGAGAATACTTCTCGTTGGCAACAACTCTCGCTTTGTATTCCTCCCAATCGGGCGCGCCCAAACTCGCATCTTGCGTCATCCATTCGTAGGGCGTTCGCTCTCGTTTATTTTGATTGGTTGATCCCAGAACCAACACTTTGTTGTCTCTACCGTCTTCGCATGTTCGGGAATACGGCAGAATGTGGTCAATTTCACAATAGTTGCTCTCAAGAATCATTCGTTCTAAATTGATGGGTGCTCCGGTATAGGCATCCTTTTGATTCTGCTGTTCACGAAGTGCATACTTTAGAAGATCCTTCCCTGTAACTTCATCCACATCGCATTCTCGTATACTGGCAATCGTTTTTGCCCAGGCATCATTGTTCTGCTGATTTTGCCGATTGCGTTTATTTATCAAATCCTTTTCATGTTTTGACTGTTTAAGCTCGCGCCCGACTTCGATATGAATTTCATGAGGAACACCATAGATTTTGATGATGGCGTTAACTATTCGCCGCATTCTACCCATGGCCCGCAGCACCACTGGATTTGTACAGATGGGATCATAAGCACCGTAGGGAGGCAAAAGAGTTGTACGTTCATTACAATTCTTGCTCAAGCGGAAAGCCAGCAGTCCCGATGCTTTTTCTGCATCGGTCAGCGTACGTACATCCTGTTCGCCAAACACCTCAAGCAACAGGTCGAGCGCCTTACGACTTCTCTCTCCGTAGCCCTTAAACAACTTGCTGGTATAAGGAAGGCAAAGCACAGCATCCAGCTCATCTTCGTCAAGATCGATGTCTTCAAGGCGTTTTTCGAGGCTCTCTTTGGAACTAGCAAAGGTTACACTTTCAAGAATATCGTCAGCAAAACTGCGGTCAGTAAGCATTCTAAGCAGGAGTGATTCCGGGAGATGTTTTGTTAGCTTATTCCAAACCTTTGGCTCTGAAACATGAGTTTTATTCTCCTGTTCTTTTTCGACACCCTTAAAGTACATGGTGGCTGGAAGATCGAGGTCTTTTCTGATTGTCGAGTACTTTACCGATTTGGGTTTCGTCGAGAACAGCCTGCGGATATAGTCGTTAATCTGGTCGGTCGTCAGAAAAGACTCTTCGCCATCCGCATCGACCATAGCTATATGACCAAATCTTTCATAAGCCCTGCACAACTCGAACGACAAATCGGCTTTCGCCGCACGCTTCTCGTTTTTGAAATAGGAGCACATACCGACGCGACCATAAACCAATTCATCATACTCAGAGTTAAATGCGCGCCAAGTAATATTTTTCAGATATGCCTTCTCAAGTTCCTCTGAAGCCTTGTGGTTGCCCTTGGCACGCTGCGTCGCGAAGATCGTCTTTACCTCAGAAATAATTTGGGTGTTGCGAACGCAATTCTCGTAGGCGCCAGCTCTGTTCCTGCTTCTTTCTTTCGTTGACAGGAATTCCCCGATGGTCCTACAGCCTGATGCCTTCAGGTCTTCATCGTTTCGAGCAAGAGCAGCCAAAACCTCACCCGAATCGTCGCGAGCATCCTTTCCATCGCCTTCGCCGTTTGGAAAATAGCCTCTTCGACCTGAAAGAGAGTAGAGAACCTGAGCAAACTCCCTGTCGGACAATACCCTGTCAAGACCGTCGACACGCAATTCAATAATTGGCTTGTCTCCTTTTCTTGACTGCATCCATTCCTTTGTCGCTTCCTTCGGTACCAAGCCGCTTGATTTCAGCAAGTTAAGACAATGCTTCTGACGATTCTTGGTGCGTCTTAGGTTTCTTCGCGCACTGCGAGCTTTTCGTCTGCCTACAGTAAGACTTTCTTTACTCTTGCTTTCCTGAGGAGCGTCAAAGAGATGGGATCCCATTTCCAGAATCTCGTGATTTTCTATATCAATCAGAGCAAATCCGCAGCTTGCAATACCCGGATCAAGACCAAGAACGAAGTATGGCTTTTTTCTCATGACGCTCTCCTTTCCGTGAGAAAGAAATTGTCGCAAGTGAAGCATGTGATACAAGTGCAAACTTACCGAATATTACCTTATTGTCAGCCTTCGCTAGGTCTTTTGATACTTGGGTAGACGCGGATCACCTTCCCGTCGAGCACATGCGTTTGGCAGACGTTCCCTGCTTTTCGCAGCCTTGTTCTCGACAAAATAGGCAAAATGAAGAACTGTTGCTTTATGAGTATACAGTATGTTGAAATTGAGAAATTCACACTATGAAGGGAAATGAAATCCCAAATCAAACGGAGGGCAACCACGAGTAAATAGAAGGCGGAATTGCTAAAGCGAATTTAATCATCGTGCGAGAACGCCTCCATGTTGTTAGGAGGCGTTCGTGTATATCTACCGCAAAATCGTCGCAACAATCCAGGAAATGCCGAAACAGTTCAAGGTGGTGTTCGCTATGGGCGCGCACCAGGTCGGCAAGATCACTGTCCTGAAAAACTCCCTGGGAGATGCGTTCTCCTACGTCACAAGGAACGTGCAGGTGATCCCCATCTGGGCGATATATAGAGGGGGCGGGAGCATGAGCGCAACTCGAATCGGTTGACGGGCGCCTTCTCTCGTCGTTCAGGCTCTTATTCCGCCACATACCGGTGCGCTACACGTGCACCACGCTCAAGACAAAGGAGCACGGCAACCTCGACCTCGAGGGAGTCACGACCGCGATGCGCAAGCACCTCGTCGACTTCCTGTTCGACAAACAGGCGCACTTCCAGGATTTCGACGCTGACAAGACATCCACCGCCACCAACGAGAAATTCTTCGGCTCGTGGTCTCAATTTAGGAAGGGCATCCTCAAGGAAGTATGATTGAAAAGAATCTGATCAAGTGGTGGTTGACTGAATTTCGGAACGTTAACTGCAAAACGCTTGTGACAATTGCCCAGGGACAGCAAACGCCGATTCGAGGATAGCTATAAACAACTGATTTGCAAGAATCGGTCAGTTTCCAAGCCATCTGCAACTATTCCCCGCCCTTCCAAATCAACCCTTGATTCGGGTTATCCCGAGCAACAATTCTAATCATGAACGTACTTTTCAACGCCTTCTTGGAAGCGAAGACCAAGAAAGTGTCTCCCCCTCTGGCTCGGTCTAGAATCATCGGTATGACGCCTATAATTTCTCCGATGAAGGGAGAGCTTGTGACCGACAACGATCTACTGGGACAATTTGTCCCAGTAGAAACACAAGGATCCGAATCGCCGCTTTCGATAGAAGAGAGGCAAATGCGATGATTGAAACACCTCTTACAAGATACGCCCTGTCTATAGCACGAAACGCCCATGCCGGACAGACCGACAAAGCAGGAAGGCCATACATTGAGCATCCCTTGCATGTCGCCGAATCAATGGATACTGAAGCCGAGACCTGTGCAGCGCTTCTCCACGACGTTGTTGAGGACACCGACTGGACGCTTGAGGCCCTTGCTGATGAGGGAATGCCGACCGAAGTTATCGAAGCGCTTTCCCTGCTCACACATGACCCTTCCGTCGATTACCTCGACTACGTACGCAAGATCAAGACCAATCCCATCGCCGCCAAGGTGAAAGCAGCCGACCTGCGCCACAACTCGGACCTAACACGCTTGCCAAACGTCACCGAGAAAGATGTAAAGCGCCTTGACAAGTATTCCAAGGCGCTGGCCATCCTGGAGCAACCCTAGAGCCATTCTGTTCGCTCTTCTTCGCGCTTTTCGTACATGTCATGGACGGTACAGCACGATATACCGCGCCATGCACAAATGAAACAGTTGAATGGGTATGAAATCTGAAAGTTCATACCCATTTTTGCCTGCAAACGGATGATAAGCGAGAGCTGCTCGTCCCGTATAGTTGATTACGTATAACCACTCTTCTGTTTCTCAGGCAAGCATGTCTCGCTGGAGAGCCCGGATGTCGGCCCACGACGAAGGCAGGTAACATTGAACCGTTTCAGAGCAGCAATCACAGCAGGTAGAATCGCACTCTTGGCAGCCATCTTCATTGCAGCCACGCTCTTACTGTGCAGTCTCTTACCATCATCCGCCCTAGCAGAAGAAGGGCAAGACCCTTCTTCTGCGGTTGATGTCTCTTTATCAGAAGACTCGGCCTATTCCGTATCATCCGCCGTATCCCGCGCGATAACCGATGCGTCTTTCATGACCAGCATCGCCATTCAGGAGCAGCAAGAAGAGCTCAACCTCGGCGCGTCTTGGCATGACTGGAACCCCAACCCTGGCGACACCGTCGATGTCTCCAAGGCCAGCGCCAACACCACCGTGCACATCACAAAAGCAGGCACCTATCGCCTTGTGGGCAAAAGCACCCATGTGCGCGTCGAGGTTTCAGCTCCCGAAGGCCAGACCATCACCCTCAAGCTCGCCGACGGGCTGAACATCGATCCCGGCATACTTGCCAACATCGGCGCGCGCTCGGCTGCCATCGATATCGTCGAGCACGAGAACAGCACGGTGGAGCTGGTATCCGAGGCAGGCGCCAACATCTATTTCGGCAGCTATCTGAGCGCCCCACCCATCCGAAAGCCCGACACCCAGACGAAGCTCGTGCTGAAAACGGAGGACCCAGATCATCCTGGCACCATTACCGCACACGCGAACGACTTTAGCTTCAGCGCGGGCATCGGCTCGGTTCCCTATGTGATTGGAGAATTGGGTAAAACGGGAAACATTGTGATTGATAGCGGCACGGTCAAAGCCCAAGGGGGAAGCTATGCGGCCGGTATCGGCGGTGGCTGGGCTGCCACCTCTAAAGGCATCACCATCAACGGCGGCACAATCGAGGCTACCGGCGGAGGCTGTGGCGCTGGCATCGGCGGTGGCTATGGCAGCAATGTGCGCGACATCTTTATCAACGGGGGCACGGTTACCGCCCAAGGAGGCCCTAGCAATTACTCTGGTGCGGCGGGAATCGGCAACGGCGGGCTAAATAACACCGATTATTTCAATGTGGAGAACATCCGCATCACAGGTGGAACCGTCAAAGCAACGGCGGGCGACATTCCTAGAGGATCCGGCGGCGCGGGCATTGGAGCCGGCGGCGAGACGTGGGTAAGGGGGATTTACATAAGCGGAGGCACCGTCACGGCGCAGGGAAGCGCAGATGGCTGTGGCATCGGTGGCAACTGTACCGGCTTTGCCACCGATATCTCCATTTCAGGCGGCGTTGTCGAAGCCATCGGAGGCAATACAGACGGTAAGGTTGGATGCGGGATAGGCGGACAAGTCGGAGACAAGATAGGTGACGATGATGGCGTCGCGAGGATCTCTATCTCTGGTGGTCGCGTAAAGGCAAGAGGAGAATTCGGCATCGGCGGCAGCACGTATGTGATCGCGCCCGTCTTCTCCCATAGAAAGCTTGACGTCACCATCACAGGCGGCACCTTATTTGCCGAAGGATTACAAGGCAACGCCGACATTGATACGCATGTTGGGCGCACGAAGCATGAAAACATTTCCATCACCATCACAGGCGGATCGGTGCGAGCTGATTGCGCCGTTGAACCCAAAGGCTATGGGGCTGGTTCCAGCGAGCTTTCAACCGCGCATAGAACAACCGTGGGGCTTGAAGATGCAGGTGAGGGCGTGCATATCACGGAAGTCGCCGACTATTACTCCTCGCATGATGACAATCACTCCTACCGCTATGGCATAAACGATCTCTACACGGACGAAGAGGGCAAGCTGTACCTCTGGTATGCCCATCCCACTACCCCACAGCCCTTCCCCGTTGACGGCGTGGAAGCGGCGGCGAGCGATTCAGGCGAGCACTGGAGCGGCGCTGTCAGCTATGGCGGCGAGGGGGTCTTGAGAAAGGGCTCGAACATCAAGATTGCCAACTATCTGGGCGAAAACGACCCTGACCTTAGAGATGCATTCGCGCATAAGGGATCTACCTCGCTCGAGCTGGACCGAACAAAGCATGGCGAGATACCCGACGAGCATTGGGTTTCTGGATACAGTCTGGAAAAGCCTGTGAGTGGCCAACCGCTGACCACCATGGTGGTCAATTCGGCCGGTCAATTCCTGAGCAACGTGTATTACAACAACACGCAGTACACCGACGATGAGGGTCGTTGGGTATATTCGGGAGATGTCCCGGTAACGCTGTATACCGTCTGGAGCTGGTATTCGGTGCGCTATGGGTACGACGCCAACGTTCCCAGCGACGCGAGCACCCAGGTCTCCGGCGTGATGCATTCGAAGATGCGACCCACGGCAGGACGGCCACGCTCGATGCATGCGCCTATTCACTGCCGGGTTATCGCTTTGTGGGTTGGAACACCTCCGCCGACGGGCAGGGCACGAGCTACGCCGACAAAGCCGAGTTCAACGGCGATACCTACGGGCCCAACACCAATCTGGTGCTGTATGCCCAATGGGAGCCGCTAGATTATGAGGTAACCCTTCAGGTGGAAGATCCTGCCAGCGGCACGACGGAAACGAAAACCACTGCAGCGAAATTCGACCAACCGGTAACGCTCAGCTGGGAAGGCAAGGTTCCCAGCGAAAACATCACGGGTTGGGAAGGTCTTGGACTGGGTTCGTTTTATCCCTACGGGTCAACCGCAACCAACCTCTGCTCCATAAACGAAGACGGGTCGCTCTCCGGCAACACCTATAATGCCGTGCTTTCCGAAAACGGCATGGCATATCTCTCCATCACCCAAGATGGAAAGGGTGTTGATCTTGGTAAGACTGCCGTTGAGCTGACATCGGAAAGCACGACGTTCACCCCGACGTTTAAGGCTCTGGGCAACGGCCTGTATGCCGCACAGGGCATCCCCGAAGGAAAGTATGCTCTTTCCATCGACGGCTGGGATACCGAAGGCGACACCCTCGTGGTCGACAGCCAAGGCAACGGCTCGGTTCACCTGAACTACTACTCGGTTCGGGTTTCCGCCGCAGCTCCAGACGATTCCATAAGCGCCTGGATTGACGCAGGCGACGGTAAGAAGGTGCAGGAAGTAGAGCACCTTCACGGCGACCGGCGCGTCACCATTGGCGCTTCGGTTGACAGCACGGGGCAAGCCCAGGGCCTCTGCTTCGACGAATGGACGGCAGGTGGAACTCAACCCGAAAGCTGGGTGCCCACTCAAGCAGAGCAGCAGGTTACCGTGACCAACACGGTAGCTTTCACGGCTCACGCCAAATCTATCGAATACCAGATCGCGTTCGATCCGAATTGTGACGATAGCAAGGGATCAATGCCCGTCCAATACCAGGTGTATGGAGAAAGTCAGACGCTCTACCCCAATCTGTTCGAGCGCAACGGCTATGACTTCGCAGGTTGGACTACCACCAAAGAGTGGACAGGCGAAGAGATCTTCACTGACAAACAGGAAGTCATGGATCTTGCCACCGAAGACGGCGCCATGGTGACCCTTTATGCACAATGGACCCCCTACGCTTACTACATTCAGTTCAATCCGAACGGGGCCGACCCAAGCGATCTGATGCCCTTGCAGCAGTTCCGCTATGACCTGTACGACAGCAGCACAACGCTCAGCGCCTGCACCTACAAGCGAGCGAATCATCATTTTGTCGGCTGGAACACCAAGGCGGACGGAAGCGGGGTTTCTTTTGAAGATGAAGCGGCAATCTCGCAAAACCTCTCCGAGGAAAAGGAATCAGTCGTGACCCTCTATGCTCAATGGGAACATGACGCCTATACCGTTGACTACGATGCCAACGGTGGCGTTGGGGATGCCTACTCCCAAACCATTCTCGCCGGGGCGAGCGAACGGCTGGATACGTGCCAGTTCACGCACGAAGGCTATACCTTTGCCGGATGGAATACCTCAGCAGATGGTAGCGGCACCGCTTATGAGCCCAACGCCGCCCTCACAGAAGATCTTGCCAAAAACGGTGAGTCCATCACGCTCTATGCACAATGGAAACCCGTCAACTACTCGGTGCACTTCGATGCCAACGCTCCAGCATCTGCCAGCACCCAAATAGGTGGCACCATGGACGACCAGGAGATGTCCTTCGACCAGAGCGCACGGCTTTCGTGGTGCGAATACGTTCTTCCTGGCTACACCTTCACCGGCTGGAACACAGCACCAGATGGCAGTGGGACTAGCTACGATGATCTTCAAGAGGTATCTAACCTCTCCTCTAAGGACGGAGACACTATCACCCTCTATGCTCAGTGGGAAGCACAAACGTATACGGTAAACCTGTATCTGGATACCGATGAGGCAACGCTTCTCAAAAGCGTGGAGGCAACCTTTGACGAAGCTTTTAGCTTGCCTGTCATAGAGCCAAGCCTGCTTCCTGCCGATCAGGTTCTTTTGGGCTGGGAAACTCTGGCCTTTGGATCTTTCTACGCTGACCAGGCACATGTTATCAACCTGTGCTCTATCGATGACAAGGGAGCTATCAGTCCCACAAACCTCTATGCGAAAGTGGGCGAAATCGGATCAAGCTACATCATCATGACCAACGACAACACTCCTGTTGACCTTGATGATCCAAAACGCGATATCACTCTGAAAGATACGCAAAGCGGGGTCGAGCTCTCCGGCGGGTTCGAGAAGCATGACTGTGGAACCTACAAGGCCAACGGAATTCCGGCAGGAACCTATAGCGTATCTATCGATGGGTGGAATACTAAAGGTGCAACCATAGACATCGATTCTAACAGCGGCGGCATGTTAGTCCTTACCTATTGCACGGTAGAAACAGCATCTGAGGATCACGCTTTGGCATGGGTTAAAGATCCTGCGGCTGCAAAGCCAGAGCAAGTAAGCAAGATCGAGCGTGTGCTTATTGGATCTCAACTAGACCTTGGCGCTTCGGTTGATGAGGGCTATACATTTGAAAGCTGGACTGCAACAGGCATTGCCCCCGATTGGCAGGTCAATCCTGAGACGGGAAGCCCCGGTCCAACACTTCAAGAGCAGAGCGTCACCGTCAACGGCAAGGTGCTCTTCGAAGCCCATCCAGTGGCAAATCGCTACCAGGTGATCTTTGATCCTAACGGCGGCGTGGGCGCTATGGATCCGCAAGACATGGTCTACGACCAACCACAAAAGCTCTTCGAGTGCGCCTATACGTATGAGGGCTACCACTTCACCGGTTGGAACACTGCACCCGATGGCAGCGGGGTTACTTATTCGAACAACCAAGAAGTGGCCAATCTGACCACCGATCCAAACGCAACCATAACCCTCTATGCGCAATGGAGTAAAGATCCCGCTCCAAGTCCAGATCCAGGTCCAGAACCTGGTCCAGAACCAGAGCCTGGTCCAGAACCAGGGCCAGAGCCAGGGCCCCACCCCGATGATCCTGACAATCCTGACAATCCCAGTGATCCCGGCAATCCCAATGAGCCTGACAGTCCCAATGAGCCTGGCGATTCGACCAGCGAAACAAGCACTACGCTGGGCAAGACAGGAGACGAAATGCTGCCGCTAATTATCTCTCTGAGCATTGTATCGGCAGTGGCAGCAGGAATGATTCTCTACACTTGGAAGTCGAGAAACTCCCGGCGCCATCATGGCGAATAAGCCATCAAATATGTCAGGGATATGGCAGGGCTTGATAAAGAGTCGCTCGTATAACCCCTCGTCCGGGCAATCTTAATGACAAGCTGTTTATCTTGCCCCTGCCTCATTTACTCACACGAACCAGCGAGATTTCGCCGACGCAGAAGACATCTATTAATCCCACAAGGTAAGGGCGGCATCTTCTGGCACCTTACGGGCTAACGGTGGAAACGAATTGAAGAGTATGACATAATAATGTACATTACTATGCGTCAGAAAGGAACATCCATGTCATTGTGCGTGCCTATTAAAGACCTCCGTGACACCGCCGCGTTCGATGAGATGGTTGCGACGAGCCCCACGCCGATCATCGTGACGAAAAACGGCTACGACCGCTTCGTGTGCGTCAAAAGTTCAGATTTCAGCCGATGGGAGCAGGCAGAAGCTCGTGCCCGACTACTCGAACGCATCATGATTT
>UQDJ01000014.1 GCA_900539675.1 uncultured Coriobacteriaceae bacterium | reverse complement strand
CAATGGATACGGCAACGATTGGCTGCTTGGTTGGCTTGACCGTTGTATGTTTGCTGATGTTCTCTCAGCGTATCCGCGAGCGCATGGCCTACAACAAGGTGCTCAACCTGTTAGGTAACTACAGCTTTTTGTGGGCAGTTCTGATCCTGTTCATCGTTGGCGGTGTATCGGGCGAATTTAACTACCAGTTCTCCGGTCAGATCATTCACATTCCTGACTTTGCTGGTCTGTTCGCTGCAGTATCTCCGTTCAGCATTGGCTTCGCTACTGACCCCAGCATCTGGATCACTGCTGTTCCTTACGCACTGACCGCATGGATCATCGCTTACGGCGACTTCATCACGGTTCAGGAACTTGGTCTTGCTGCCGTACGTGACGACGAGCACATTGAATTCGATACCAACCGCACCAATGTTATCTGCGGTATTCGTAACGTCATTCTTTCGCTCTTCGCTCCCTATCCGGCACTTGCTGGCCCACTGAGCCCTCCGTACTGCATTGCAACCTACGCTCGTTATAAGGAATCTGGTCGCCAAGGCATGGACTCCATCTATGACGGCGCTGGTACGAACCTGATCTTCACGGTTATCGGTTTGTTCATCTACCCCCTGTATGAAGCTTCGCTTGCTGCTTCTGGCGCACTGCTGGTAGTAATCATGGTTGTTCAGGGCTTCGTTTGCGCACAGATTGCTATCAACATGCTGCGCGACGACATGGACAAAGGTATTGCAGGCATGGGTGCAGGTTTGGTTGTTGCTCGTGGTGCTGCAGTTGCACTGCCTGCCTCCATCGTTATGTACCTGCTCTTGTGCAGCAACCACAAGATTCATGACGACTATCAGAAGAACAAGGAAGCTCAGCGTCTGGAAGACGAAGAGACCGCTCGTCAGCTGGCTGCTTTGACCGCGCGCATGGCTGCTGCCAAGAAGGGTCAAATTGATGACAGCGATGATAAAAAGCCAGAAGAAAAGAAAGAATAAGGCTTAGATAACCTTACCCAACACCTTCCTTTCCTTTGAGCCCCGCGATGCCCCACGCACGCGGGGCTTTTTCATACGGTGACAAACAACAAAGACCCCGGGAGCTTTGATCAACCGGGGTCTTTGTGACTAAGTGATATTCAGTTGTTTAAACTGTTTTATTTAAATTGTTCGCAGTCTTTATTCGCCGCTTCGCGTGCCGCTGTGTGCACAGCTTGCAGTTTCAAAGTCGCGTTTTAGTGGCGGCAAGAAACAGCTTCGTCGAACTGACGAGCATAGAAGCTACGAGAAGGCTGAGCAAACTTAGCCTGATCTGCTTCCTCACGAGAAGAAACTGCTGCTTCAAGCTTTGCAGTATTAGCAGCACCCAGCTTCTTGAACATTGCGAAAGCTGCAACGATAAACAGTGCGGAAATAACTACTACATAAGCCATTTTAATTCAATCCTCCTGGATCCCGTCGGCCACCCATCGACCGAACCCTTGTTTGTTAAAACAGGCACCGTTTAATAGTTTTAAACTGTCCTATTTATAACCCAATGAACGTGTTCTAATTTCTCATTTCCCATTGCTGACCTCCCGTTTTTTCCAACTGGGATTTCAGCTCTTTCGTTTGAGTGATTGTTATTTTAGGAAGTGATTTTCGGAATGCAAGCAGGCGATTTTGGGCCTTTTCAACCTATTGAAATGAACAAGTTTTGAACTTGTTCCACCCCATATCTTGTGTCCAGCATTTTTTGAACATGTATCATTTCTACACTTTTTCTCCATATATCAGCTATTTATATGACAGAGCGGATATTTGTCCTGAAAACGAACATGTTCTATATAGTTTTAAACCTGTTTGAGAGAATTGAATATCCCTTGCGCCTTGCATCTAGAATGCAACAAAGCGGTTATATAGCGGCGCCACCGCCATGCAACCGCCATGCAACCGCCATGCAACCGCCATGCAACCGCCATGCAACCACTATGTCACCGCTCCGCTCCACAAAACTTGTGAGTATTGGAGCGCCTATTACGTCTGGCAGTGCCTTACAAGAATGACAGTGAATACAGCGCAATAACAGCAACGAAGGCTATGGCAACCACCACAATCCAAATGTGGTATTCCCTATCCATGCGCTTGCGCTCTTCGGGTGCCGGATCTTCAGTCGTAAGCTTTACTGCATCGGCTGTTTGAGGACCATAGTAAACGCGACATGCGCAATAGATGATGAGCCCTGCCACACACCAGATAACGCCGGTTACCAGAGCATCAACATCAAGCTGCGTCATCATGATGACGTAAATAATGATACTGATAGGCGCGCCAATCATAATGCCCTTCACTTTGAAGGGGCGCTTTAGATTGGGCATCTTTTTACGCAGGCCCACACATGCTGCCATACCAATTACGTAGTAGAACAAATCAGCAAACAGACTGAGTGAGGCAATATAATCCAACGAACTGGTTGCAACCAGAAGAATTGAAATTGCGCCCAATACAATCACCGCCACATACGGCGTCTTAAAGCGACGAGAAACCTTTGCAAACACACGGGGCAGCGATCCATCACGCGCCATTGTAAAGAGATAGCGCGGTGGTACCGCGATACTTGCATTCATGGTGGAAAAGTCGCCACCAAACGCAATGCCTACTGCAAGTAACGCCAGCGGCACCCCAAGAATCCCCGCGGTCATCATGGCTTCGGCATAAGGAGCCGAAGATTCCGCAATGGCGCCCAATCCATCTGCCGGAACCAAACCAACCAGGAAGTACTGGAACAGAGCATTGACCACAAAGATAATGAAGGGAGCTAAAATAAGAGCACGAGGAATATTGATCTGGGGGAATTTAATTTCTTCACCCATAGCACAGCAGGTTTCGAAGCCCGCATAGCACCACCAGATCATGGCCACCGCCGCTATCATGCCGCCAGCTCCCATTTCCCCCATAAAATCGGGCGCTTGAACAAAGCTTGGCAGGCTGATATTGGGAATCATCGTAATAAACCAGATGAGCGCCACGCCCCAGAAGAAGAACATGAAGCCATTTTGCAAACGACCCGTCAGTGAAACGCCGCACACATTGGTAACAACAAAGATGGCCAGAATTATGCACGCTAGTACCGAATCATCGATGGGAAGCTCTACACCAAAAGCTGCAAAAATGGTTTTGAAGTAATAACTAAACGCCAGCGCTTCACCACCGGTTACCGACACCAGTGAAATAACGAAATTCCATCCTGCAAGCATACCGAAGGGCCTGCCCAATCCAAGGGAAGCATACTGATAGGTGCCACCTACATAGGGAAGCGAAGAACCCATTTCTGCATACATCAATGCCGGATACACACTTACCAACATTGCTAAGAACGTGGCAAACACAACCGCAACGCCCATTTGGCCAACGATATTACCGCCTGTGGTGAACAGACCAACGCCAATAACCGTACCCACCGTGATGGTGATGCACTCACGCATACCAAAGGCACGCTTTAGCGTGGGCTTGCCCGCCTGATCGCCGCCTTGTTGTGATGCACCTTGAGATGGTGCTGCCGTCATGTTGCTGTTTGCCATGCGTCTAGTCCTTTACCATTCCTTTGCCACGTCGCTTGAATGCATCCGATAGTTTGCTTGCGTTACATTGTTGAATGCAACGCGGTGGGCATTTCGCCTACCTCAAGCGAACTGCAGTGTGTATCACTTTCGAACTGCGATGCGGTTCTTTCAACTACAGTGTGTATCACTTTAGTACAGTAGAGCGATAAAGCAAGCAAAAATCGAGAACTGAAACAGACTGGAAAAGAATGGAAATAAAAAAAAATCCGCCCCCTGCACCGAAGTGCAAGGAGCGGACATAAAGGCAAATCCCAAAATAAGAAGTAACCCTTAGCGCTTGCTGAACTGCGGGCGCTTACGAGCCTTCTTCAGGCCGTACTTCTTACGTTCAACCATACGGGAGTCACGCGTCAGGTAACCAGCGCGCTTCAGTTCTGCGCGGTAGTCGCCAGCCTCAAGAAGAGCGCGAGCAATACCGTGACGCAGAGCGCCAGCCTGACCGGAAACGCCGCCGCCATTGCAGCGAGCGATAATGTCAAAGTGACCCTTGGTATCGGTTACTACAAACGGGGTGGTTGCGTAATCAACAAGAGCCTGACGACCGAAGAATTCAACGCCGTCACGACCATTGACCGTAACCTTGCCAGTACCAGGAACGATGCGAACGCGAGCTACAGCGTTCTTCCTGCGACCAGTGCCGTAATAAATAGCTTCGCCTGCCATTAGTTATCCTCCATCTTGATCTCGCGGGGCTTCTGAGCCATATGCGGATGCTCGGGACCAGCATAAACCTTGAGCTTCATGCCCATGGCGCGGCCAAGCGTGTTCTTGGGGAGCATGCCCTTTACAGCGTGTTCAATAACACGCTCGGGATGCTTCTGCATGGCTTCCTGGAACGTCTCGCTCTTCAGACCACCGGGATAAAGGGTGTGACGATAGTAGGTCTTTTCCGCTGCCTTCACACCAGTAACACGAATCTTGTCAGCATTGATGATGACAACGAAATCGCCCGTATCTACATGCGGGGTGTACTGGGGCTTGTGCTTACCCTTCAAGATGTGAGCAGCCTTCGTTGCAACACGACCGAGAACCTGGTCAGTTGCATCGATCAGAACCCACTCACGCTCAACTTCGTTGGGCTTTGCGTAATAGGTCTTCACAGTGTTCCTCCAATAAAGTAACAAGTGTCGTTTTTCAAAAGTTGCCGCCAATTCGAAGTGACGGGATCCTACTCCATCGCTCCGCCACCAGCACTCCTGCAAACCATCCTTACGGCTTCTGGACTAACCTCAAGGCGGCGCACAAAAGCACCTTTTTCGGAGTTCGAATCGCAAGCATTCACGGGGCTTTTGAAAGCGAACTTTTGCAGTGTAGCGCGTAAATAAATCCCTCGTCAATCGCCTTGGAAACACACAGGGAATTTCGGGTAAAAATCTTCACGTTTTCTGCAGGTTTGAGAGCAGTTATTAGCAATTATTAAGCGTTGTTGTTACCATCGCCGTTGTTGTTGCCATCGTTATTATTGTTGCCATCGCCGTTGTTGGCATTATTACTACCGCCGTCAGCATTATCGTTGCCAGATTCATTGGTGGCAGGCTGAGCGAGCACATAGCCTTCCGGCGGTGCCAACGTAGAGCGCTGAGCCCACAGGGTACTAACCAGATCTTTTACATTGTTGCGGTTGTCATCGCTATCGCCAGCGCCCGTCATAACCGTAATCAGATAAGCCTTGTCACCCTCTATAACAATGCCAGCATCGCATAGACCCTTATCGGTATGGCCGTTTAACCAACCAGCCTTGTCGTATACCACAACCTGCGGATCGCTTGCTGAATGCTCAGCACTCAACGCCGCAGCCGCTCCACCATTTTCGTCCGATTCTTCTGAACCGTCGGTCACCAAATCAAAGGACGGATCAACGCCAGCACGCAACATTGAAACTTCGGTCTGACTGAACAGATTCTTCGCCCAATCTACAATTTCCTTTGTTGAAGCGGGGTCGTTGAAATACAGATAGGCATCCATCCATAGTTTTGCCGAATCGCGCGCCGTGTAGTGCGGGAACGATGTATCGCTTTCCACGCTGGTATTGATATTCATGTTAGCCAGCCAGGTAGCTAAGCTGGTCTCGGAGTAATCCTCAAACAGGGAACGCATGCGATAATACGCCTTATTGTCGGAAGAAATAATCGCATATGACGCATTGTCATCCACGGTACTGATAGATAAAATGCCCGGCTCAAGTGCCTCCTGGCAGCCATAAATAAGCACCGGTCCCTTGAAAGACGATGCCCCATAGACCGAAGCATCAAGGTTATATGCATAGCCGCTGCCTGTCTGTAAATCCAGCATACAGAAGCCCACTTTGTGTTCACCTGCATTTTCCAAAGGATCAAGCGCCGCTCTGATGGAAGCTTGGGCATCATCGGATAGGCTTGGCAGGTAATTTTGGTCAGTGGCTGCCAGCGTAAAACCCGCAATAGATTTGCCGGGATCAGAGATGGAATCAATGGCCGAAATGGAAGGCTGATAAGCAAGCGTGCGGGGCTGAGGTGCTTCTGGCTGTGGCTCTTCCTTGGGAGCAGTGCATGATTGCACCGAGGTAACAATAAACACCATTAGCATAATGAGCAGAATCAGAATGATAACAGGCGTTGCATATGCCAAAATGCGCGTCAGAGGCGAAGCACCCGCCATCGAAAGGCCGCCTCGCGCACCATAGCTGCCATGGCTGCCGCCGATACCACCAATAAAGGGCAAACTAAACGAATGCCTGCCGCCGCTGGTGCGGCTTTTACCTACATATACTTCTGGTGCAGGATGGGCATGCTCTGAGCGTGCAGAACGTGACCGACCTGCATGGGTTGCCTCGCGGCTGTCAACTCTATCGCGGTCGGTATAATACGCACCCCCATGAACACCCGAATAATCATCGGTCATGCGAGATCCGCGATCAGAGGCACCCCAAGCCGAGGAATTCGTGCGAGATCCGCGATCAGAGGCACCAAAAGCTGAGGCATTTCTTGCAGTGGAGCGCGAGCCAGCAGAACGAGAGCCAACAAGGCGCAAATCGCTTACCCCATGATTGCCGCGCAGCTGCGAAGGCATCGGTGTGCGACTGCGCCGAGGCGCATACTCGTAGTCATCTTCGTAATGAGAACCATCATGGTATGAATTGCCACCATGATACGGATCGTCGTCATAATCCACATTGTCAACCCGGCGAACGAAATCAACCGCCCGCCCCATATTCGCCCTGAAGCGCGTAGATGTTCCCCGCACAGCTCGCTTAAAGCTGTTGGGCGTTTTATCCGTGTTGGGCGTTGTGTCTGAGTGGGAAGTTTTACCAGAGTGGAAAGTTTCACCCGAGTCGGCATTCCTATCACTGACAGCGCGACTGGCTTGATAGTCGCCGCTTCCTTTAGGGTTATAGCCAGCAGCGCGCTGAATTTGCTCCAAGCGCTCACGGGCGCCCATAACTCGCGCCGCGGAACGAGCTGTTCCGCGAACGGGACGCGCAGCATCACCGCGCGTTTCATCGCGTGCATCATCAGAGGGTACAGAAAACGGTTCATCTTCTACAGGGGATGAGTCGCTTTGAGTACTGCGATATGAACCTGGCTTTTTTATCATGGCGTAAGAATGCGTACGATTTGTTTCCTTAATTCACAATGTGAACATAGTACCAGTTTGCCCAAACTAACCACATAGTGTTTTTCTTAACGTTCATAAATATGAACAAGACATACTACCTTAAACGGTGTTCCTTAATCCCTATTGCCCCACATCAATAGCCTTTTCTTACAAAACGGTACCGAACTGGCACTCACCCTTTACGAGTGCCAAAAAGAGACTATTATCACAGTTGAACAAAGAAGGAAGCGGAAATGAGATGAGAGTTCATCCAAGAGCTTATCCGAGATGAAGGTTCATCTAAGTATCCGAGATGAGAGTTCATCTAAGTGCGCATCCGCGATGGAAGTTCATCCGAGTGCTTCCCTTTCACACACAGGAAAGAAGATGGTAATCATGTTGGCACGTAGGAATGATTTCTTTAATAACTTTTTGAGTGATCCGTTTGATTTCGGGTTCTTTGGAACTGACGAAAACAAGGCTTCGTCACTGATGAAGACTGACGTCAAGGAAACGCCGACCGCATATCAGTTGGATGTTGACTTGCCTGGCTTCAAGAAGGAAAACGTTGAGGTTTCCTTGGACGATGGTTATCTGACCATTAACGCTCACACTGAAAAGGACAGCGAAGACAAGGAAAAGGATGGCTCTTACTTACGTAAGGAACGTTTTGAAGGTTCTTGCCGTCGTAGCTTCTATGTTGGCGACGAAATATCCGAAAAGGACATCACCGCTAAGTTTGATAACGGCATCCTGAAGATCAATGTTCCTAAGAAGGAATTGCCGAAGCCTGAAGAAACCAAGCGTTTGATTTCTATCGATGATTAATCTCCCCTTTTAGGCTAATCATCTCTCCCTTATAAGCTGCACATCCCCCTATAAACTGTGCAAACCTCACGCAACGAGCCCGTGAAACCCACGGGCTCGTTGTATATATAAACCCGTATTTCTCTTATACTAATAAATACTGCATCGACAGCAATCGTCTGCCTCAGGTATGCAGTGAGGGGAATTTTATCGCCGAGGGTGAACGCTATGGCATATATCGAATTCGACAACGTAGTTAAGTGCTACGGATCAGGCGCGACCGAAATTCGCGCGCTTGATGGTGCATCTTTTGGCGTCAACAAAGGCGAACTGGCCATTATCTTAGGCGCTTCGGGCGCCGGAAAAACTACCGCATTGAACATTTTAGGTGGCATGGACGGTGCCACATCTGGCCACGTGCTTGTAGCTGGCCGCGATATTGCCACATTCAACGAATCACAGCTGGTTGAATATCGCCGCACCGATGTAGGTTTCGTATTCCAGTTCTATAATTTAGTGCCCACGTTGACCGCACTCGAAAATGTAGAGCTGGCAGCACAAATTTGTCCCGATTCGCTTGATGCCGCCGAAACGCTCAAACGCGTTGGCCTAGGCAATCGCCTTAATAACTTTCCCGCCCAGCTTTCGGGCGGCGAACAACAGCGCGTTGCCATCGCGCGCGCTTTGGCGAAAAACCCAAAGCTACTTCTCTGCGATGAGCCTACCGGCGCGCTTGACTACAAAACCGGTAAGCAAATCTTGCAAATCCTTCAAGATATGTGTCGCAATGATGGCATTACGGCACTGATTGTGACCCACAACGCCGCCTTAGCACCTATGGCCGACCGCGTCATTCGCGTGAACAGCGGACGGGTTGTCTTGATTGAAACCAACGAAAACCCCACTCCTATTGCAGACATTGAATGGTAGGCCATCATGGCTGGGGCATTCGGGAAAGATATTTGGCGCACTATTACGCGCAACCGGAAGCGATTCATTTCGATTCTTGCCATCTGCGCCCTGGGCGTAACGATGGTCACCGGCCTGCGTGCATCATGTTTTGATCTGCGCCAATCAGCCGATGCCTTTTTCGATTCGCAACATCTCTACGATCTTTCGATACAGTCTACCTTGGGCTTAACCAATGATGATGTAACGGCGCTTTCTCAGATAGACGGCGTGCAAACCGCAGAAGGAACGTGGGAAGAAAGCACCTACACCGATGTGGGCAACAAGCGATTAAGTGTTGATGTGAAAGCACTTTCTGGCGCAGGCATCAATGCGCCGTATGTGGTAGAAGGCATGCTGCCCACTAACGCCAACGAAGTGGCCGTAACCAACAGCTACTTGGAACAGTCGGGTGCTTCTATAGGAGACACCCTTACCCTGGAAAGTGCCGACGAAGACAGTGCAATTTTCCAGCGCAATACCTACACCATTGTTGGCGTGGTTATTGATCCCACCGAACTTACCAACCCCACCGGTCCTATTGCTATTCGCGCCAGCGCATCACCTGATTGCTGCTTTTTCGTGACCCCAGATGCCGTCAACCCCGACAACACCGATGTGTTCACCGCAATCTATATTGCCTGCGCCAATACGCAGGATTTGCAATGCTACTCCAACGAGTACACCAACACGGTTGATGCCGTCATGGCCCGCATCAACGACATAGCATCTGAGCGCGAACAGGCACGCACCGATCAAATAAAACAGGATGCTCACGCCACCATCGACGACGAAGAAGCACAAGCTAACGAGCAGTTTCAAGATGCCGAATCTCAGCTGGCCGATGCTCAAGGCAAGCTGGATGATGGCTGGTCTGAGATTGAGCGCAACAAAGCCCAGCTTGCTTCAGGCCAACAGCAGCTCCAAGACGGCCAAGCCCAGCTTGACAGCCAAGCAAGCCAGCTGGCGGATGCCCGACAACAGCTTAATGATGGCCAGGCGCAGGTAACCGATGGACTCGCACAACTCAACGATGGCATTACCCAAGTGGATGACGGCATCGATCAGATAGATACCAACTATGCACAGATTACCGATGGTCTCGCACAAATTGCTTCCGGTCGCGATGCCATCAACGCTGCGTGTGATGAGCAGATAGAGAAGCTGAATGCCTCTCTTCAGGCAGGGTTTATCACTCAAGAACAGTTCGATCAGGGTGTTGCTACCATCGAAACGGAACGTTCCAATCAACTTAAACCCCTCACCGAACAGGAAACGCAACTCACTGAAACCAAACAAATCCTTGAAGAACGAAAGCAGGAAGCTGAATCTCAAAAGCAAGAACTAGTCCAGCAGAAAGCACAACTGGAGGCTTCACAGCAGCAGCTTGATGCCAACAAGGCGCAGTTGGATTCTGGCGAAGCAACGTTAAGCCAAGCGCGCACTCAGCTTGAGCAGAGCAAAAAAGAACTCGCATCGGGCCAACAGCAACTCGAAGAAGGTGCCGAACAGCTACGCCAAGGCCAAGCAGAACTTGACAGCCAGCGCAGCGAATACGAATCATCCAAAGCCGATGCGCTTGAACAAATTGCCCAAGCGCGCGCCGATGTTGAAAGCATCGAACCCGCCCAATGGTATACCCAAACGCGCGATTCCAACGCTGGCTACAACAGCGTAGAAAGCGATGCTTCTTCGATTGAGGCTATTGGTCTGGTATTTCCGGTTGTCTTTATCGTGGTGGCCGTACTGATTGCGCTTACCGCCATTACCCGTATGGTTGAAGAAGAACGTGGTCTGATTGGTACCTATAAATCGCTGGGTTATAGTCGCGGTGCCATTCTGATGAAATATATCGTGTACGCCCTAGGCGCATGCCTGATTGGCTGCGTTATTGGTGAGATTTGCGGCTTTATTGCTTTTCCCATGGTGCTGTTTTATGTGTTCGAAGTTATGTATCAGTTGCCGCAGTACCTTTATTCGTTCGACTTGCTCTACGGCATAGGCGGACCCGTGTTCTTCATTTTAGGCATTGTTGGTGCCGCTATCCTTGCCTGCCGCAGTGAGCTCAAACAAACCCCCGCTGCCCTGATGCGTCCTAAAACCCCGCGCGCTGGATCGCGCATTTTGCTGGAACACATTGGCTTCATTTGGAAGCGCATGTCGTTTTTGAATAAAGTTACTGCTCGCAACATTTTCCGCTATAAAAAGCGCTTTTTGATGACCATATTCGGCATCATGGGTTGTATGGCACTGCTTATTTGCGGCTTTGCCATTCGTGATTCGGTTCATGCCTTATCGCCCATGCAATACGAAGACATCAATCGCTACGATGTCCTTGCCGTAGTGGACCAGTCAAACTACGACAATGCTCTTGCATCCCTTGAAAACGACGGACGAGTTGCCAACGTTTTAGGATTGACGGTTGATAGCGTTACCATGAGTCCTGCCGCACAGGCAGATCAAAAAGATTCTGACCTACAGTCCGATCAAACAAACTCTGCCGCGACGGCTGATAAAACCGATCAAGCCAATCAACCTGGTCAAACTGATCAAACCGATAAGACCTCTTCTGCCAGCAAGGAGACGTTGCAGCTGTTTGTGGTACCCGACGGCGCGCCTCTTACCACCTTCATTAACCTGCGCACCAGCGCCACCACCCCGTGCGATTTAACTAACGAAGGCATGCTGCTTACTCGCAATGCCGCTGATTTGCTTGGCATTAGTGATGGCGATAACGTGCATGTCGAAACCAGCACGCTTGATGCGGCAAACGTGCCGGTGGAACACGTCATTGATAATTATTTGGGCAATGCCGCCTATATCACCCAAAGCACGTATGCGCAGCTGTTCGGCAAGCAGGCTGATCCCAATGGCTTCTTTATCAATCTTGCATCCGATAACGAAGCGGACCAAATTGCATTTGCCGATGACCTGGCATCGCAGGATGATTTCATGACCGTAACCAGCACCCAGCAGATGCGCGAAGAATTCTCTCAATCCTTTTCGCTGATCAACACCATTGTGTACGTGATTATTGTGCTGGCGGCAGCACTTGCCTTCGTGGTGCTGTTCACGCTGTCTACAACCAATATTTCCGAGCGCGAGCGCGAGCTGGCCACCATCAAAGTACTGGGGTTCCGTCGTCGCGAAGTGAACCACTACGTGAACAAAGAAACCATCTTGCTCACCTTGGTTGGTGTGTTGGTGGGCATCCCTGCAGGCTATGCGTTTAGCAATTCGCTCACCTACATCTTAAAGATGCCTTCTATTTACTTCGCAGTAACGATTGAGCCTTTAAGCTACGTCATTGCTGCTGGCTTAACACTGCTGTTTGCTTGGATTGTGGCACTGCTTTCGAATAGAGCTCTGGCAAAGATTGACATGATTGAAGCGCTGAAGAGTGTCGAATAAGATCTTTCGCGCGCTTTGCACATTTGCAATAGTGAAGCATCTCTAGACGTCGCACACCTTCCCTTATCGGTAATAATGAAGCATCTCAAATCATTGGGTGATTTTGCGCATTAGCAAGGACGAAGTATCTATAGGCGCCGTGCGCTTTTACGTATTGGCAAGGCCGACGTAGACGTATCTTTAAGCGTCTTTGGTGTCTGATTGCGCCTCAGACTTTTCGCTCGATTTTGCATCCTCAACTTTACGATGCGGCTTGATGCGCGGGTTGAAATGGTGACTTAAGGCATCGCCCAGCAGGCGCAACTTCACAATGGCATATACCGTAATAGCGCACGCCAGCAAGAAGATGGGAATACGAACCAGGTTATCGGCCACCGTAATAACAATGCCGCATGCGGCCAACATGGCAGTCCATGCCCACATAATAAGCACTGTGGTGCGCTGACTAAAGCCTGCACGCATCAACCGATGATGAATATGGCCCTTGTCCGCCTCATCGATAGGGCGATGTTCGCGCTTGCGGCGCACAATCGCGAAAAACGTATCCAAGATTGGCACGCCTGCCGCAAGAATAGGCACCAACAGCGAAACCACCAAAGCAGAACGAGCAACAGCAAAAAGCGAAATGACGCCCAGCGAAAAGCCCAACAGCAGCGCGCCAGAATCGCCCATAAAAATGGAAGCCGGATAAAAGTTGCTCTTCAAAAAGCCCACGCAAGCACCCAACAGCAGCACGCTGAACACCGCTGCATCGGGGCGAGCCGTAAGCACCGCAAAGATCATAATCGTTGTGGCAGAAATAGCGGTAATGCCGGCAGCCAGCCCGTCTAAGCCATCAATAAGATTGATCACATTCGCGAAGGCCACCAGATAAAACACTGTCAGCGGATAGGCAAACCAGCCAAATTGAATAAACCCTTCACCGATGGGGTTATGAATATCAGATAAAAGCAACCCCGACCACGCCACAATGCAAGCAGCAATAATCTGCCCAAGCAGCTTCACCTTCGGCTTCAGATCAACCACATCGTCCACAACGCCCACGCCAAATATAAACACCATGCCTACGATGACGCCAAGATAGTTGATCTTGTTCTGATCGTAAGGATCAAGCGGGTTTGACCACCCAAAGAAATGCATGCCTACGATCAGGCACACGAATGCAGCAACAATGCCACCAAAGATTGCAACGCCACCCAAACGGGGTGTTGGCAGCATATTCACACGACGAGCACTGGGATAATCAATAGCATCAAGGCGAATGGCAAGGCGTTTAACAAGAGGAGTAAGGGCAATAGTCACCACAACGGCAACCAAAAAGAGCACCGCATACTCAAGCCAGTTCACGCTTGCCCTCCTGGTTCGTTTGACTACTACATTGCTCAAAGGCAAAGCATCCTGCGAAGCGCCGAGACAATTCGGGCGTCACTTTGCCAAAAGCTAATTATACCCACTTCACCCATAAATACGGAATACGCAACAAACCGGGATGTATGCACCATGAAGACTTCATGAGAATCAGGCACACCATCAGGTCAAAATGGTTCTGCCAAACGCTTTTTAGCACATTGCCCTTGGGGCGCTCACCTCGCACAAAAGAAGGAAATCTCCCTTTCACCTCGCATGACGGGTGCGATACATGGAGGTACTTTGAACACATACCCTCTTCACAATTGAGCGCATCCCTTTATATAGAATGACACGCGAGAGTTAACAATTTGAGTTGGAGAAGATGTTCGTTGTCGCACACACCTTCTATAAGCGTCATCATTCCGGTTTATAACGTCAAAGGTTGGCTACACCGCGCAATCTGCTCCTTGCAGAACCAGACGTTTACTAGTTACGAAACTCTTCTTGTAGACGATGGATCTACTGATGGTTCCGGCGAGCTGTGCGATCGCATAGCCGATGAAGACATGCGCATTCGCGTTATCCACCAGAAAAATGCTGGCGCCGCCGCTGCCCGCAATGCCGCTATAGATATTGCTCGTGGCACATATTTGTACTTCATGGATGGCGACGATTGGTGTGAACCCACCATGTTGGCTGATATGTATCGGGTTGCCTCGGAAAACAACCTTGATCTGCTGGTGACCGGCTTTACTATTGATACCTACTACGACGATAACGGCAGATACTACCGCGAACTGCGCAATGCGCCCAATAAGTTTTATTCCTCTCAGCAGGAATTTCGCGAAGCAGCTTGCGAACTGTTCGACGCTCAGCTGCTCTACGCACCGTGGAACAAGTTATATCGCCGCGAATATTTAAAGGAACATAATCTGAAGTTCCCCACCACGTTCTGGGACGATTTGCCTTTCAATCTGGATGTGATGCGGGACGTAAAGCACGTGGGCTGCCTGGATGGCCACTATTATCACTTCTTGCGTGCCCGCGCCGAAAGCGAAAACACCAAGTACCGCCCCGACATGTACGAAAAGCGCGAAGAAGAACATCGCTGGATGAAGGATCTGTACCGCTATTGGGGCATTGACACCCCCGAGGTACGCGAATTTTTAGCGCGCCGTTATGCCGAACGGTTGGTTGGCTGTATTGAAAATGTGACAAACCGCAATTGCACCTTGTCACACGCTGAAAAGCACGATGAAATACGCAAGATGATTTCCACACCACAAGCTCGCGAAGCGTTGAAGCTTGCTCGTCCCCGCACCAAAATGATGGGTATAGTGTTGGCTCCCCTGCGGATGGGCAGTGTTCATTTAACTATGGCAGAAAGCTCTTTCATTTCGTGGGTGCGCCAAAACAGCACCAACGTGTTCGCACGCCTGAAGGCCAATCGCTAATAGGCCGGCGCTTCTTACTTGAACAGCAACTAGCGCAGCAGCGAGCTAACCTGCTGACCTTGCGAGCAAACAGCACAAATACGGCTCTTCTTACTTGAACAGCATAACTAGCCCAACAACCACCAGCAGCACATAGGTGAACTTTGTAAACTGTTCCTGACTGATGCGCTTTTGGATTTTACCGCCAAGCCAGGTGGCAATAATCAGTAAAGGAATGCAGACCAACAGAATCATAAGGCCATCGCCTGCAAGACCACCCTGCACAATGCCAAACAGTGCATAGGCGCCATTCAAAATGACCCAACACATAGTGGTGGTTGCACGGAATGCTTCTTTATCAGGGATTTTCTGCAAGGCATAAATCGCTAAAAACGATCCGCCAGAAACAAACATGCCCTGGATAATGCCGCCAAAGGCAAGAATGATCCACAACAGCCAATTGGGAAGCGCCTTGTTACTTTTATTAAAGAATAACCCTCGAATGGCAATGATTTCGATCGCGATGCCATACACCTTTGTCAGATAATCCAACGGAGCTACCGTATTGATCCAAGCACCCACCGCCATAAAAATGAGCATGACCACGCACATTTTCAGCACTTCGCGCCACACAATGTGCTTCAGTCCGGTAACTGCAATCATCACACTGGCAAGCCATCCAGTGCAGTTCAGTACGACGATTGATGTTTCGTGACCAATGGTAGAAATGCCCACGGGCATGGCAAAAATATTGCCCGCGAACCCGGTAATACCGTTAATCAGGTAGGCAAAAAAGAACGTCCCCCAAAAGATGTATTGTGCCATCCCGTCTCCCCTCGCACGCGGCCTGTGCTGACGGCTTCTTAGTACTCTACTCCTATTTCATAGTTGGGAAAACCTATGCCATAGCGTTTAATTCTCTCAATGCGGGCACGTACTCACTTTTAATCGGCTCCGGCAAGGAGCCAATCGATGAGGTTTTTCCCTTCTATGCCATTTCTAGAAGTTTGAAATTCATCTAAAGACAAAACGTATTTAGGGTAATTGTCAGGCAGTGCTTCCAATGCGCCAAATTCTCTATTCCTTGTTGCCTCATCAACAACAAGATAACTCACCTGGTAATATTCAATTGAGCTGCCTTTTTTGGCGATAAAATCTATTTCTTGGTGGCCAATTTTGCCCACCGTTAGCTCATATCCTCTGCGTTTGAGCTCCATGCACACAATACCCTCTAGCACCTGATCAATATGTGAAGCGTTATCCAACCCTAAAGCCTGTCGCAACCCAGGGTCAACAAGGTACCACTTTTCATTAAATGCCAAGATGCTTTTGCCAAGCGCATCTTCCCTTGGAATTCGATAAAACAGGTAGGCGTTTTCTGCGGCATACAGATAATTTGCAATGGTTTCTTGCGCAGCTTTGCGTCGCTCGCTTTTAAGATAATCCGCTATATTTTTCACACTAAGCAGATGTCCTTCTTCTGCAGCCGCATATCGAACAAGCCGCTCAAGCAAGTCAACATCGCGAATTGAATTGCGCCTAACCACGTCCTTAAGCAAAATGGTTGATAACAAATCAGACAGATATTTAAGCGAGGCGCTCTGTTCAAAGGCAAGTTCATTTTGAAACGGAAATCCACCCTGAAGCACATACTTTCTAAACGCACTACGCGAATCAACTTGCCCTGTGACTGCCTGCAGTCCATCATAAAATTCTGCAAATGATAAAGGGTAAATGGGGATAGTAACATAGCGCCCTGTTATATACGTAGCAAGATCGCTAGATAAAACGTGGGCATTTGAACCGGTAATATAAATATCTGCCGTGCAATCAACCATAAACGAACGCAAAGCTACTTCCCAACCTTCAACTTCTTGAATTTCATCAAGTAACAAAATGAAAGGCTTTGAGGTATCAAGAGATTCGTATACGTAGCGAACCAAATCATCCTTGTTATTTATATGGGCATATTCCTCCGATTCAAAGCGCAAATGTAAAAGCGTCGAAGGATCAGTTCCTGAATCAACAAAGTGCTGTGCCAGCATTTCAAGCAGCGTCGACTTACCGGCACGTCTAACGCCAACGAGCACCTTAATTATATTTTTCCCAATAAATGGTTTAATTTCCTCAAGGTAGCTATCACGCTGAATCATACCGACCTCCTCTTTTATAGTTTTCAGTATAATTGAAACTACTAAGTATTTCTCTTGTAGTTTCGGTTATACCTGAAACTACAAGAGAACACCTCTAAACTATAAGAGAACTACTCGTGTCTTATTCTTTACTCCTCATAGCTTACAAGCGCCCTCGTATTAATAGGCAACACGGCTCTAAAACTGATTCATGTCTTTAGAAAAGCGACTCGCAAACCCTCCATATGGGTACGCTACACTTATTCGCTTGAAAGCTAAGCAACAGGAAGTGATGAGTCCCGCATGAACAAAGAAGCCCTGCTCAATGCTCTAATGCAAACCTTTGCCAAAGACGACATCTTGCAGGATGAGCCCATGGCACAACACACCACCTTTAAAGTAGGTGGTCCAGCAGACTTCTATGTGCGTCCAGAATCGGCAGCCGATATTACTGCAGCTATTTCCGCTGCAAAAGATACTCAAAACCCCTGGTGGGTTATTGGTTGCGGAAGCGACCTGTTAGTATCCGATAGCGGCTTGCGTGGCGTGGTTATTGAAATTGGTCAGCGCATGAGCGCGATTACCGTTGATGGCACCACCATCACCGTGCAAGCAGGTGCCACTAACGAAGCGGTGGCACAGGCGGCATGCGCGGCAGGCTTGGCAGGCTATGAATTTGCAAGTGGCATTCCTGGATCTATTGGTGGTGCCGCCATCATGAATGCCGGCGCTTACGATGGCGAATTTAAGGATGTTGCCACTAGTGTTACCTGCTTAGATACTGAAGGTGGCGTGCATACCATCAGCGCCAACGAAGCCGAATGGGGATACCGTCACAGCATGATGGGTGATGCAGGCTGGATTATTCTTTCAGTCACCCTGCAACTTCACCCCGATAGTAAAGATGCAATTCAGGCTCGCATGGATGATTTAACTCAGCGCCGCGCCTCCAAACAGCCCCTTGAAATGGCAAGCGCAGGCAGCACTTTCAAGCGCCCTACTGGATACTTTGCCGGCAAACTGATTCAGGATGCCGGCATGCAAGGCCACACCGTTGGAGACGCGCAAGTATCCACCAAACATGCAGGGTTCGTCATCAATCGCGGCAAGGCAACAGCGCAAGATGTTTGCCACGTCATTCGCGATGTTCAAGCAGCGGTCAAAGAGCAGTTTGGCGTCACACTTGAAACCGAAGTAAAGATGTGGGGCTTTGAGGAATAGCTGCCTTAGCACCTACACCAAGACGTGGAACTGAAATGTGAAACCCTGAGGAATAGAGGCATGAAGCCCTAAGGAATAGAAGCATCTTGGTATCTATTCCAATATGCATATTGATTCCCATCTCATACCAATGTTTTGAATGAGGGTAAGACTTCATAAGGGGTTCGCCTTATGAAGTGAACGTGTTACCCTTATATACAAGGTTAATAACAACATGCCAACGTGCACCCCGTGCACGTTTTGTTTTGACAGAACCGCGAGGGTGTCAATAAGAGGATGACGCCTTATGGAGGGTCTTTCGGATGGCTAAAAAGAAGAAGTACGAACCAACTAATCCCAATAAAAGAAAAACTAAGAAACCAGAGCGCAAAATTGTATGCCCTAATTGTGGTAGCGAAAATATGGTTTACACACCTGACCGTCGCCGCGTACCTTCGAAGTGGTACATTCACGCCGGCGCTGCAACAGTAGTAATCATTTTCGCTTTTGCAATGCCCTGGTTTGCCTTGGCTTTTGGCATTGGCTATGTGGCGTTAACGTTCCGCAAGCACAAGGTGTTGGTAGGCACCTGCCAAGATTGCGGCACCGAAACGCTGTTTAACCGCCCCGAAGACGGTAGCTTAACGCCTGACTTCGATAAACCGTGGACGTCATAGCTCGAGCGAACTTGAAAGCTGCTTCCGCCTTCGAATATCTGTGCACAGTACGTTTCGTGGCATCTCCCTGAGGAACAAGTCAGCGCTGACGGATGCCTGAATGCAAGTTCTATCATGTGACAATAATGACCACCCAATGGCCTCCAGAAATGGAGGCCATTTCTATTTCCCTATCCGGTTTGCCATGATGACATTTTCGATGCTTCGTCCTCAAGCGACTTTTATGGAACGAGCACAGACAAGCTTCGCCGCTCATAAACAGAAAAGATCCATTAGAAACAAGTCTGATCAACAAGCATAATTACTTATTAGCTATCCCAAAAATAGGACTTGTGCAGCTACTCGAATATGCTCAAATTGATATACTGATCTCAGTGTTCAAGTTATACGAAGGAGACATCAATGAATCGCTGCAAAAATTGCGGTGCCGAATTTGACAGTCCATTCTGCCCCTATTGCGGTACTAAAGCGGAAGAAACTACCCCCTACCAGGAGTCTAAAAAAGACAATGAAACGCCGGCGCCCGAGGCACAGGCAGGCAAGCATGAGGCAGAAAATACCCCTGCCACTTCGCCTACTGCCCCAGAATCTACTGCGAGCAACGCAGCGCCCGAGCCTGCCGGCGATCCCGTAGTTGGCATTCCTCAGCCAAATGCAGCAAGTAACTCTGCCGATGAGCAACCTGAAACTCCGCCCGCCACCTCTCACACTCAAGGTGGCCCATCCCCCATGCCTCCAAAAGGGCCAATTGCTCCTCAGCAGGCTACACAAGAGTCTGACAACGCAGAGTTTCAGCCCCCATCGCAACCGGATAAGGAACCAGTCTATATCTATAAAAAGCTGTGGTTCATAGGCCTTATAACGTTCCTGTGCCCTATTGCAGGCATCATTTTGGCCGTTGTGCAGAAAAAGCCAGCTAAAAAGGCAGAAAGAGCAGCCTTGATTGTGGTTGCCTGTATTTGGATGATTGCTGGCATTGCCATCATGGGCAGCATGGGATCATCCTCAAGCACTACAGGAACTGCCAGCTCTACTTCATCTACTAGCAGCTCCTACAATTCATCGAGCCAGACTTCAACCACCACCCCCAAGAAGGCCGAAAAAAGCTGTCTAGCATTACTGCAACATACTCTGGCGACACGCTTTCCGGCACCACTATTGATGACAGCAATACCGGAATTACCGTTAAAGCTTCTTATTCTGACGGCACCTCGCAAACCGTTACTGGCTGGACGGTTACCAATCCCGGAACACTTGTTGGTGGCTCTACTAACACCTTCGATATTTCCTATCAGGGCAAAACGTGCACCTTGGAAATTGTTCCTAAGCTTACCGAAGACGAATACAAGGCTTCCTGCAGCGAATATTCCTATGAGGACTTAGCTCGTAACCCTGATGACTACGAAGGTGCCGATGTTGTTTTCACCGGTAAAGTAGTCCAAGTGCTAGAAGGAACCTCGAGCACCAGTTATCGAATTAACGTCACCAAGGGTAGCTATGGCATTTGGGATGACACCGTTATGGTTGTTGCTTCTAAAACCGACTCTGGATCCCGCATTTTAGAGGATGACATCGTTACTTTCTATGGCACCTATGGTGGCTTATATAGTTATGAAAGCGTAATGGGCGCAACTATTACAGTTCCATTAGTTCTAGCACAATACATGGATCTTAATTAGTCATTAGGCTTTACTCGACTCGTAAAAAAGTGACGCGTTCCGAAATAGAGCGCGTCACTTTTCATTTAGCATCACTTTTTAACTTAGTGTCACTTTTTTACTGAGCGTCACTGTTCACTTAAAAAATCGTAAGCATATTGAGCAGCCAGCAAAGAACCTTTAATCAAAACGCTTTCATCAATGGTGTAAAAACAGCTATGCTGCGGATATTTTGCACCCACCTTTGGGTTGCGTGCGCCGATAAACACAAACACGCCCGGCACCACATTGAGATACTCTGAGAAATCTTCGCCCGATAGCGTGCCTTCATACTTCACCAAGGCCGATTCACCCAGCACGGTTTTTGCAGCCTGCTGAGCACGACAGGCACACACTTCATCGTTGATCAACGCCGAATTGCCCGTCTGCCATTCAAACGTGGCAGTAGCCCCATACGATTTCGCCACGTGATTCACAATGAAATCCATACGTTCGCGCAGAAAATTGCGCACATCTGGATTAAAAGAGCGCACCGTGCCCGTCAAATAGGCAGTACCTGCCATGACGTTACGCGCAACACCGCCGTGGAATTCACCAATGGTGAGCACCACCGGTTCAAAAGGTGACGTATCGCGACTGACCACCACCTGCAGTGCTTCAATGAGGGCGGCTCCAACCACAATGGCATCAACACCCTTATGCGGCATAGCTCCATGCGCACTTGAGCCAGCGATATCTACCCTAAACCAATCCGTATTTGCCATACGAGGACCAGGCTCAATAGATACGCGCCCCGCATCAACTTCGCTCCAAATATGTGCACCGTAAATACTTTCGACACCATCAAGAGCGCCCGCTCGCATCATCTTGCGAGAACCGATTGATATTTCTTCTGCCGGTTGGAAGAGAATGCGCACTTCGCCTTTCAGGTAAGCACGTGAATCGTTCAGCATGCGCAGCGCGCCAAGCATCATGGCCATATGGCAATCGTGGCCGCAGGCATGCATGACCCCTTCATTTTGCGAAGCGAACGGCGCCTCTGTTTGCTCCGTTACGGGAAGCGCATCTATATCGCAGCGCAGCGCCAAACTGTGATGAGGCTTACCCTCATCGTCATAAGCGCCAGGGGCTTCACCTTTGATAACCGCGAATAAGCCAGTCGAAAAATCATCTTCAACAATGCGGGTATAGGGCACGCCCAGTGCATCGAGCTCCGCTGCAAGGATCTTTGTGGTTTCAACTTCCTTGCCGCTCAATTCAGGATGGGCGTGAAAGTAGCGCCGTTGCTTGATGACATACGGCTCTAAGTCAGGTGTCATCGACTGAATATGGTCGGTGAAGTTCATAACGATCTCCAAAAAACTAGTGCGCGATCATTATATAGTGCGCGGTCATTGCGCAGTGCGCCTTATGCCTCGTACAACACCGCGCCCAACGTATAGCCGCCGCCGAAAGCCACCAGGATAACCTTATCGCCCGGCTGAATATCGCCTTCTGCATACGCATCCGCCAAAGCAGACGGAACACTTGCCGCAGATGAATTACCACGATGACGAATAGACATCTTGAAAATTTCGTTCGATACACCCATGCGCTTAGCCGCAAAATCGATAATGCGCTGATTTGCCTGATGAGGCACCACCAGCTTAATATCCTGCACATCAACTTCGGCACGCTTGCATACCTCTTCAATGGCAAGCTTCATAGCGTGGGCAGAAAACTTAAATACCTGCTGACCATTCATGCGCAGCACATCGCGAGGAGCACCTTCGGCCACCGCTTCAGCAATGCCCAGCTCTTCGTCGATAGAAGCATGACTCGGATCAACATGATTTGGAGCATCAAGATTGACGCCATGATCGTCATAGGGCGGAACAACCGCATTGTGATCAGGCAAAGTAAGGGCATTATGGATGTCATCTTCGTTTGCAATAAACGTACTCATGATGCCCGTACGATCAGGATCATACTCGACAACCACTGCGCCGGATCCATCGCCTAACAGTACACAGGTATTGCGATCCGCCCAGTTGGTAATACGGCTCGTGCGTTCAGCTGCTACCACCAACGCGCGGCGAAAACCGGTGCGCCTAGTCGTATTAAGAGACGAAGCCAACAACCCCTCTGCGACGGTCAAGGCATACACAAAGCCAGAACAGGCCGCATTTAAATCAAAGCACGCGGCATTTTCCAAGCCCATACGGCGACGAATGATGGCTGCATTCGAGGGCACCATAGTATCGGGGGTTACGGTTGCACAAATAACTAAATCAATATCTTCAGGATTTACGCGATGCTCGTTATAGCCACCCGCATCCCAGCCCATTGCTTTGCGCGAAGCGGCCACGCCTAAATCGATAGTCGTTTCAGTTGTTGCAATCTTTCGACTTTTAATACCAGTTCGTTTGGTGATCCATTCATCACTCGTATCGACAAGTGCTGTCAATTCATCATTCACAACATCTAGAGCGGGAAGCGCATTCCCACAGCCAATTATTGCAATGCCCACGTAAACCTCTCATCTAGCATGCTTGATATAGATTGTTTATTTTGCACCAGATAGCGCAACCGTCGCAAAAATGCCAATAAACAACTTACATATTACAGCCGCATGCCCAAGGCTACGTTATTAATATTGCGAACGCGTTACATAGCATCACCGCAGGTTGTACCCTTTCGGCACTTGACTAGGAATAATACCGCTTGAGCGCGCAAAAGTGCGGGGCACACGGGGGTACAGATCGCGGATTGAACATCAAGCCTGCACGGGCAAACTCAGATTAGTATAGTACGTTTCACTATATTGAACTTTAGTATATCGTGCTATACTAACTTTGATCTGTTCAGTAATCCAATCTTTAATCTAGCCTTGTAACCTGGTGTGTTGCACATTCTGTTTTCCAATACTAATAGGAGACATTATGTTTATTGGACGTTCAGAAGAACTCAACTCTCTCAATCAAGCCTATACAACGAATGTATTTCAGATGGCCGTTGTGTATGGCAGGCGCCGCGTTGGCAAAACGTTCTTGTTACATGAATTTACCCATGATAAACCGCACACGATCTTTTTCACAGCCCTCGAAAGCACCGCTCAGGACAATTTAGTACAGTTAAGCCGCGCAATTTTGAACGTAAATTCGCCCACTCTATTTCCTTCAACAGCATCACCCACATTCTCAAGCTATGACGAGGCATTGAGCTATGTTTTCGACAAAGCCGAGCATGAACGCATTGTTCTGGTTATCGACGAATATCCCTATCTGGCACAAAGCGAGCCAAGCATTTCGTCAATACTGCAAAAGATGATTGATCAAAGGCGAGCTTCAAGCCAACTGTTTTTGATCCTATGCGGGTCATCTATGAGCTTTATGGAACATCAGGTGCTTGGAGAAAAAAGTCCCCTGTATGGACGACGCACGTTACAACTCAAGTTAAAGCCATTCACTATATTCGATGCACAACAAATGCTTCGAACCACCGATGCCGTTAGCACAATAGAGTTCTATAGCCTTGTGGGTGGCATGCCGTTCTACCTAGCGCAGCTTGATGCAAAGCAAACTATCGAATGGAATATTGCCAATAAGATCCTCAACAAAACAAGTTACTTATCCATTGAACCGGAAAACTATCTGATGCAGGAAACTCGCTCGCCAGCCAAGTACTACGCCATCATTAATACAATAGCTCATGGCAGCGAAAAGCCTGTTGATATTGCCCATGCCACGCATATGAGTGGACCTGCTTCAATAGCACCCTACCTCAATACCCTACAAGCGCTTGGCATCGTAAAGCGCATTGCCCCACTTATCAAAGCGAATCGCAAGCAGGTTCTCTATCATATTGCGGATAATCTGTTTCGTTTTTGGTTCCGTTTTGTCCCCTCCTATGCGTCTGCCTTAGATGCTGGATTACACAATGCGGTAGCGCATCATATCCTGGAACACGACTTTTCAACATTTGTAGGCACATCATTTGAATCCATTTGCAGGCAGTGGATCATGTATCAAGCACGCGCAGGCAAGCTTCCATTCATCCCCGCAAACATTGGTTGCTGGTGGGGAGCTGATCCAATTAAAAAAGAGCAAGCAGAGATAGACATTGTAGCGACGGGCCTTGATGGCGAACTGTTGCTCGGTGAATGTAAATGGCACAATAAACCAGTTGACCTGGATGTTCTTTCTACTCTTAGCCATCGTGCTACATTCCTGCAGTCAGGATATAACCACGTCTATCTATTCCTATTCAGCAAAAACGGCTTCAGCGAACAATGCATAGCAGAAGCCAAGCTGAAAAAGAATGTCACCTTGGTGAGCGTAGATCGGATGTTTGAGTAAGCCGCCATGGGTATATGCACGAGTATGGTCATGGATGCATGACGCGCTTGTCAGCGCGATTTAATAGTTGGATAAGTTCAGCCATCCCATAAGTAACATCCCGTAATTATGGGCAGATGGTTCAAATATGGCACGATAACGCAGTTTCCCTATACTCTATTGGAAAGACGTTCACTACCAAGATAAGGACTACTATGCGTCGCGTTGCCGCTGTTGTTGTTACCTATAACCGCAAAGATCTGTTGCTTGAATGCCTAGGCTGCCTTCAGGCGCAAGACTTCTCCAACTATAGTGACACATCGCTGGACATCCTGGTGATAGACAATGCCAGCACCGATGACACCGTATCCGCCTTGCAGCCCTTAATTGACGCTAATACTATTCATTACTTTAATACCGGATCAAACCTTGGTGGCGCTGGCGGTTTTAACTACGGCATGCGCAAAGCCGTTGAAGCTGGCTATGATTTTGTGTGGGTTATGGACGATGACTGCATGCCCCACCCCGATACGCTGTGCGCGTTCCTAGATGCGGACACCACCCTGAACGGCAACTATGGCTACTTGAGCAGCGTATGCCGCTGGGTAGATGGCAGCATTTGTACTATGAACACTCAGCGCCATCCGCTGACGACTAATATCACCGATTTTTCACCCGACCTTCAGCCCGCAACGCTGGCATCATTTGTATCGCTCTTTATTCCGGCACCTATCATTGCCGAACTGGGCCTTCCCATTAAAGACTTCTTCATCTGGTCCGATGACTGGGAATTTACGCGCCGCATTTCACGCAAATACCCCTGCTATGTGGTGGGCAAAAGCGTGGTAACGCACAAATCGAAAAACAATGGTGTGGGCAACATTGCCTTAGACGACGAAGAGAAGATTGATCGCTACCGTTTGGCATATCGCAATGATGTCGTGCTGTACCGTCGCGAAGGACTAAAGGGGTACTCCTACATTTTCGTGCGTGGGTTCTATCATGCGTTTTTGGTACTCACCAAAGCGAAATCTAAAAAGGGCAAGCGTTTGCGCACGATTCTTAAAGGCAACCTTGAAGGCTTGCGCTTTCATCCGAGCATCGAATATGTAAAGGCGCCCGAGCAGAACAGCGTCAACAACTAACGACTGCTACAGGCCTGTGCGCCCAACAGAGCCAAGCAGAGCCAAGCAGGCAAACAGATAAGGCTGCTTCAGAACTATTTGAGGGCTATGCGCTCAAGCCATTTAGTCAGCGTTGGTCGACGAGTCTTCTTTGGCAGGCTTCAAATCGGTACCCAAATACCGATTCCAGAATTCCCACGAAGTAAGCTTCGGCTTGGCTGCCTTGTAGGCAGCACGCACCGCTTCACCACGAACGGCGTGCTCCTTTTTCAGATGATTAAACCTATCCATCAATTGCTTATAGCGATTGCGATCCATATGGCGCACGGCGGCATTCTTACCATCTAAGTCAAACGCCACCAGTGTCTTAGTGGCCATGGATCGAGGCGACAATACCGAAAGGCCACTGTAAAACACCGCTTCAGGCTTATCGCGTAGCATTTTTTCAGGTAACAAGTGACGGTCATACGGCAGCGTGCGCCATACGCGCAAGAACTGAGCAATATGCGACTTACCGCCAAAGGCACGCTTGGAATGCTTCATGGACGAAATAACATCTTGGTCAAGCTCTTCGACGGGAATAAGCTTTTCATTCTTTGCGCCGTTTTTCTTCATCAACTATTCGCCGCTGACCCACGCCAAATAATCCGGGCCTTTCAGATAGTCTTCCATGCCATCCAAGAACAGTTCAACCGTGTCATATTCCATGGTACGCATATGCAAGTGAATATTGCGCTCCCAACGCGTGACAAACATGCGCTCTGATGCGCAATCATCCATGACAATCATGATCATAAAGTTGCGAATGTACTGATAGCAGTCAACCGATGGGCGGAACCTGCCTTCAAACCCTTCATGCCACACGCAAATGCCATTCATGGTCATATACGTTGGCTTGGTGCGCATACCGTATTCCACATCATCACAACGAACAAATACCGGCAGCGGCAGACCAACCTCGCGCACGCGCTCCAGCGGAATGCAGCTATACCACCATGCGCCATAGGCGTGAGGAACCTCAACATTGACCGATTCGTTTTCTGCAACATCGCGCATATTGTCAATGTATAAGTCATCCTTGATGCGCCTATAAGCACCAGAATGAATAACGTATGAAACGTCTTCGAACTGCAGATTTGGCTCTTCGACTGCCAGCATGGCGCCATTAATAAACGCTTGACGATACTTACCCTGTGCCAAAGCCAACAAATTGTAGGTGCGCTTTATGCTTTCAGCAGATACCTTAACGTCGTCGTCCATCAGCAGAATGTGCGTATAGCCCACATCGCTTGCCAAGGCTTCCATCATGCCGCGCGCAAAGCCGCCAGCACCACCCACATTCTTATTGGACAGAACCGTTACGCCATCATCGGAAAGCGCTTTGGCATCCAGCGTGCAACCGTTGTCAATCACATACATGTGGAAGTTGTTTGCCACCGGATCTTCCGATGCTAAAACTTCGCGCTTTATCAGATCAATATTAGGAACAATGTATTGCTCCTTTTTAAAGGTGGTCGTAGCAAGCGCCAGCTTGACAGGATTAACCGCTTCATCGGCCACTTCAACAAAGTAATACGCCTTATGAAGTACCGCGGTGCCGCGTGCCTGCAGCGTAAAGCCCAACAGGTCCTTTTCGGTAATAGGACAATCCAGGTCATACACCTTATAGCTGCCCTTATCCTTACCGCCCGAAAGACGCTGCCCCTCTGCCAAGGGTTCGGGTGCTTTATCGCGATGAGACATACCCATAAATTGCAGCATGCATACATCGCCTGAAAGTTCTAGATGAAGCATAACGCGCTTGATATCGGCATATTTATGCCACTTTATCAGCGAGCAAGAATTAAAGTATGTGGTGAAATCTACCTTTCCGGTAATAGCAAGTGACTGAGTGGACGCACAATACTGTGCCACCGCGCCATGTTCAGAATCAACGCGGTAATACACCTCGGGATACTGCAACATGTGATCTTCGATTTTTAATACCACATTGGAAAGCTTATGCGTTTGCATCAAACATCCTTACTCGCATACTGTGCAGGGTCTCAATTTAACCCGCATTTGCGACCTACGCCTGTGACCCCGCACTTGTCATAGTAAACGACTCACGCAATAAGCTATTCAGACTAGGCTTTTTTACGACGTTTCTTCGCAATCACGCCTATTAACACCGTAAGCGCCACACCCACAACAGAAATTGCAGCACCTAACCCCAAGTAGGGCGTTGCATACGTCAGCTGCACCTGATGAGTACCCTCATCAAGAGGTACGGCCATAAATCCAAGATTAGCCTTTTCTATTGGCACTGAAACACCATCAACAGTTGCGCTCCATCCTTCAGCATACGGAATGCGGAAGTAGAGATAACCACCTTGCACATTGGCGGCGGCAGTGCAGGTAAGTGAATTTTGGCCCTGCTGAATATCAGTTGCACCGGCTGCTGCGAGCGAGCGAATATCCTGTTCCACCTGAGACACATCATCTGCATATACGCCAAAGCTACTAAAGCGGTAGGTACCAGGATTGGTGAACTGTATCGCGATGGTATGACGCGGCTCATCGGAATAACCAATATTAACCGCCCAGTCTTTCTTGCCACCGTACAAGTGATGCTTGTTGTTCATGTACCAAATTTCTTGGGACATACCATCGCCCGAAACTAGCAGCTTAGTTTCTTTGGGATTATCGGTTAACAGCTGATTTACTGCCTGGTTCAGTGCGGCACGCTTACCTTGCGCCATATCGATGGTGCGTGGTAGCGGTTGGTAATTCATACCTTCGCACATGAAATAGGCTTCGGTGTTTGCAGGAATTTCTGCATTAAGATACAGCACCGTATTGGGTTGTGTAACGGTGATGATATTGCCATCAATAGTTACGCCCGCCTGTTTTTTATCGGCGCTCTGCGTGTCGGCAAGGCGAATATCATCCCCTGTTGCATCGGATGTTTTCGTGATGCTTAACTCTGATGGCACTTCTGTGGTATAGGAGCGCAAGTCATCTGGGGAAACAAACGACGAGTTGCCAGTTGCACCTGAACCACCGGCCGCATCAACGCTGGCAGCCCCTGCACCAGCACCAGCAGCGTCTGCTGCAGCAGCATCCCCAGTTTTCTTCTTGGCATCACCCAACACCACCGCCTGGGTGAGCGCATCTTGGCGCTGCGCCAAGCTCAGGCGATCATAATCAGCGCGCGAAAGTGCCTGACTATACACAAAAGCCAAGGGCAACACCGCATCTGCCTGGTAGACCGAATAGTCAACCTGTTTTACCGCACCTTCTGCAACCTTCGTGCTATACAGCGGTGGCAATAATCGCTGATCATTGGTAGGCACTTCAAAATACTTAGTACCTGCCAGCGCCTCTAACGTAGTTCGACCCTGCAAGGTGGCATACGAGAAGTTCATTGATGAAGTGGCTAGGCCTAAGCTGGTGTGATATTCATCAACACTGCTGTTATAGATACTGCTATAAAACGTGCTGCCCAGCATACCATTGGCAATATTGCCGTTGCGCCACACATGTGTTTCCGCTGAATCATACCGCTGGCTTGAACTATCGGGCAGCTGCATAACCACCGATGAAGCATCGTCGGTCACCGCATAGGTATAAGCCTGTCCAATTTGAACCTGACTCTTAATGGATCCAGAACCCCACTGAACTGAAAGGAACACTACCCCTACAGCCATCACACCTAGAAGCGACACATTGAAAAGCGAGCGTGCAGCCTTCCAAGCATACATAACCACCAAGCAGGCAAACAACAACACCAGCATGGCATAAAACGTTGCAGTTTGAAGACTCATCAAAAACAACATGCACACAAGGGCATAGCACAATACCGCTATCACTACGCGACGGTCGTTTTTCTGGAGTGCCGCCCGCAGCCCAGGCAACAGCTGCACCACAATCACGGACACCAGCAAGGCATACGCCCATACCCAACGGTTATTGGGGTAAGCAAAGCCATTCATCATGCGGCCTACTATGGGCAGCAACAAAAAGATGGTGAGCACGATAAATAAGATACGCAGAACGCGCTTTGTTTTACGGTCTATGCCAGTATGCTTTGCAAAGAACAGACCGAATACCACCACTAAGGCAAGCGGAGCAAAGCCGTAGATGCAATCTGCCCCAACCGAGGTGGGGTTAATAAATCCACTAAGCAGCGAAAGATAATAACTCAAGGAATACGTTGGGCTTGAATAGCGATCAAGCCCCAACCTATCTTGCGTCAAGATAGACATAGCATCAGGCACAAAGAGCACCGCAGCAAGCAGCGTCGCCAAAGCAACGCAGCCCAGCACCTTAGCTACCCATAACCAAAAGCCCTTAAAGGTCAGCTTTTCATCCAGGTTAAACACGCGCACCAAGCAATAGACCATCAGAAGAAGGCACATCACATAGGCATCGCTCGTGCCCGAAAAGAAACATAAGAACAAGCCGGCTATAAGTAACACGGGCGATTTATGATCAAACAGCTTATCAATGCCCCACAAAACCATAATTCCCAGAATCAGTGAATACACCATAAAGATCTGAGAAAACGCGATGAAGCTGAAGCCGCCGAACAGGTATATCATGCAGCCAATAAGCGAAGAAGCACGATCGAACTGTTTATACGAACAGTACCCCATAAAAATAAAACCCGCGATAAACAGCGTCAGCGGCACCGTGGCATTTAAAAGCCATTCTGCATTTTCAGGAGTGGCAAATACCGAAAGCCACAAAATGGGATCGCCAATAGTATTGCTGATAGCACTGATATAGTCCGATCCATAACCGAGTGAATCGGTCCACATGGGTATCGCAAAGGTGTGATCAATAAAAATATTAGACAGCAGCTGACGAAACCATTCGCCTTGCAAAATGAAGAACATGTACTGCTGTTCAAGACCATCGGTAGCCCAAATAAACCCACGCAAATGTATTGCATACCCAAACACAAATAAAAGCATGAATACACAGAACAGCCCCACATACGACAGGTAATAGCCCTTACGTGAGGTGTCAATGCATGACTGCCAGCGATCCATCAAACGACGAAAACGTCCCAGTTTTTCTGGGGAAGCAGCAGAGCCATTTGACGCATTCGCGCTGTTGTTACTCAAATTAGGTTGAATCGCGTCATCAGAATTAGATTGAGACATTACTTCTCTTTCGTTGTCGATAAACCGCAGCCATACTCGTGTACCTCGCATGTAGGAAGCGCACGGTTATTGGTTCATACGTTAGAATATATAGGTTCCTATTATGGTATCAAAATATCGTTGAACCATTTCGGCGGTGCTTTAACAACTGGAGGTTACCTACGTGGCTTCAAGCCAAAAAACAGACCTGAAACGCAATTGGTTTATTTTGTCTTCGCTGGTCTCCAAGGATTTCAAGCTGAAATATCGCCGCAGTGTGTTAGGTGTGCTGTGGTCGGTATTAAATCCTTTACTGATGATGGTGGTTCTTTCCATTGTGTTCAGCACAGTCTTTCGCTTTGATATTGATAACTTTCCGCTGTACTTAATTTTGGGCAGCACGCTATTTACCTTGATGGCAGATTCCACCACACAGGCCATGAATTCCATCATTGATTCTTCCGCCCTTATCAAGAAAATCCGCATTTCAAAAATTCTGTTCCCCTTAGAAAAGGTACTGTTTCAGCTGGTAAATTACGTGCTTTCGCTCATCGCGGTTGCCGCAGTTATGATATTTTTCCACGTGGCGCCCACCTGGAACTTGGTATTTTTGCCCCTTTTGCTGCTATACGTACTCATGTTTAGTGCAGGCTTGGGCTTTTTGCTTTCCGCCTTGGTGGTATTCTTCCGCGACGTGGGCCATCTTTGGGGCGTGGTAATTACCGCATGGACCTATGCCACCCCGCTGTTCTACCCGGTAAGCATTTTGCCTACCTGGGCAGCACCCCTTATGGACTTTAATCCCATGTATCATTTTGTAACCTACATGCGCGAAATTGCCTTATGGGGCACAACTCCTGGCGTTATGGAAAACCTTATCTGCTTTGGCATGAGTGCCATCACGCTTGTTGTAGGCCTGGTAGTGTTCCGCAAACTGGAAAAGAAATTCATCCTCTACGTTTAGGTGGTCTGCATGCCTGAAGTAGTTAATACATCGTTTTTGGGCGATGTTCCTGAAAATGAAGCCGATGCCAACGCCAATGCTGAAACCATGATCAAGGTGGATAACGTTTCCATGGTATTCAACATGGCAAGCGAAACCATGACCAACCTTAAGGAATATGCCATTGCCTTGGCTCGCAGAGAGCTGCATTTTAAGGAATTCCGTGCCCTTGACCACATTTCCCTTGAAGTTAAAAAGGGCGATGTTTTTGGCATTTTAGGCACTAACGGTTCCGGCAAATCAACCTTATTAAAAATCATTGCTGGGGTTCTGGAACCAACTGAAGGCACCTGCACCGTCCATGGCAGCATTGCCCCTTTGATTGAATTGGGCGCTGGCTTTGATATGGAGCTTACTGCCCGCGAAAATATTTATCTCAACGGAGCCCTTTTAGGTTATCCAAAGAAGTTTATTGATCAGCATTTTGATGAAATAGTCGACTTTGCCGAAGTGGAACAGTTTTTAGATATGCCCCTTAAAAACTATTCTTCTGGCATGGTTGCCCGCATTGCTTTCGCCATTGCAACGGTTATTATTCCCGATATCTTAATTGTTGATGAGGTGCTTTCTGTTGGCGACTTCATGTTCCAGCAGAAATGCGAACGCCGCATTAATGCACTCATTAAAGAGCATGGCGTTACGGTACTTATTGTGTCTCACAGCAATGAACAAATTGAACGTTTATGCAATAAGGCTATCTGGATTGAAAAGGGCCACGAGCGCATTCAAGGCAACGCCCAGGAAGTATGCCAGGTCTATCGCATGTTAGGCGGCCACTTTGGCAGCCCTGAAGCAGAGCAGCGTATTTTCGACTTAGTTACTGAACCTGCGCCATCAAACACTGATCTTCTTGAAACCATCGCCGGGGATGATAGGTTTGGCACTTCAGTGAAACTAGCACAGGCCACCATAGACGCTAAACCACAGACCTCCACGAAAGATCTTATTCTTTTAGCTTGCGAAGATCTGAGTTCGGCGTTGCTAGCAAATTCCTTAGCTGGTGCACTTAATACTTTGGTTTTGACCACTAAACCTGACTCTATACCAGACGTTACCGCCCAGTTTATTCGCGCTTCATCGCCCAGCACTCTCTACCTTGTAAGCAATGACGCTATAACTCCAGAGTTATCCGATGCTGTTGCGGCTATTTGCCCAACGACATCAATCCGTACTGTAACAAACCAAAGCATTTCAGAGCTTAGTCGGTCCATCTACAACATTCCAGATCACAGCGCTTGGGGAAAAACGGCTATTCTCTGTCATGAGGAAGGTCGCTACGATCTTTTTACCCTTGTTCCTTATCTGTACGAGCAGCACGCGCCAGTGTTCATTGTGGATGATACCAATTCCCTAGCAGACACGGTTCAATCTGCTTTATCCTCTAGTTCAATAGAGCAGTTACTTGTTCTCGGAGATGAAGCGACGTTTAGCAACGATATTCTTGCTCCCTATACACAGCAGGGCTTAAGTATTACCAGATTTTGCGGTAAAAATTATTACGACGCCAATGCACGTATTAACGCCTGGCTTAATAGTTCAAGAAAAAGTCCAAGTAAAATAATGATTTTTGTTTCTGTATGGCAGCCATTAGATGCCCTTTCGATTGGCTCTTTTGCAGCAATCAACGAAGCTGAGATTGTGCTTTTGGACCCTCGAGATCTTGACTGCATTACCTCAATATTGACCCAAATCGATAACAATAAAAGCTCGCTGCAAAAACTAATCTTCATAGGCGGCGACTGCTATTTAGAGGACTACTATAAAGCCCCTTTTCTTAAAGCAACAGCCAACTAAGAAGCAAGGCGCTCCCGATCTGAAAATGACCGAGAGCGCCTTTATAATGTTCCAAATTGCTCAAATAAATCAGTCAGCTGCAAGCTGGACTTGTCTAGCGCTCCACAATCGACTGAAGCTTTCTGTAAACCCCAGATTGTCCGAAGCTTTCCGCCAGGCGCATCACAGCATTCTTTCTAAAGTGAAGCACATCGAAAAATGGCTTAATAATATACGTGCACCACTCATTGACTTGCGCATCATAGAACATTGACGGATCTATTGTCCCCTGAATATAAGCCAAGGTGCAGAAAACCTCTTCATCGTTAATGTATTCCATAATGGCAGGGTAATAGTCTCTATTTAAACGATGGATTAATACGGTATACAACGTGCTTAAATGATGGGAGTGTGCAAACTCTAAATTATGGGCAATGCCTTTAACAAGATCGCGCACCTTCACAACGTTCCACGAAGGCACTTTGTAATCAGCTTGATAGGTGTATACCGCATCGGTAATGCCATAGAACTCATCGCAATACTGCATCACATTTACAAAGAAAACGGGGTCTTCATACCAGCGATACTCGGGGAAATGAACGTTTCCTTCTGTAAAAATGGTGCGGTGGTAAAGGAAGCGAATCCAACCATAGTCGGTTTCTAGGCTTGATACCTTGCTCTTACCCTCTTTTCTGATGGTGTAAAAGTGCTGCTCACCGCCAAAATAGAGCTTTTCACTACCGTCCGGATATACCATCGTAAAGGAACCAGCACTCAGCTTCACATTATGCTGCTCTGCTGCATTAACCAGTTTAGAAAGCGTATCTTCCGTCGGATACGTGTCGTCCGGATCAATAAAGGCAAAGTATTCGCCAGAGGCCAACGATACGCCCCTATTGCGTGCAGAACCAGCCCCTCCATTAAACTGGGAAACAACCTTAATACCTGGCTCTTTTTCTGCAAACGACCTCAAAATGGCCAACGAATCATCGGTCGAGCCATCGTCAACACAAATAATTTCCTTGGATGGAAGGTTTTGTTGCAAAACAGACTCTAAGCATGAAGCAATAAATTTGCTTGAGTTGTACACAGGAATAATAATTGAAACCTTGGTGCCTTCAGCATTTGCGGCATCAAGATTGTAAGCACAAAGAGGGGCAAGCTCGGTTACTGAAGGACCGCTTCCGAAGTTCTCTCTTTCATCAAAGATCATCGCGTCATACGTTGCTCTAATGGCGCTCCACAATTGGCGCATAAGAGCAATGCTGTGGGGAAAGCTTAGTGTATCTTCGCCCAATAAGGCAGCATAATGCGTCTGATATTCAGCTACAACCGGGGAATAATCTTTAGCGCTAACGGGATTTGCCCCATACCCTTCAGCAAGCCACTCTGGAACCTTGGTGAGATCATCGCTTTCGTGCTCATAGTATCCAGCAAACAAAAGCGGAATCCATACATTAGTGCCCCACTGTTCTAGGCTATCTTTGCTCCACCTACCTATTACCCAGGCAGAGTTTATCGCAGTGCCACCATTGCCCACAACCGTTTTAATATCGTTGATAAACTTTGGCGTTTTAGATGAAGACCAATCGGAGCCACCGAATTCAGCAATAACAACACTGTTCCCCTGGATTGCACTGGGCTGTAAACGGTGTACAACTTCAGGCTTTACCTCACCATCCATAATATGAAGACGTGCATCGGCTTGAAGCAATGACTGGATAATCGGCTTATTAAATAGTCGCTCATCTGAGCACATGACATATACTTCATCGTTATTGCCAATGACATCCAGCAACGCACGTAAAGGCCGTTCAGCGCGGGAAACCGCACTGCCAGCAAACGAAAGAACAAAGGTGTTGTCTACCTTGATGGGACCATATGTTGCTTGAAAATACCCTTCGGGATCCTTCAAAATACTGCTGAGCGTGGTCCATGCAACATCATCAAAGTAGTCTTTTTTAAGCAGCCCCTCATTGTTTAACGCGACAAACTGATCTACAAATACCTTATAGAACTGATATTGAATCGCTGGGGTTAACCTATTCAAATTCCAGAGGTACCCACCCAATTGAATTTGAGGAAGTCTATATTTCAATTGGTCAAACAACTGTTCATGGCCTCTGGTAAATTCCCACATTTCACGATATTCGTCGCAAATGCAGAAAACCTTCTTTAAAGACTTAACCGAGGAATTGGTGTTATCAATGCGATAGTGCAAAAACGCATCCGGCGTTACGATTACCCGCTTGGCAAGTGCAAACACTTTGTAGTTAAAAGACGTATCTTGGAAAGAAGCCCCTGGGGTTTCCAAGAATTTAATTTCGTTGTCTTCTAGAAAGCTTCTTTTATAAAGCGCACTCCATATTGCAGGCTGTGTTAAAAAAATGTTCTGGTCTTCTACAGGCGAAAACACCGTATCCAATGGACAAGCATCAATATTCGGAACAATGGGATCGTTGTCAGGGATAGTGCCCGTTGTGTACTCATAAAAATTGCTTTTTACTACATCGGCAGTATTGGCTAAAGCTAAATCATAGAGCGTTTCAAACATATCCGTTTCAGCGAAGTCATCGGATTCAACGATGCCAACATATTCACCGCGTGCTGCTTTAAGGCCCATATTCATGGTATGGCCATAACCAGCATTCGGTTTACTAATTACTTCAACACGAGGGTCGCGATCGGCATACTCCTGCAAGATTTCAAGAGAGTTGTCAGTAGAGCCGTCGTCTATGCAAATGATTTGAATATCTTGCAGCGTTTGATCAGTTAGGCTGTCCAAACATTGACGCAAAAACTTTTGCACATTACAAACAGGAACTATGATACTTACTGCACAATAATCATTCATCTCATGTACCTCAATTATTAAGCCAAGCGCAACATTCTTTCCGGGGTATGCTAATTACTCAACTATTTTGTAAAGGCGCATATCTCCCTCGGAAAGTACCAAGTCAAAACCTGGCGTACTATCTGTTACCGACAATATTCCCGTCCAAAGATCATAGTCACATGCTGAGTCATATAAACCCGCACCAGTTTCATTTCCTTGGTCTAATAATATCAAGTATGAGATATCAGAATCTTCGAGAGCTGACTTCACCGCTGCATTTGACGCAACGGTATTCACTTCAGATCGTATCAGTACCGCTTCGGGATCATCATGAAGATCGCTATACCCATACCATTTCCTATTAGTAACATTTAAATCGCATACGGCATATGCGTAAGCACTGCCGTCATAGGGGAAATTAAGCACTTTTTCATCGCCAACTATTGATTTAACTTCCTCCGAAAAGGCTATCTCATCCTTATCAAATCCCGCCTGATTAGTGGCTAGAGAATTACCGCCAGTAAGGATATCGTCCACCATACCAAAGCCAGTAACAGCATCACCGAAGCGAGGAATATTAAACGAAGGCATAAAGTTAGCTACAAACAAAATGGCAGCGAAAACAACTGCAATACCTCTGGCTTCAAAATTAGAAAGAGTGAATTGAGCCAGTATGCCTTTTAGTATTCTGCAAAAAACATACATGCCTATTACTGCCAACGGTATACCCGCTATCGCCAATGCGGCAGCTACTCTAAACTCATCCGTGTACCAAAATCCCGTTAAGTAATGTTTCAAAACGCCATCTGTAGAAACATTTACAATACGCATTGCAAAGAGTACCAGGTACGACCAGACAAGCCATCTATAGCGTTTTCTCAATACGCAATAAATTGCACCTGCAACAATACAAATTGCCATGATGAACTGAGGTGCGCTTGCTTTAGTGAAAGACACCATCAAACCATTTACTATTGCTTGATAGGCTGGAAGATATGCTTTCCATTCGCTGAATAAAACAGTGCTTTGAAATGCTGGCGCAAAGTACAAGAGCGTCCAAACCGCCAGCACGAATACTACAAACAGTATGGAAGCCAAATATTTTTGGACTTTACTAGCTTTGAATTTCAACAGTATTTGAGACACGCAGTACGGAGTAAGCAAGACTACTCCAACAAAAATGGCATTAGGATGCGCGAAAACTAACGATGCGCACAAAAGGGCGAACAACGCACTATAAACAAGCTTCTTCTTTTTTGACGAAACCTGAAAGATGCTAATAAACATCGCCATTGCAGCAGGAAGCATACAGTACCCAAAAAGATTTGGATACAGCGGGCCGAACAACAGAAAACCCCACGGAAATGCCGCAAACCCAAGAGCAGCTATACTTCCCCATGGTAGAAGCTCTTTCTTATCCGAAAAGAGCTTTGCTAAGAAAGCTAAAACCGATATCGGCACCACCAAAATGAGGAGAACAAAGTTCACTGCATTAACTGCAACCGTCAATTCCTGAGCACTAAGAGCACTTGCAACCATCGCAACAAGGACATGCCAAGAGGCCGGATACTGAAGTAGCGAAGCTAACGCATATACTCCGCTATCGAGAAAATCCCGAACAACTGTCAAATGAAAAATATTGTCGTTCTCTTGATAGATTGAAGCAGCGCCATCCAGCGTACGAACAAAGAAGTATCCCGCCACAACCAACGCAACAGCAATATATAAAAGAACGATCTTTAAAGATACTTCACTGTATTCGCGCTGTGACGCGAGATTCCTAGAATGAAAATAGTATTTTTGGCACACATAAAAAAGAACTGCGGCTATTGCTGTAGGAACAAAAAGCGATACCCATGAACTAGCTACTCCAACCAAACTGAACAAATACGCTAACAAAAAATAGGCCAGAGACGATATTAAAGGCGCCACTGCTAAGCACATAAACCTTGAAAGTCTGGTTAAAGATGCAAGTAAATAACCTGGCAAATACAAAAAGACAACAGCTATTAACGACTCAGCTGCAAACAGACCCCACATTCATTACTCCAAACATTCATGCTTAAACTAGATCTTGGCAAAAGTAAATAATATATATCACATGAACTTAATAACAATTTGACTGGCCGATATCTATAAAAATAGCAATGGTTGTAGCTGATGCACCCAAGACGTACACTAAACTAATCTCTAAGCCAGTCAGAGGCCTCTTGGAAATTCGTCCGAAGACTCCAAGATCAACCCGGTTTACTATTTACCTACCTAGAACTGCCTTTTCGTTTAATACGACTTAAGTAAGCGATGCTATACTCCTAACATTGATTTTCAACAACGATACACCTTCGACGACACTAGGATCATCCTATGCACCAGCTATCAGCATTTCTCCCTCAACGCAAAGGCCACTGGTTGCTGCTTATCGCTTTAGCAGTTATTGGAGGAATGGTACTAACCCTGTCCTTAGACGTATACCAAGGCCAAGGTTACTTTATTCATAATGTAATTCAATTATGTGGTCGCACGGTTATTTGCAGTCTTTTGTTTGTGGCTTTTCTTTTTATTGGCAATGGTCTTTATTATTTATTTTCAAAAAAAGCAACTCACAGCAAATCGAGCTCAAAATCGCCATCAAGATGGGCATTAACTTTTCGGTGCAAAAATATTGTCTTGTATACAGCCATTATGATGGCATTCTGGCTACCATGGCTAATTGCCTTATATCCTGCTGCCATGAACTGGGATACCTATTATCAAATTTCACAATGCTATCCAGGACAATACCCTGTATGGCTTATTCCTTATGCACCTACAGAAAGTTACATATCAAACACTTTTTCAGATCACCACCCGCTTTTTGACACCTTACTTTATGGTAGCTTTGCACGAGTGAGTGATTTCTTTACCGGATCATGGAACTTAGGCGTATTTGCTTTTGCACTCTGTCAATCATTAATACTAGCAATAGTTTTAACTTCATTTATTAGTTATTTGATCACTAAATGGATCATGCCTTTGCTTGGCGGAATGATTCTTTTTATATTCTTCACTCTTTTTCCAATCATCCCTGCCTACGCGGCAACAATGATTAAAGATTCGACATTTTTGCCACCATTCTTATTACTAATATTCTGTTTGTGCGAAATAGTACGAACAAAAGGTTATGTTCTCCGATCAAAGAAGTTTCTTGTAGGATTCATCTTAATTGGATGTCTCTGCGCATTAACCAACAAAAAAGGGCTTTATATCCTCTTAATTTCTTTATTGGTTCTCATAGTTGCTTTCCGTGCGCATTGGCGCCAGATAGCTATCGCCACCATTGCTCCAACGATACTCATGGTAGTTATTATGCCATATGTTATTTTTCCAATACTTAATGTAGCACCAGGAGGGAAACAAGAAACCCTTGGCGTGCTATTTCAGCAAACAGCACGTTATGTCGTCGACTATGA
>UQDJ01000013.1 GCA_900539675.1 uncultured Coriobacteriaceae bacterium | reverse complement strand
ACCCCCATAATGTTTTCAGGCTAGCATTGCCACAACAGAGAAGAAGGAAAGCTGGAATGAAAAGAAATCAGGGTAGAGCGAATCGTCCAGCTTCGCGCTGCAAATAGTTTTCGAAGGGGAGAAATTATCCCAAACAATAAAAAAAGTGCCCTTCTGTGGCAGTAAATCTGCTTTTGAAGGGCACTTTGGCTATTTAGTTATTGACGGATTAGTAGTTTTCAGCCTTTACTTCGAAGAAGCTCTGAGGATGCAGGCATACCGGGCAAACACCAGGAGCCTTGGTGCCTACAACGATGTGACCACAGTTGCGGCATTCCCAAACCTTAACTTCGGACTTCTCGAATACCTTAGCGGTTTCAACGTTCTTCAACAGTGCACGATAGCGCTCTTCGTGGTGCTTTTCGATTTCGCCAACCATGCGGAACTTAGCTGCCAACTCTGGGAAGCCCTCTTCTTCAGCGGTCTTAGCGAAGCCAGCATACATGTCGGTCCACTCGTAGTTTTCGCCTTCAGCTGCAGCGGTGAGGTTTGCAGCGGTGTCGCCAATGCCGCCGAGTTCCTTGAACCACAGTTTTGCATGTTCCTTTTCGTTGTTAGCGGTCTTCAAGAACAGATCAGCAATCTGCTCATAGCCTTCCTTCTTGGCTACCGAAGAAAAGTAGGTGTACTTGTTGCGAGCCTGGGATTCACCTGCAAAGGCGGTCTCAAGGTTCTTTTCGGTTTGTGTTCCGGCATACTTGTTGCTCATTTTCGGGCTCCTTTCATGAGCGTTTAACGCTTTTTGGGTTCGTGTTCTGTTCCTTTATGAAGAGCGCTCGGTGTTTTTCTTCGCGCTTGCTTCTTTGGCATTTTTGGCAGCACAACTGGGACAAATATAGTCGATATTTAAGTCGTAGGACAGAATATGGACTCCCGTTTCTTTTTCAAGTTCGGCTGTCATGTCATCCAGCGTAACATCTTTTAGGGCACCGCACTGCTTACAAACTAGGTGATCGTGGCGGGTGGTTACCTTATCGTAACGATCAGGAAAGCCGGGTACGGCTACTTTGCGAATTAAACCCTTTTGATACAGAGTAGCAAGATTGTTGTATACGGTTGCAAGCACCGCTTTTGAATTGCCTTCCTTGAGACGCAAGTAGACTTGCTCGGCGGTCAGATGATCATCCGAGTGGTTAATAACCTCTAAAATCAGTCTCGCGTTTTCCCTCATTGTCGTTCTTCCTCACTAAAATTAGAACAATTCCAATATAGGACAGAGAATTATCGTGTCAAGGGGATAAAGCGGGCGTAACCTACGGCTAACTTTACAGATAAGGCGAGTTGCGTTCCTGTTCTACTTCGCGTATCAAATCGCTGTTAGCCTTTTCGTATTGATTGAGTGGATCGGGCATAGAGTCGAATTGTTCAGGTGAATATTGTGGATGGTACCAGGGCTGTGCATTGAAGTAGTTTTGTAGATCGCTGTTAGAGAATTCGCGTCCGTGACGAGCAAAGATTTCATTGCGGGCAATGTAGAGATCGTATAAGTCTATCTGCTCCAATTCATCCTTGCTGTAATAGCGCGACGCAGAATCGGGCAAAATGTAACCGCTTTTAGCCTGAGCTTCCTCACGGGCCTTTTGTTCGGCTTCCTTTTTAGCTTTATCAGCAGCTTCCTTTTGCTTGTCTGTATCTTGTGCGGTGCTGCTGTTGGTGCTGGATTGCGTTTGTTGCGGCTGGGTTTGGGCCTGTTGTTGGGGAGTCTGGTTGGATTGATCGGTGGTATTATTTCCCGCTCCAATCATGGTGACTACGATAACGGTGATAGCCACAATCGCAACGATAGCAACAATGCCGCCAATGATGTAGGGCGCTGTATTCTTTTGATGCGGAGCTGGCGCAGCTTGATTGGCAGCGTTGTTCGCCATCTGACGATCAGCAGTATTATTGGGGTCAAAATGGGTTGCCTGGCTGGGAGGCGCTGCGACAACTGTGGGCATTTCTGCTGTGTGCCCTGCCGACCAGGGGGTATTGGTGTACGTGGTGGCATTGGTGTCACGTACAGCTGCCCCCATGCCAACGGTTGCTTCTGTGTTCATGCCAGTGTCAGCACCCATACCCATGACAGCACCTGAACCCATGACCGTGGTGGCTTCGTTGGCCACAGAGTCATCTTCCGTTAAATAATTAAGAGCAGCGGTGCGATCAGGGTTTTCGTTTAAGGGCGCACCGCACGACATGCAGAAGCGATCTTCGGGAGAAACATCGCTACCGCATACAGGGCACACGTGAAGTCCTGCCGTGGGTTGATTGTCGGCGCTGTCATCTTCGACAACTCTTTTGCCACAATGGGTGCAATATTTTACGTTGTCATCAATTTCTTTGCCGCAGTATTGGCAGAACATGAAAGACTCCTATCATTGGCGCATCGTTTGGTTTGGGATGCTGAAAGGATCGCTGGTGTGGTATGGGTTGGTGCGGTGCTTATGCGATCCGATAAGTAGTTTGCATTTAGTAGTTTACATTTATAACTTCGTGTCGATTGTGTTTACCTTAGCAGCATTATAAAGGCGACGTACATGGATTGGTTTGTGGGTTTTTGCCGCTCCGTTCTTCTTTAGAGATGGGTTCGGTGATCCTGATATGCCGCAAGATAGGGAGCGAATTCTTTAGAGGTGTCGGAATTGCCCGTGCGCCATGCCTTGTGATCAATGATGTCGCTTTCAAATCCATAGTACGCATCGATGTAGGCGATCAAGCCATCAAGGGCATCAAGCTGCGCTTCGGGGTAATCGCCGGAGCCACCAACATGAACCATTTCAATGCCAATGGAATAAGAATTCATGCCATAGTCGGCTGCCTGACTTCCAATGGGAGTGGTGCCTACCTTGTCGTCGCGCGATTCATCCTCAACGCCGTAGAGTGCATTGTGGCCGGTATCGCCATAGCCAGCGTGGTGGGTAATTTTGTCGAGCGGCACGCATTGCACAATGCTGCCATCTTTATTGATGACAAAATGTGCTGCCACGCCAGCGCCATTGCCATCCCAGTAGCTCACCACGTTTTCGGCGGAGCCATCACCTTCGGTATCGTGCAGCACAATATACTTTTGATATTCAGAAGGCTTTTCGCCATGGATAAAAGAGTCGCGGTAGTCCTCGGTTAGGTCTAGTTGATCGCGCAAATCCTTGGCAGATACCGTTGAGGCTATTTCTGGACTATTGGTCTCGTTACCCAAATCTTGTGTGGGTGCTGGGGTATCCGAGGCGCTCTGAGATTCTTGGTTGGTGGTTTGCTCGTCCTGGTTGGCGGGCGAGCATCCCGAAAGTAGTGTCAGGCTCATAAGAAGCGCTATGCCGGTTGCGATAAGCGTTAGGCGCGAAGATCTGGCTTGATGCAGAGCTCGAAGAATCTGGGGTAGTGAGCGATGTGAGCAAGGCATAGTGAATTCCTTTTGATAACTTGTGTGAGCGCGGTTGGTAGAGGTACATTGCTGAGTCGATGCGATTTGTATTATCGCAGTTCATGGGTTCGTAATGAATCAAATTTGATTAATTTGTGGGGGAAATGGCTATCATGGAACCACTACGTAGCCCATGAAAGGAAAAGAAATGTCTGTTTGTAAAAAATGCGGAACCGAAGTTGCCGATGATGCGGCGTTTTGTCCAGAGTGCGGTTCTCCCCTTAAGGATACACAACAGGATCAGGGTGTTTATACAGAGCCTCAGAGTGCGGCTCAGCCTCAGGACACACCGTTGCAGCAGTCTGCTCAACAGCAGTATGGTTCACAGGGACCATATGCCCAGGCCCAGGGTGATTATGCAGACGCCCAGAGTGCGGCTCAGCCTCAGGGTTATAGCTACAACCCAAATGCCACTGAAACACCTCACGTGGCAACGGTGAATGTCAATTTGGGTTCTGATAAAACAGCTATGTTTGACCCGCAAGATATTTCTGATAACAAAGTATTTGCCTTGGCGGCATATATGCTGGGTGTATTGGGCCTCATCTTGGCATCCTTTGCAGCTCACAATTCGCCCTACGCTCGCTTCCATGTTCGTCAGTCTGTAAAGTTGAATGTCACAGGTGCTTTGCTGGCGTTTGTGGCAATTGTGATGCTGTGGATCTTATTTGTTCCAATACTGGGTATTGTGTTCTACCTGTGCGTGGCGGTGTGTTTCGTTATTATCGCAGTTCTCTACGTTATTTGCGTTATTAACGTATTTTGCGGCAAGGCCAAGGAAGTTCCGATTGTAGGTTCCTTTAAGTTTCTGAAGTAAGTGTTTGGCCCATCAAACCCTTACTTATGCAGAAATGATCCGTAACGACTTTGCGGTGGGAAGGATAAACGGTCAGAAAGCATTAGTTGATCAGTCTGATTCGAGCAGCTTAATTTGATCAGTCTGATCAGGGTTTTGTGCTGGCATTAACGTTCACCGACGTCATGGTAACAATCGGTGGGCTAAATGTGACTCAGCTCAAGCATACAGATATTTTCTACGTGTTCGGTATGAGGGAACATGTCTACCGGCTGCACGCGGTAAAGCGTGTAGCCGGTTTTTGTAAGGTAGGCCACATCGCGCTTTTGTGTGATGGGGTTGCAGGAAATGTAAACGATGCGTTTTGGCTTAAGCGTGCAGGTAGCTTCAAGGAATGCTTCGCTTGCGCCTGCACGGGGCGGATCCATCAACAGCACATCAAGATGTTCACCTGCTGCAGCGCAGTCTTTCATGAAGTTGCCGGCATCGTTGGTAATAAAACGGGCATTGGTAATGCCGTTATGGACTGCGTTTTGCTGGGCATCTTTGGTGGCGCTCGTCACGTTGTCAACGCCGATCACTTCAGCTGCATGTGCCCTGGGAGTTTCAGGCAAGCCCTTTGCTGCTACCAAGCCAATCGTACCGGTGCCGCAATAGGCATCGAGTACCGTTTCAGTGCCCGTAAGATTCGCCATAGTAATTGCCAGACGATAGAGCACTTCTGTCTGGGTTGAATTCACCTGGTAGAACGATCCTGAAGAGATGCGAAAGCTCAGTCCACACAGCTCATCCAAGATAAAACCTGGACCATAGAGTGTTTTTTCGTGCTGACCTAATATGACGTTGGTTTGGCGGGTGTTGACGTTTTGAACTATCGTGGTAATTTCGGGTATGCGTTTTACCAGTTCGCGACAGAAATTGCGTGATCCGGGAAAAAATGAATCGTTTGTTACCAGCGTTACCAGAATTTCACCTGACGCATGCCCGACGCGGACGATGGCGTGGCGCACAAATCCGGTGCCGGTATCCTCGTTGTAAGGCTCCATATCATAGCGCTGCATGATGGACTTGATGGCCAAAATAATGCGTTTGGCTGTTTGATTTTCCAGTAAGCATTCATCGGTAGGGATGACGGTATGCGTGCCTTGCGCATACATGCCACATAAAATTTCGTGACGTACCGCTGCTTTTCCTTGCTTATTTTTGCTGTGGTTTTTGGTGCGCTTACCAGCTTTGTTGCCGCCCTTGTTTTGAGCATTGCTGGAAAGGCGCTTGCCTGGAACAAAAGGCGAGGTCACCTTGTTGCGGTAATAGAAGGGTTCTTCCATACCAGCGATAGGAGAAAAGACCGTAGTATCGGTGGCAAAGGGGCGAAAGAGATCGTTCATTGCCGTTTGCTTGAGTGCCAATTGATCGCCGTATGGAATGTCAAGGTATTGGCATGCTCCACATTTTTGTTGTACGGGGCATGTAGGCATAGTATTGGCGGTCATGCGTCTCTCCTTTATTAGATCCTCAGGAATAGTAGCAGGTATCGCGCCGCCAAACCAAGTATGTGTTTATGGGTTGGTTGCGAGGTGTCGCATTTGTTGTGCACTGTTTGGCTCGTCTATCAGCGTCCTGTTTTATTCACCGTTTTGCTCGCCTGTCAGCATTCGCTTTATCTGCTGTTTATTCGCGTGCCTGCGGGAAGGTCATGATGATAGTGAAGCCCTCTCCCGGTGTGCTTTCCAGGGTGAATAGGCCACCATGTACCAGTACAATACGTGCGATCAGGGGCATACCCAAACCATGCTGGCCAATAGATCCGCCGTGGGGCGGAGGTGTTGTTCCAACTGTCGAAGGACATGTTGCGACGGCGGTTGAAGCCACTGCGTAAGGATTGCCAGGACAGTCGGTGTATCCTTGAGGTATGTATGGATTGGTGCTGATGGGAGCCGTGGTAGGGGGCTTGGGTACGTCAGGTTTCGCGTCGAAATAGGGTTTAGGCGGTGCTGTATGAACGTTTTGGTGAAGCCCTTTGATATATGGCGTGCTGAGATTTTTATAAGTGTCCGTTGTAGTGGCCAAGGGCGCAGCGGGTCCTTCAGGGTTCAGTTTGACGGGCATATCATCGTGAGGAATAACGAGTGATCTGCTTGCAGAAAATGTGATGCGCGTAGGAGTTTGCTCAATAAGGGTGCTAAAGCTCAAATAATCATGCTGAAGCATGGTTGCCATTGTTGCTAGAGCGTTCGGTGTTATGCCACGACCGTTGTCGGATACGCGCAGTATTAAACCTGATGCGGTGCCCGATACATGTTCCAGGGCGCTTTCGCTTGCAACCATCGCATCAAGTGTAATGACGATATGGCAATCTGCAGCATTGTGCTTGAGTGCATTGTCTATAGCATTGCGCAGTGCACGCTTAAGCAGTCGTTCATCACCTTCAAGGACAAGCCGCGCGGCAGATTCTGCCACTTCTACGTCGAGCGTTGCGTTGCCCAACATGGCTTGATTGAGATAATCTGCTGCCACGCTGCGTACTAATTTTGCCATAATAAGCGGTTCGTGCTTGAGTGGTTGCATGTCGTATTCTAGTTGGGTAGCAATGTTTAAATCTTCTACCAAGTCGCGAATGCGTGTGCCTTGGCGCGAAATGATAGCGGCGGTATCGCGAGTAGGTTCAGGTAAGGTCCTGTCGTTTTCGATGCGCTCGGCATGCCCCATAACCGCCGCTAAAGGCGTGCGTACATCGTGCGAAATGCCAGCAATCCAATTCTTGCGAGCAGTTTCTTTGTGGACGAGGGTATCGGATACGGTGTTGATCGTGGTGCCAACAGAGCGCAAGGCGCCAGTCGCATCAACGTGGGTTGGCTTGCCCTGAGCAATGTCATCAAGGGCTCCCAGCAATTTGCCTGTGCCTTTGATGACGGAGTGCTGGGATGCGATATAAAGCAAGAAAATAAGCAGCAAGTCAACCAGAAATACCAGCAGCAGATATAACGGAATACGCCGTACCGCATCGGCTGACATAGTAAAGCCAAGGGAAGCGTATTCATCTCCAGGGTAACCCATAACCACGAGATAGGCGTCTTTTGTCCAGATAAACGTGGTGTAGCCCTGGTACTCGCGATCGTGTGAAAGCAGGGCTACCTCGTTCTGGGTAAAGGCAGCAGGAAAATCGCTTGGGGTATTAAAGGACCACACCACATTTCCGGTGGGATCAAGAAGAACTGACCAGCCATTGTAGCGCGCAAGGGCTTCTAATACCGCATCATCATTGCAGCTCCAGGTGCCGTCATCGTTTTCTATCAGTGTTGGTGCAATATCGTAAATGTGAGGCATATGCTGGGCCGCGGGATCACTGGCATTGCTGTCAAAGCGTTCATTGTTTGCTTCGAAGAACATAATGCCAATGACCATAATAAGATCGATGCATAAAATTAAAAATGCAATAAGAGAAAACAGCCCCAAGTTCTTCAGGATAAAAAAGCGTCCTGCTGGTTTTGTGTCCTGGTGCGGAAAAGATGCAGTGGACGGAGTAACGGGTTGGTTCGAGAAAGGCCCTGCGGGTTGTCCTGTCGGAGACCCAGCAGACGAAGAACGATATTCACTCATCTTAGGACTCCTTTACCAGGAGTTTGTAACCTAAACCTTTCATGGTGATTAAGGATTCGGGCTTTGATGGATTGAGCTCGATTTTTTCGCGAATGCGACGAACGTGAGTCATGAGGCTCTGTTCGTATCCAAACGAAGAACCCCAACATTCTTCGCAGAGATGGTCTGTTGTGACGATGCGATTGGCATTGTTGGCCAGTATGTGTAACAGTTCACTTTCTTTAGCAGTCAAAAAGACTGGATCACATCCGTCTTTATGTACTTCTACATTGTCCAAATCAATAGTGCAGTGCGCCAAGTGCAACACGGGGTCATCTTCTGGGTAGCAACGGCGTAAAACGGCATACATTCGCAGGATGAGTTCCTGGGCAGAAAAGGGCTTTGTGAGATAGTCGTCAGCTCCCGAGCGCAAACCGGTAAGACGATCTGACGTTTCGTCTTTAGCTGTTAAAAAGATTACGGGTAGGGGATGACCCTTGGAAAGTGATCGCAAATAGGTACACAAGGTAAAGCCATCGCCATCGGGAAGTGCCACATCCAAAATTGCCAGGTCGGGATGGTGCTGTTCGTAAGCACTGAGGCCGCTTGCTACATCGCTTGCGGTAATCACCGTTTCAAACCCATCAGCTGCGAGAACCGTTTTGAGCAGGTTTAAAAGCTCTGGTTCGTCATCGACCAGAAGAATTGTTTTGTTATGTAGTGAGTCTTTCGCCATGGTGCCATTGTAGGCACTTGGACGCGAGTGGGACAGCTTGACAGGCAGAAAGTCAGCTAAATGTAAGGTAGGTGCCAAGTGGCTGCAAGTTTTCTTGCGTAGGCTTGTTCGTGCACGGTTGGAAATGCTTGGGACATGCAGCTTGGTACTATGCCGCGTACGGGCGATAACCGCGATCAATTGCGTGTATCAAAGTGCCTCTGCAATGCAAGCTGACTATACAGATAGAAGGGAATTCACCATGACCAACGCAATTGTGGAAGTGCGCGACATTTCTAAATGCTATGGAGGTGCCACGCGAGCAGGATCCAGAGGGCACTCCAAGCACCATAAACACACTGAGAGTATGACGCGTGCGTTAGATCATGTGACGTTTACGGTGGCTCCGGGCGAATTTGTCGCCATTATGGGCCCCAGCGGATCGGGCAAATCTACCCTGCTCAATTGCCTTGCAACCATCGATGTGCCCACTAACGGTTCGGTCATTATTGGCGGTAAGAACGTGGTTGGTATGTCATCGCGCGAAGTGGCACGTTTTCGTCGCGAACAACTAGGCTTTATTTTCCAGGATTCCAACTTACTGGATACGCTCACTATCAGGGAAAACATTGCGTTGGCGCTCACGCTTACCCACGTGCCTTCTTCGGAGGTGGTGCCGCGTGTGAATGCTTTGGCGCAGCAGCTGGGTATTGCCGAAACGCTGAATCGTTATCCGTATGAAGTTTCGGGTGGTCAGAAACAGCGCGCAGCAGCGGCACGAGCGGTTATTACCAAGCCGCATTTAGTGTTGGCCGATGAACCTACCGGTGCGCTGGATACACGCAGTGCTCGTGACTTGATGGGTACACTGGAATTTTTGCATAAGGGGGGCACCACTATTTTGATGGTGACGCATGATGCTAAGGTTGCCAGCTATTGTGATCGTGTGTTGTTCATTCGCGATGGCAAGCTGTGGGGTCAGATGGGCAAGCGTGACGATGAGAGAAAAGAATTCTATTCGCGCATCGTAGTTACCGCTGCTCAACTGGAAGAAGGTGAGTTTGGTGACGCTTAAGCTTGCTTGGGCGAATGCACGCCGTTCTTATAAGGACTTCGCCATCTATTTCTTTACATTGATGATTGGCGTAGCGGTATTTTATGCCTTTAATTCCATCCAGATGCAATCCGCCGTGTTGGCGCTCAATGACACGCAGGCTCAGGCGCTTGATGCGGTAGGCATGCTGGTAGATATGGTGTCGGTGGTTATTATTGCCATCCTGACGTTTCTGGTAGTGTACGCCAGCCGCTTTCTGATTAAGCGTCGCAATAAAGAATTCGGTTTGTATTTGCTTTTGGGTATGACACGTGCAAGGTTGTTGTGCTTAATGGCGGCAGAAACCGTTATGGTAGGCGCTGCTTCTTTAATTGCTGGCCTCATTGTGGGTGTGGCGATGTCCCAGCTATTGGTGGCAGTATCTGCAGCTATGTTCGTGGTTGATATGTCGAGCGGCTTCACGTTTTTGTTTGCGCCCGACATGGCGGCTAAGACCGTAGTGGTATTTGCCATTATTTTTGCGCTGTCGTTACTGATTAATGTAGGCTATCTGGTTCGCGCAAGGCTGATCGATCTGATAAATGCCGATCGCAAAAATGACGCGTTGAAACTGCGCAGTATACCGCTGTGTTTTGTTCTGTTCATTGTTGCGGTGGTTTTAATTGCGGTGGCATATAAAACACTGTTGAATAATGGTTTAGTGGCTGGCGATGGATCGTTCCAGTTGGCAACAGTGTTGGTGTGTGTGGGTACGCTACTGTTTTTCTATTCGTTGGCAGGCTTTTTGCTGCGCGTGCTGCAAAGTATAACGCCGGTGTATTATCGCGGACTCAATATGTTTGTGCTGCGTCAGGTGGCATCACGCATTAATTCGACCTTTATTTCGATGGGCGTTATCTGCATCACGCTGTTCTTGGCAATTACCAGCGTGTGTGGCGGCATTGGCATCTGCAATGCAACGCAGGGTGCCGTAGATCAGCAGACCCATTACGATGCATCGGTTCGCACGTACTATGACGTTGATGGGACGGGCGCAAATGAAGGGGCTGCAGGAAATGATGATGCCCCAACCTTGTCTACCACTAAAGACATGGCTGCTGGTCTGCGCGAAAGTGCTCTTGTGCTGGGTAATAATGATTGGGATACCACGGTACGTAAAACTGCTCAGTTGGATTTTTATGCCAGTGATACCACGTTTGCAGATACCGATGCCATTTTGGGCAAGAAGCTGATTGATTACTCTTCTGCGGTATCGAGCTATGCTGAGCAGCAAAGCTATTCGTTGGTGAAGCTTTCTCAATATAATGAAGCGCTTGAAATGGCGGGCTTGCAACCGGTGAGTGTGCCAGCTGGGCAGGTAATGTTGTCGTCAGATTTTGCTGAAACGCAACCGTATTTGAGGGATGTGGCAGTAACGCAGAAAGCGGTATCAATTTATGGGCGCGAATTTACGCTTGTTCCTGATATAAGTACTACGACTATTGAAACCACATCGGTTGCCCATGAGGCGGGTTTCATGATCATCAACGATGACGAGTTCCCGCAAGAGGCGCAACAGAATTTATGGACATCGATTCTGGATGTTCAGTATTACAACGCTTCAGATGAAGACGCCTTTAACGATATGCTGAAAACCATCCAGCGAGACGATGGTAGTAATGGTGCAACATGGCCAGTGTCTATGTATCAGACGAAGCAGGATGTTTTCGCGCAAAGCGTAAACACGACCACCATGGTGAGCTATCTTGCGATTTATATCGGCTTGGTACTGGTGGTGGCCTGCGCAGCTATTCTGGCAATCCAGCAGCTCACCGCCGCATCGGATAATCGTCGTAGGTATCAGCTGCTGAGCAAGTTGGGGGCAACACAGGGCATGATTGATGGCGCTTTGTTCAAACAGATTGCGATTGCGTTTTTCTTCCCGCTGGCGCTTGCCATCGCGCATTCGATCTGCGCGTTGGCTGTGGTTATGGACGTGGTCAGCTTATTTGGCCAAATTGAGATTGGTACTGTGGCAACTATCACGGCAGCGGCGTTTTTGGTGGTATATGCGCTGTACTTTGCATTGACGTACTTTCAGGCACGCAGCGTTATTCGCTCAACACGATAAACCTTTGAAGCATATTGCCTATTACGCGAAAGCTTTGTGGTACGAAAGCTTGGAAGCGTATCTTATGACTTGATAGGCTTCATCAATAAAAGAGGCTAGGGAATTAATCCCTAGCCTCGTGCCGTTTGGGGCTTGCGCCGGCTAGCTGCAGTTGTTTGTCTGACGTGGTTGGCGTGCTGCTTTGCCGTTTTGCGACTTTGTCACTTTGTCACTTTGTCACTTTGTCACTTTGTCGTCGATGGTTATTTCAAGCGACATCCTGTTTCGTCATTGATGTTGTACATAAAAGGATGTGCCATACATTATTTCGTCTTTGTGCGGGGGCGAATGGCGCCCTTGTCGCAACGATTACCCCATGAGTCGATAAGTTCATCATCGCGATAGACGCACACGATTTCGCAATGGTTGGCGCACTTCTTGCACACCACTTCACGGGTGGTGAAGTCAATGTCATCAATATTGAAGTCAAAAGGAACGCGCTTTGATTGTGGCGAGTCGGCTGCCAAAAGTGCAGCACCGAATGCGCCCATCAAATGGCCATCGGGGTCAACGAGAACTTCTTGGCCTAACGTTTCTTCGAAAAAGTGCACCACGCCCACGTTCTTGCTGACGCCGCCTTGGAAGACGACTGGAGCCACAATGCGTTTACCCTTACCCACATTGTTCAGGTAGTTGGTGGCAACAGCCTTGCACAAACCAGCGATAACATCTTCTCGGGCATAGCCTACCTGCAATTTGTGTACCAGGTCGCTTTCAGCGAATACCGTGCAGCGCGCAGCAATATTGGCGGGATGCTTTGATGAGAGGGCAATGGTGCCGAAGTCTTCCACTTCTACACCTAAACGATGCGCCTGGCTGGACAAAAACGATCCTGTGCCCGCAGCGCACAATGTGTTCATGGCATAGTCGGTAGCAATGCCGTTTTCAACACAGATAATCTTCGAGTCCTGACCACCAATTTCTAAGATGGTGCGTACGTCGGGATGCAGATGGGTAGTGCCTACTGCATGGGCGGTAATTTCATTTTTGATAACCGTAGCGTTAAGAATGGCGCCCACCAAGCGACGCGCACTGCCTGTGGTGCCCACGGCTTCAACAGTTACTTCGTTGTGGTCAATCTGGCTGGCAAGGTCATCCACGACGCGCTTTGCGGCATCGGCAGGGTTGCCTTCGGTCCATAAATACGAACGAGCCATAATAGTGCCCGCTTCATCAATGATGACGCCTTTGGTGGAAATGGAACCGGTATCTATACCAAGAAATGCGGAAGTCATTAGCGAGCCTTTCTCATAGCAATCATGTCGTAGAAGGCCTCAAGGCGAGTATCGAGGCCAGTGTCGCTGGTCTGCGAATCGTAGCTGAGGAACAAAATAGGAATGTGATAATCATTGCTCAGTCGTTGCAGCACGGGCATGCAGTCAATTTCGGGTGTGCATCCCGAAGACTTCATATGGATTAAGCCGTCAAAGCCCGCTTCTGCATAACGCTTTGCAGCGGCAATGGTCAGAGTGGATGTGGGGCCCATGTCGAACTTGACATATTCGGGAATGCTGCGACGTAAGTTTTCTTCGTTGTAGTGCAAGATGCGATTAGTCATATTCATGGCACGCGCCAGGCTTACACCCATGTTCGAAAGCTTGTCTTCAATGTAGAGATTGGACCGGGGATCTACCGCAGTGAAGAATTCGCCAATAAGGCCAACGCGGATGGGATCGTTGGGTTTTTCGACAGGCAACTCTTCTAAGGTGCGCATACCCTTTTTGTAGACAGCATTCATCTGGGTGCCGTTGGTGACGGTATTCATATCGGCAAAGAAATCTTTGCGGGCGCGCTCGAACGATCCGGGCTCTTTTTCGAAGCCCGCAAGCTCTAAGTACTTGTCGTTGTAGGCATCCAGAAGTTCAATCATTTTAAGCACTACCAGGAAGTTTTTAGCGCCCTTAGGAATTGACAGATCGGGGTTGACCTTTTCCTTGCAGGTTTTGATGTATTCCTGTGCGGGTTTACCGCTGACAGCTGCAAAATTGAGCATTTCAAAATCGTAGCCCATATCGCGCAGAATGGATTCCTGAAGTTCACCGTAGTAACCCAAACGACACGGGCCGGTGAACTGCACCAATACATCAGCTCCCATTTCAAGCGCTTCAATATAGTCGCCTAAAATATGTTTGAAGGGTGCACATACAAAGTCGGTGCTGTTCAAGGTGCCCATTTCTAAGGTTTTACGCGTAGCTTCAGGCAGACTGATGAAGTCGGCATCCAGTACTTCTTCGACGAAAAAGCGAAAAGCGATATCGTAATAGGTATAGCGCAGGAAAGCCACACGCTTGCGGGAGTGGCGGTCCTTTTTGTGCTTTTTGGAAGGCTTGGTGCGCAGTGCCTGCGGTTTGCCAGGCTGCAGGGTTACGTCTGCTATAGCGTCGTCAGAGTAGCGACGCTTTAAGGTATCGGCAATGCGGTTAACAGGGGTTTTGATGTTAGCCATGCAGATAACCTCCTCGTTTTTGATAATGCAAAATATCTACGAAACTTTCCAGGCGTGTTTCCAAGCCTGCTGTGCCGCTTTGTGCATCAACCGTAATAGACAAAATAGGTTTGCCCTTGATGCAGCGCACTACGGCGTCGTTGGTCATGGAATCGGGTCCACAGGGAAAGGCGCTCACTAAGACAATGCCATCCAGTTCGTCGTATAGATTCAGGATGGAACCAATTATTTCACGGTTAACAATCCATGGCATAGTCTCGGAAAATTCGAAGCTTTTTTCCAAGGCGCGCTTACGATCGCAGTGATCGGCGAATAGCGTGCACACTTCCAGTTTATCGAGCATGTCGGTGATAGGACCACCAATAAATGGATCATGGATGACGTAAGGATGCGCTGCCACCAAGATGCGCAAAGGACGCTCTTCTTTGGGCATCTTTTCGACCTGCTTAAGACGAGCAGTTTGCTTTTGCTGCAAAGCATCGTCATGCTTTTTCTGGGCATGCAAAGCAGTGTGAAACGCTTCCTTGACTTGCTTTTTAGACACACCAAAGCGCAAGCCCATTTCCAAGAAGGCCTCTTCTGCATCAATGCCAGTATCAAGCTTGTCTACTTCGCAAGAGATTAGACGAAGCGTGTGGCGGGGGAATGAGTTTTCTACCAAATCCGGCAGGGCTTGGAATTTGGTACAAAAATCACGGTGAAGGCCAAGGTTATCCACGCTGGGGATAAACAGGGCATCACACTGATCGATGAGGCTTGCCACATGACCCAAATAGAGTTTGGATGCAAGGCAGCATTCGTCAATAGAAACTTTTTCGCCTTCGCTCAGTACGGAGCGATCGGATGGTTTACTCTCAATAACTCTACGGCCAAGTGCCTCAAAAAACGTTTTCCACATTACGCTGTAGCGATAATAGAGCAGCGCTTGAGGAATGCCAATGGTTTGGATATCGCTGTAGTCTTGTTTTGGGCGTAAATCGAGTGGGTTCATATTCCTCCCTGGAGAAAGACAACCGCTCTATTTTCTGATGATTTCGTCGTTTCGCTGAGAGTATCCATAGGGAATTCATCTTGCGTTATCCTGTGGGGGATGAAAATGGCAATTAAACTATTGTCTGTAAGTATGAATTGCTACTGATTGCCGCTCAGTGTTGCAGCAGTCCGCAATTGTGACCGATTGCATTTCAGTGCTGCAACGGGTGTTAGCAAGTTTGACTCATTACCTTTTGGGCTGCAGCAGTTGACCGCAATTGCAACCGAGTACCTTTCAAGGGGCCAGCAGTTGCTTGCCGCCATGGTACATGAGCGATGCGTAGATACATCAATATAAAGGAGCAAAGAGCGTTTCATGACCCGTTATCGTGCAACTATCGTTTCTCCTAAGGGAGAAGCGCCAAAGTCGAGCGTCATCGAATTCGAGAGCGATCATCGTGCGGGTTCGAAATTAAATGTGCAGGATGCCCGCTATCAGATGCTTGAGTTGTACGGTTCTGAAGCACTGGCTTGGAGTGTAAAGGATGTCGAAAAGGTACCTGATCGCGAAGTGACTGATGATGCTCCAGTGGAGCAAATGATGTTGGATTTTCGCGAGCCGATTGAGCCGCCCAAGCGCAAACGCCGCACGGTTAAACGTGGCATTTCTGGTTCCGGTTTGAACTAGTCCGTTTAAACAGGCAACTGCTGAGGCAAGCACAAGGCCTGCCTCAGATCTGTGTTCACGCTTTAAAACCTAGCTTATAAGCGGTTGCGCAGGGTGTTTTTCAATGCTTGGCGTTGCAGCTTATTTCGAAGGGCCACAATGGCAGCGCCACTTCCAAGCGCGATAAGTGTGAGCGCTCCGGTGAACATTGCCCAATCTTGTCCGGTTTTAGGCAGATGCGATACCACTTCCTCTGCGACTGCCTCAATAGGAGAGGAGGGAGGAGAGACGGGATTGTCTGGGGCATAGTTTTGTACGACGGAATCTTTATCGTGGTCGTGTAAGTCCATATTGCGGTATATATCAACATCCGCGTCATTCCATAGTGCAGGTGTGCCATTTGTTTCGTTTGCTTCAGTACTCATAGCTGCTTCGGTTGCCTGCAGATAGAGCGTAGCCGGTTGGTAGAGATAGCCTACCGATTGGTCAGTATGTGTTTTACCAATGGCTTCTTGGGTGTCAAAACGGTAGTCTGGTGCCTCATTGTTTATGAGGTCGCTTTCACTGTAGTGATCTCGGCGTTGCCATTCGGGTGCCTCTGGCGGTAAGGTGCCAAAGCCTTCTTCAACACGTCCGTGTTCAAAGGCTACCGCAGTGACGTATTCGCCTTCTTGCAGGTGCAAATCATCAACCGAAAGTGTTTGTGATTCCAGGGTTGAAATATTGCTTGCCCAAATCTTCCATCCTTCAAAGTTGAACATACGTTGATTGGAAGGATTGTCGGGGTTATAGGGATTACTTGCGCAGGCATTTGGCAGTGGCATTGCGCCCTGCTCGATAGGCTTGACGCTGGGCTGGGATTCATTACCTGCTTCGGTTTGAGCGGCTTGACTTTCGCTTATGACGGTTTGATCGGGTTGAGTTTCAGGTGTGTTTATTTGCTCGGCTTGGGCTTCGTTTGAGTGAATTTGAGCGGTGCGATACCACACATTCAGATAGCCATCGTAGTCTTCAAAACTTACGGGGGTTTGTAGTTTGGTTAAGTGAGCCAGTCCCTCTTCAACACAGCTTAACGTATCGGTAACTGTAAACTCATCGGCCCAGGTGGGCGAAGTGGATCGATAGTCAATGGTGTAGGTGAAACGACCATCTTGTTCGAGCAGACTCTGGCGTTTATCTATTTCTGCCCCTATTTCTGGGATGTGAGGGGTATTGTCAACGGTACCCATATCTAGCGTTATGTTGTCGCGCGAAATAGTTATTTCAAATTTTGCGAGTTTCATATTGCGATTTGCATCGCAGGGCAGCTCTTCTACCACATAGGTGTCGAAGGGAAGTGCACCTAAGTTGTCATTGGGCTGGGTGGTGTTGCCATGGGTATCTTGTCCAAACCAGATGCCATCTTGCCATGAAGAGCCTGCATTGGTGTTTTGGGTGTGAGGCACCCATGAGCTATGGGTGCTAGCCATACCGTTATCGTCGGTATAGAGCGTGTGTGCTTCACCGGTTGTTTTAGAAGTGATCAAAAACGGGATATGAGCAAGGTGCTCCATGCTGCCTGCGCGTACCTTAGTGAACGAGAAGTCTCCTCGTATAACCTGCTCGGGGACTGTAGGTGCTTGCCATGCTTGAATATGTTCTTCAGTACCGTTGCTAATGAGAGCGGTTATGCTGCCTTGATGTAAGGGAGTATAACCATGGGGCGGAGTTACTTCTTCTATCATGACATACCCCAAAGGCAGTACGGTCTTGCCCTCAGAGTCGGTATAGAACGGATCTCCTTCTATAAGATGACTTTGATCAAATGCAATGGAACCAGTATCGTCGCTCTCAAACAGCCAGCTTCGCGTGGGATTGCCATAGTTTGCCACCTCTTCGGGTGATACGGTTTTAGGCAGATCGGATAGCGATAGTGCGCTGTCTACATTTGCATAGTAATTGATGCGAAATTGCGCTCCCTGTAGCGTGCCTGTTCCCAGGGGATAAGGTTTGCCCGTTTCGGCATCGACCTTATTGAGTATCAGGTCAATTAATGCCGATTGTGGTTGGTCTTTAACCACGGCTTGGGTGGTCTGTCCTGCTTGAATGGTGAAGGTGGTATCGCTAGCCAGCGCATATCCTTTTGGAGGCTGGATTTCTTTTAAGGTATAGGTCCCCATAGGCAGCAGAGTGCTTTTCCCGTTGCCGGAATCATCGGTTTCCAGGCGCTGAACTAATTCTCCTTGTGCATTGTGTATTTCAAAGGCGGCATTGTATTTTGCATAAAAGGGGTTATTGCTGGTCATATCAGTGTTGGCGGACTGTTTAGACACTTCGAGATAGCCCCCAAAATTCTTTTGTACTTCTGCTGTAAAGCCAACAGTCTGATACCCAATGAGGCCTAAGCTGTTGCGCGGGCCATTTGGGCTTGCTGCATCGGGCGGGGTAATAATGACATCGTAGGTAACAATGCCGCGTTCAACATCGATTTCACGTAAAGTGGCATGATAGTCTGCCCATACATCAGATGGTGCTGCGGCACTGGGCAGGGCGCACCATCCAGTTCCCGAACACCCCTCAAGACCACCGGTGAAGTTGGATAGGCTAAATTGGGCAGGGTGAACACTCCAAGTAGCGCCAATATAACAACGTCCGGTTAATTCCTTTTCGATATCAGCAGTTACATCAACCGTAACTACCTGGTCAGGTTGTTCGAGTGTGTAGGTGGCGTATACATTCGCTGAAGAGGTGATGGGTGCTTCGAAGTCGAAAGGCTTTTTGGTGGCGTCGTCAATCCAGCCAGCAAAAGCGTAGCCTGTTTTACTGGGAGTTTCCGGAATGCTGCCATAGGCTTCTTTAAAGGATGAACCATGAGGAACAACCACATCTAAATCAGGAGAAACGTTGTCGTTAAAGGAAACACGTACGTGGTAGTCGGCATCTTGAAAGCTTCCCACAACGGTAATGCTGGCAGTGATTGGCGTTGTAAACCAATCGAACGATGCGCCGCCTTCGGTATGCCATACCAGTTCTTTGCCCTGCTTTTCTTGGCTTTCAATGAGCGCAGCTAAGGGCTGGTTGCCCTGATCGTCCACCATGAATTGGGGTTCGTTGCCTACCGGTTTGTTTAAGGTAAAATCTACTCCTTCATGAAGGGTAGGAAGCGTCCCGGTATAGCCATCAACTTTGATTGTGATCGTGGCTACCGATGGATCGGAAGCCGTTTTGCTGGGATTGGAAGTATGAAAGCCAGTTGGGCTAGCGGCAGGCTGATTGGCGGTGGACTGCGCGGCCGCACCTGGGCGCTGTGCCATTTGGTCGGTTGCGCTTTGGTCTAACTCCAGGCTTTCAGCTTGAGCGCTGCGAGGAGTTGGTGTTACTCCGAATGCGCACGATAGTCCAATAGCAAGTCCCGCTAGGACAACAAGAAAGATGATCACTGCCGTCCATGCTTTGGCGTGACTTGATGCATATTGGATGGAGGGACGCGGTGTTGAAGTGAACGAATCACGTGGTTTGCGAGTTGACATAGCTCCTCCTCGATCAAGAATTGCAAGCGTTGATTAGTGCTTTTAAGTGTGACGATGCTGTTAGTAATTCCCTGGATCGCGAGAAGAAACTTTGCGAATCTAAAGTGCAAATTTCGTGCATAAAAGAATGCCATTTTGAAAACTCTGAAAGGCTTTTGGAGCGGATTGATCATAATTGGATATGAACTGGAAACAGAGCGAAGAAGATTTGAATATGATGCGTACCTTCTTCGCTCTTGAACGCAAAGAAGGTATATCAATGAAGGTATATAAGAGCATTGAAGAACTGATTGGTAATACCCCTCTGCTAGAACTGGTTGGCGTGGAAAAACGCCACAACCTCAATGCAACCATTCTTGGCAAAATGGAGTCATTCAACCCCGCCGGTTCTGCTAAGGATCGTATTGCAAAAGCAATGCTTGACCAGGCAGAACGCGAGGGCAAACTTCATGCCGATACGGTAATCATCGAGCCAACTTCGGGCAATACGGGTATTGCATTGGCTGCTTTGGCAGCAGCGCGGGGCAATCGTGCCATTATTGTTATGCCGGAAACCATGAGCATTGAGCGTCGTAACTTGATGAAGGCATATGGCGCTGAGGTGGTATTAACCGAAGGCTCTAAGGGAATGTCTGGAGCAATTGCTAAAGCAGATGAATTGGCTAAAGAAAACCCCAATTCATTTATCCCGGGGCAGTTTGTCAATCCAGCAAATCCTGCTATTCATAAGGCAACTACCGGTCCTGAAATATGGCGCGATGCCGATGGCAAGGTGGATATCTTCGTTGCTGGCGTTGGTACGGGCGGTACTCTTTCTGGTGTGGGTGCCTATCTCAAGGAGCAAAATCCGGCGATCAAGGTAGTGGCAGTGGAACCTAAAACGTCGCCAGTTTTATCCGAAGGCCATGGTGGGGCCCATGGCATTCAGGGTATTGGTGCGGGATTTGTTCCCGATACGCTTGATACATCCATCTATGACGAAGTTATGCCGGTTGCCGATGAAGATGCTTTTGCTATAGGCAGAGAACTTGCTGATAGAGATGGCATTTTGGTTGGCATTTCCTCCGGTGCAGCTACCTGGGCGGCTATTCAGCTTGCGCAGCGCTCAGAAAATGCCGGCAAGACTATTGTTACGGTATTGCCAGACACTGGTGAGCGCTACCTGTCATCGAAAATGTTTGCTTTTGACTAATCGTTGACAGTATTCTTCTGAGACGGATTGTTCAGGGTGCTTGCAGTATTGTGTGAAGCTAAGTCATAAGACAGACGGTATGTGCGCTCGGCAGTAGGTGCGTATCTATCACATTGAGCTACGTGATAGTGGGGTGTTCATGTGCGAACACCCCACTGGATTCTTTCAAGAGAGGAAGCTGTTCTATGTCCTATGAAAGGGAAAATCGCCAGGCGATAATCTCTTATTTTGAACAGGGAGCTAAAGGCAGCGCTCTCAGAGAAGCCCTAGGGGTTGAAATAGAACATTTTGTTGTGCACAAGGGAACTTTAGCACCGGTTTTATATGATGCGCCTAGCGGTCAATTGGGTGTGCACGATGTGCTAGATTACCTTTCTTCGTACTATCCTCAGAAAAGTTATGGGCTTGAAGGCGAACTGATAGGTTTGGCTTGTTCTGAAGCGTCGCTTTCGCTGGAACCAGCTGCGCAGCTAGAAATTAGCATTGCGCCTTACGAAAATATTGAAACTATCATAAAGGTATACAAGGCATTTCGCCAGGTGGTTGATCCTTTTCTAGCAAAGCATGACTGCATGTTGGTGACGCTGGGATATCATCCTCGCGCGAAGGCTTTGGATCTGCCCCTTATCCCGAAGCAGCGGTACCGCTTCATGAATGATTATTTTCATGCTTTGGGAACTCATGGTGAGCGCATGATGCGCGCCTCGGCATCCACGCAGGTGTCAGTAGATTATTACGATGAAGCAGATGCGATTGAAAAGATGCGTCTTGCTCAGGCCTTGGTGCCTGTCATTGCTTATCTGACGGATAATGTTCAGCGTTTTGAAGGGGAAGTACCGACCAAGCCACTTTCGCACTTGACGATGTGGCGTAATGTTGACAATGATCGCTGTGGGTCAGTTCCGGGATTATATGAGTCAGGTTTTGGGTTCGCTCAGTATGCTGACTGGCTGCTGAAAACGTGTCCTATTTTCGTGACGCGTCCCAAGGCGGACGATCCTCAAGACCCAACTCTGCGCAGTGTATCGGATCAGAGTGCAGCACAGACCTATGGCGATGCTCCCATGACCAAGCACGACATCGAGCATCTACTTAGCATGTTCTGGCCGGATGTGCGCCTTAAGCGCTTCGTCGAAATTCGTCCGGCAGACTCTATGCCCATTCAGGCGGTGGCAGGTTATGCGGCACTGATTAAGGGTATTATGTACAGCGAAGCGGCGCACCGTACGCTTGAAGATGCTTTTGGTGTTGCGGCGGGTAGATGGCCGCTTACTGATAACAGCACCCAGCAGGCAGTGGATGGAATTTACGAATACGGACTTAAGGCTCAGATTCAGGAGCTTTCGCTTGACGAATGGATTGAGCTGGCATTTCGTATAGCAGCTCAATCGCTTTCAAATAAAGAGTGTCAGCACCTCGAAGATTTTAAAACGTGGTCTATGCAGAATCATTCCGGTAGATATTGATCAGGATAGTCAGTTGCCTGAATAGGCTTTGGCGTTTATTGAGTGCAGGTTGCCTGCTTATTGAGCGAAGGCAGCCTGCACTATTTATTTCAGCTCTTTTGTTTGAAAGTCAGTTTGAAGACGGTTGCAAATGCGCTCACGCAGTTCAGGGACCGAAATGCCTTGTGCTTTGCTCAGGCGGGTCATGATGTCACGCGTGGATTCATGCAACAAGCCGAATGGTTGCGTAGAAACACCATCTTGCCCCAGCATTCCCTCGCGATATAAATACCCAATAAGTCCGATGATACCGCTGACAGAAAATTCAATTATGAGGCGTGCCTCAACGGTTAAGTTTTCGCCTTCTGCGCATAGGATTTCGCGCCACAAGTTTATAACGATCTCTTTTACCTGAGTATCAACGCGTTCCTGCCCAGCGCGATGCATCATCAAACCAAAATGGTTTACGCACATAGTGAAGCGCTGGTTCAGAATGGAATCGTCTTCTTGGCATAGCCAGCTAAACACTGCATGAGGTAGGCCGCTGTGCATAATTTCCTCTTGGATGATAGCCTTGATAAGCGCATCCATCGATTCGTAGTGATAATAGAATGTGCCGCGGTTGCACTTCGCCTGTTTGGTTATCATGCGAATGGTGATGGCATTCAAGTCGTTTTCTTCGAGCAGTGTCCAAAATGCTTCCTTGATGCGTTGAACTGCTTGGTCTTCTTGATCTTTTCGAGGGCGTGCCATGGTGTCTCCTGGAATAGCCTTGTATATGCACTCACGCGGCGTATTACGCCTGCGCCGCTTTGCGGGTATTCATAATGAGCATCTGTAGACGATTTTCGATGTTGGCGAAGCTTACGTCTGGATCGAAGTCCAAGGGCAAGATTTGTGCGTCAGGGTAGAGTTCCTTTAGTCGCTTAGCAATACCGCGTCCCACAACATGGTTGGGCAAGCATCCAAATGGTTGCAGGATGACAAACGCACGGCACCCGCGCTTTGCATGGTGCAGAATTTCGGCAGGAATCAGCACGCCTTCGCCCGCATCAAACGTGTGGTGAATAATGGGGTCGCTATCTTTTACCAAATCGGGCATGCGACAGGGTGGCTCGTAGAGCGGATGTGCTTTCGCAATGCGATCGGTAACATTATGAGCGAAGTCGAAAATTTTGTTTGCGGTAGTAAGCCATACTTTGTCCTGCAGCGAACGATCAACGTGGTATTCGCGGATCTGGGACTTCTGATAGAAATATGTCTTACGAATAACGTCGGTCATGCGCGCTTCGATAATTTCCAGGCCGTTGCGTTCCAGATAATCCTCGACATCGTGGTTGGCGCCGGGATGGAAATTCAAAAGGTATTCACCCACAATGAGTACGCGCGGACGGGGATTGCTGCGATCATAGCGCACCTTCTTAAGTTCTTCGATGCCGCGTTTAAATCCTGCCTTGGCACCGCGTAAACCGTGGTTACGCAGTCCGTCTATCAGGTGATCGAGCGCACGATCAAAGGCGGCATTGGCAGCGCCGAGCTCCAGTTCATAGGGTCGAATTTTGCGAAGCAGTTCCTCATAGGCATCAATCATGGGTAAAGCGAACGCGATGCGAATGGCGCTGAGAATGTTCAGCTTGAAGCCGGGATGAATATGATGAAAATCAACGTCGTCATTGGTGATGATGGGAACTTGGGAATATCCCGCATCGTCGAGTGCCTTGCGTAGGAGTGCCGCGTAATGGGTAAGGCGACAATCGCCGATATACTTGCCGGTGGCCACTGCCACATGATCCACGTCATACTTGCCTGATTCGAGCGCCTGCAAGGCTTCGCCAATAACAATCTGTGCGGGGAAACAAATATCGTTATGAACGTATCGCTTGCCTAGGTAAATGGCTCGCTCGCGGCCGATGGGCAAGGGTTCGGTGCGCAGGCCTTGTTTTTCAAAGGCAGTACTCATCAGACGACAGAAGGCATGTGAGGTATTGGGCACGAGTACGATACGCTTTTCGCGGTCTTCTTCAGTGAATTTTTGTGGGTAGGGATCTGTCAGCTTTGCGCCGGTTGCGCGGGCTAGCTTGTCATCCAATTCCGCTTCAAAATCGGCCGTGAAAGGGCATGTGCCAGCATCTGAACAGGTGGCACATGTGCCCGCTTCGGCTTCTTCGGCAGGATTGTTGCACGTTGTCTGGAACATGGTTTGTTCTCCAGCAACGTGGGCAGCTTCATCGGCGGCATCAGAAGCCTTGGTGTTTTGAAGCTTGCGACGGCGATCGATCGTTTCGATAAACGAACGCGTGCGAATTCCTAGGGGACCACGAATATCGCTTTCGTCAACCTTGAGCACCAACGGCGTCTTTGGTCCTACTTCTTTCATCAAACGAATTATTTCGTCCGACAGATATGCATCATGTCCGCATCCGAAACTGACGATCTGGACATATTCCATATGCGGGCTTTGTGCTGCAATAGCGGCGGATGAAAGCATGCGTGCATGGAAGTTGTTAACTATATCAATCAGGCTGTTATCCAGTGTCACGTCATTGATGCCGGGTACTGAATCGGCGGTGAGTACGGGAATGCCCATATCGGTAAAGAAGCTGGGCAGCTCATGATTCACCAGTGTGTCATTGTGGTATGGGCGTCCTGCAAGTACGACTGCATAGCGGCCCTCGGCGCGTACCTGCGCCAGCACTTCAGCGCCGCGTTCTTGCAGGGTGCTATGAAAGGCTTTTTCGGCGGCATCGGCATCGACAAGAGCAGCCTTTACTGCCTCTGCGGAAAGGCCAAAAGTTTTTCCGAAATAGTGCATGAGCTGCTCATCGCGGTCATGCGTGCTGAACCAGTGGAACAGTGGGTTGTCAAACGGAATACCCCAACGCTTGTCAGGGTTGTCAGAATTCATGACAACCAGAGGGTATCCCTTTACCACCGCACACATGGATTGGCTGGTGCTTGCTGTGTTTTCGGAAGGTACGGTGGTCACAATGGGCATAAAAATGCGATCGACGCCCTGGTTGTGCAAATCGCGCAAATGGCCATGAACGAGCTTCGCGGGGAAGCACACGGTATCCGACGCCACTGCAGAAAGGCCGTCCTCATATATTTTTCGGGTGCTCAAATGCGACATTGTTACGGTAAAGCCCAAAGATTGGAGCAAAGTTTTCCAAAAGGGCATGGTATCCCAGAAGAATAGAACGCGAGGAATGCCAATGGTGATGTTTTGGGTGGGGGCAGCTTGCTGATGCGGCCAATCTTGGAACAGGAGCTTTTCGCGTTCGGCATACAAATTGGGAATGCTATCCATAGCGGCTTTAGCGGCACGAACAGCATCGCGTACTGCGCTATCTTTTGGATCGCCTACTACTTCACCACGAGGACAGCGGTTTCCGGTAATCCAAGATGATCCGTTGGAGAATGTAATGCGTGTGCGGTTGCAACGGTTGGCGCAGAAAGGACAAATAAGATTGGTTTCTTGTGTGTAGCTGAAAGTTCCCAGAGCATTCCAGCCAATAAAGCGTGATGAAGAAACACCTGAGCTTTCGATCTTTTCCTGGGCGATCAATGCGGCGCCGATGGCTCCCATCAATCCGGGGTAGGGCGCACGGACCACGTTGCGGCCAACGTACTGTTCAAACGCACGCAGCACTGCATCGTTTAAGAATGTGCCACCTTGCACTACAATGCGGGGTCCGAGGCTATCCAAATTCGACACGCGGATAACCTTGGTGAACACGTTTTCGATAATAGAACGACACAGGCCAGCCATAATGTCGTCGGGGGTTTTGCCATTTTTTTGCTCGGTTACAATGCTGCTGTTCATGAATACCGTGCAGCGACTTCCCAGTTCAGCAGGGGACTTTGACCTAAAGGCTGCCTGGGCAATGTCTTTGGTGGCAATATTTAGGGTGGAAGCGAAGTTTTCGAGGAATGACCCGCAGCCAGAGGAGCACGCTTCATTTACGACCACATTGGTGATAATGCCATCATCCACCCACAGAGCTTTCATGTCCTGGCCACCAATATCCAAAATAAAAGTTACGTCGGGTACGTAGCGCTGTGCGGCATGGGCATGTGCTACGGTTTCGACCGTGTGCGTGTCAGCATTGAGGGCTTGAGCGAACATGAGCTCACCGTATCCGGTGGTGCCTACGCCCCGCACATCAAGGGTGCAGTTTTGCCGGGCAAACTTTTCGTGCAAATCCAACAACGCCTTTTTGGCTACTGCTAAAGGTTCGCCTTCGTTGGGCGCATAGAATGAATCCACCATATTGCCTTGGGTGTCAAGCAAGACCAACTTAGTGGTGGTGGAACCCGAGTCGATACCTAAATACACCGGCAGGGTTTCAGGTAGCGTACCTTCAACAAGTGTGCTGGTATGTAAGAGATGCTGCTCGGTGGCATGGCGTGTTAAGAATTCTTCTCGTTCGGCACTGGTTTCGAAGAGCGGATGGCCAGCGGAAGCTGTGGGGCTATCCATGTTGGTTGCTCCATCAACCACAACAATAGTGCCTTCGTTTAAAACGGCGATAGCCTGATCCAGGTTAAGTTCTGCCGGGGTGTCTTCAAAGAGCGTCAACAGAGAAAGCGCTGCGCCTAATGCGACAATGTTTTCGGGATGTTCGGGAATGATGATGTCTTCGCGCTGCAGGTGTAAGCGTTCGGCAAATACTTGAATCAAGCGTGGATTAAACGTTAAAGGTCCGCCCTCAAATACAACAGGCGGATGGATGTCTAAGCCTTGTGCCAAACCGCCAATGGTTTGTTTGGCGATAGCATGAAAGGAAGAAAGGGCGATTTCTTCCTTTGAAACACCCTGGTTGAGCAAGGGCTGAATATCGGTTTTGGCATATACGCCGCAGCGGCCTGAAATAGTGTGCACAGCAGTGCCTTTGCTGGCCAAGTCATTGAACTGTTCGGTAGGCACTTTGAGCAGTGTGGCAATTTCGTCGATAAAGGCACCCGTGCCGCCAGCACACGATCCGTTCATACGCATGTCTGCCACGTTCAGACGATGCTGTTCTTTATTGAAAGTGAAAAACACCATCTTGGCGTCCTGACCGCCCAGCTCAATGGCGGTACGGGCAGTGGGGTAGAATTCACCCACGGCAAGGGCATTAGCAACCACTTCTTGCACATAGGGCAACCCGAGCGCTTCTGCCAATGCAGCGCCGCCAGAACCGCAGAGTGCACCTCGTAGAGGGTGTTCGGAAAAGCGCGCTTTTGCTTCGCTCAACAACTCCGCTACGCATTCCACCTGACGCGCGTGATGGCGCACATAGCGGCGCATTAAAACTTGTTTTTGGCTGGGGTCGTATACCACCAGCTTCCCGGTGGTCGAACCTACGTCAATGCCCACTAAAAGGGTTTCATCAAAGGCGGGAAGTTCGGTCGAAAAATCGGTATCAAGCGCGTGGATCACTCTGGTAACTCAATCTACATAGGGTTTTATTAGCGGTGATAAGTTTATTACACACCGTGTTGAATTAAAACCATCTAATGGACATGAACCGAATGGAATTCAAATATTGTACACAGTGTTGGATTAATGCAGTGGGGGTGTACTATCATGGCGTTTGTTGGTGACCCTAATTGGCAAGAAGGCGTTACCGGGCTTTATACGACAAACTCGTATAATGGGGATAGGAATAATCCGAACAGGAGTTCATTATTTTGCAAGGAGGGGTTGTCATGGCGAAAAGCTTTGAGGACGGCTTTAAGGATATCTTTTTGGCTGGTGTTGGTGCACTGGCACTGACAGGTGAAAAGGCCAAAGAAGTCGTGGACACGCTTATTGAAAAGGGCAGCATCACGGTAGAGCAAGGCAAGGATATTAACCAAGAGCTCAAGCACAAGGCCACCGAGACGGCATCGAAGGTTCAAGAAGATGTGCTTCAGCGTACCTTGAAAACCATGAGCCCTGAAGAGCGCGATAAGTTCGCCGATATGGTGGTGCGTTTGGTGGCGGAATCTAAGATGGATTCGCAGACTGAAATTATCGATGATGAATCTGCCAGCGAAGAGTCATCGCATGGTGATAAGTGTTGTAAAGGCCACGGTCCAGGTCATGGTGCGGGTCATGGTCCAGGCCATAAGGATGGTTGCTGCGGCAAGGGCCACGGCGGTCATGATGGTCATGGTCCTGGTCATGAAGGCGCTTGCTGCAAAGAGAGCAATTCTAAAAGCGAAGAGCCGCAACGTGGCGGATCCAACTAATGGATTTTATTCGTCACTGCTCATTCACTGATTAATTTCACGAACCATCTTTCTTTCGGTAAAGTCATGGACGAAAACGCCCTCTTAAAACATTTCTTTAAAGATCGGGATGACGTTGATCCGGATCAAAAATTTGGCTTAAGTCGTAAAGCACGCATGCACCGGTTGCATCAGATCGTGAAACTGGTGCGCAAGCATCATGTCTATGAAGGCGTAAGCCCTAATCAGCTACGCAATTTTTTAATTGATTTGGGTCCAAGCTTCATCAAAATTGGCCAGATGCTTTCGCTGCGCTCTGAAATATTGCCGCAGTCGTACTGCGACGCTCTGGCGGATTTGCAGATGGATTGCGATCCGATGTCTTTCGAGGACACCCTTGCGGTGCTCAAAGATATATATGGCAGCCGCTTCGATAAGATATTTGCCTCCATTGACCCGACGCCTTTGGGTAGTGCTTCATTGGCGCAGGTGCACAAGGCTACGCTTATCAATGGAGACGTGGTTGCCGTGAAAGTGCAGCGCCCGGGCGTGCGTGCCACGATGGCACAAGATATTGATGTCATGCGTTCTCTTGCGCGTCACCTGCAGCGCTTTGTGAAAGAAACCCAGATGCTCGACTTGCGTGATGTTGTCGAAGAGCTGTGGGCAACTTTCCTCGAAGAAACCGACTTCATGAAGGAAGCGGCTAACCTGCGCGAATTCGCCGAGCTCAATAAAAATGTGGTGTATATCACCTGTCCCAAGCCCTATTTGGAGTACTGCACTGAATCGGTATTGGTGATGGAGTACATGGAAGGTACTTCTATTCGCGATACGAAAAAATTGCTCGAACTGGGCTATGATCTGGATGAAATTGGCGAAAAGGTACTGGATAACTACGCCACCCAAATTTTGGAGCATGGCTTTTTCCATGCGGATCCACATCCGGGTAATCTGTTTGTCAAAGATGGCAAGGTTATCTATCTTGACTTGGGCATTATGGGCCGCCTGGATGAACGCGAACGCATGGCCTTTGGCAAGATTATTTCTGCAGTGGGAGCGCAAAACTCCAGCGATTTAAAAGATGCACTCATCTCGTTTTCGGTTGAACATGACTTAGGATCCATCGATCATGCACGTCTTCTTTCCGAGTTGGACAATATTCTGGAGAGCTATTGTTCTGCTGATGTGGTTGATATTGATGTGGGTAATTTACTGAGCGACATCATGGCCATCACGCGCCAATGTAAGGTGGTACTGCCCGCTTCGGTGACAGCGGTTTCGCGCGGCATTGTTACCTTGGAAGGATCGCTGATCGATTGTCTGAAAAATGCCAAAATAGTTGACATTATCAACGGGCATTTAATGCGTTCGAAAGATCCCCAACAGGAGCTGACCAAGCACCTTCAAGGGTTGGCCGTATCTCTGAATGCGTCTGCACATAGTTTGATGAAGGCGGCAGAGTATTCAGGAGAAACATTTAAGATGCTTTCTCGTGGGCAGATGAAAGTGAATATGGAAATGCTGGGCTCCAACGAGCCATTGCGCAAGCTTTCGAGGATTGTGAATCGTCTTGCGGTGAGCTTTGTTATTGCTGGCTTGTTGGTAAGTGGCAGTCTGATTATCAGCGTGGTGGATATGCCTCACGTATTTGGTCTGCCAGTGCTTTCGTTCTTGGAATATGTGTCATCGTTTATTTTGTTTGTATGGATGGCATGGGATATGTTCCGCAGTACCCGTAAACGGAGGTAATACCGCTTTGCGGCAGTGGCTGTCTGTGTGGTAGCGCCGGTCTGCGATGGGGGCCTGCCTGTGGTTGTGCCTGTCTGTGTGGTGGTTGTACCGGTCTGCGATAGGGCCTGCCTGTGGTAGTGTCTGTCTGCCTGCCTGCGGCAGTGTTTGTCGCTCTGCTGGTTCGGTGTTTATTTATCGCGTATCGAAAGTGATTTTTTGTCAACGAACAATCATTTTGCCTCTGTCGTGGTACCGTGCTCGTTACGCTTATAGAAGTTAGCAACAACACCGCTCGTGAAAGGGGCTTTGGTGGGTTCGGAATTTCGTGTGTTACGCGGCTTGAGCATTGCCACGTTGTGCTTGAGCATTTTCGGTGTGCTTACTGGTGGCGCATTGGCCATTATGATGGGCATTTCTTCGACTTCTATGTCGAACCCCGATATCTATAACAGCTTTGTTCAGCAATTGCAGTCGCAAGGACAGTCTTCATCTGCCTTTGATGGGTCCACGCCTGCAACGGTAAATCTTTCAAATATGTCTGACGATCAGATTCGTCAAACGGCAAGTACCGGTTTTGCTTTGATAATTGCCATGAGCGTCGGATATGTGTTGTGCCATGTGGTGGGAATTATCGCCAGCATGAAAACTATGCGCTGTGTTTCAGATCCCCAAAAGCTGCGCAACGCTTTCCGCTGGTCTATGGCCGCTACGATTGTCATGATCTTGGTAGGTTCGTTTATCACAGGTCTGTTGTTTATCATCATCTTGTATATGAATAATCGTGCATTTCGCCTATATGGCATGAGCCATCCCAGCAATCTCAATGACCAGAATAACCAGAATAACCAGGGCGGCGGTTTCGGTAATAACAACTAATGCGCGATCGTCGCAGGTGAGTCGCAGGTGAGTCGCAGGTGAGTCGCAGGTGAGTGTGGCCACCGCAGGGCTGAGCCTTCACAGATGGGTTAAATCGGTTGCATAGTGACTGGGCTCTCACAGGTTGGCTGAATCGTTGCATGGTGACTGGGTTTCCACAGGTTGGTTTGCGACCATTCACAGGCAGGTCTAGCTGTTATATAGACCCTTAAACAGTGGTTTGTTCAGAACGGTGAGCGGCCTCACTCAAACAGTTAATCTTGCTTAACCCATTACCCGGGCGCGTTCGCCGAAGCGCATCTGGGTATTTTTTATATCTTGCGTACTATGCTCTCCAGACGGGTGCGTAGGTAAGACGCTGCGCCCAGAGAGGAGAACCATGAAAATATCAGTTCTGGAACCCTTAGGCATTAGCGATGAGAAGCTTCGTGGTCTTTTTGCCGCAGCACTTAAGGATACGCCAGTTGAATTGGTCACGTATCCTGATCGTTTGGAAGATGAGCAGTTGTTGATCGAACGCAGTGCAGATGCTGATGTTGTGGTGGTTTCCAATATTGCCTACCCTGCACGCGTGATGGAGAAGAACCCCAACCTGAAATACGTGTGTGTTGCTTTTACGGGCTATGACCATGTGGATATGGATTATTGTCGCGAACATGGCATTGTCGTTTCTAATTGTGCTGGCTATTCTACGGTGGCCGTTGCTGATTTGGTATTCGGATTGTTATTGGATGTATATCGCAATATTTCGGTACTCAATGATCGTGCACGTCATGGGGGCACGAAGGATGGTCTGGTGGGACCAGAATTAGAGGGAAAGCGCTTTGGTGTTATTGGCGCTGGTGCCATTGGTCAGCGCGTGATGCGTATTGCTCAGGCATTTGGTTGTGAAGTGGTTGCCTATTCTCGTACCCGCAAGGAAGTTGACAACGTCGAATTTGTCGAATTGGATGAATTGCTAAAGACGAGCGATGTGGTGAGCTTGCATGTGCCGCAAACACCGCAGACTACCGGTTTAATTGGCAAAGATCAGCTGGCAATGATGAAGCCTTCCGCAGTGCTTATCAACTGCGCGCGTGGGCCCATTGTTGATTCTGAGGCTTTGGCAGATGCGCTTAACAATGACCGTTTAGCGGGTGCCGGGATTGATGTATTGGAAATGGAACCACCGTTTCCTGAGAATCATCCATTGCTGCATTCTAAAAATACAATCGTAACTCCTCATGTTGCGTTCGCATCCAATGAGGCTATGTATAAGCGCGCTGTCATTGTCGCTGATAACGTGGCATCGTATGTAGCGGGAAACACTAAGAACGTGGTTTCGTAGTGCTTTTCACGAATCGACTGCATTGCCTTGTCTAATGTTGCAAACATATGTCAAGGGTATTTCGCTTGTGATTACACTCTGTAAAAAAATCTATTAGATGGTAGAGTGAAGGACGTTAAAGTCTATAGGCGCCCTCACTCATGCCTGGTTCGAGCGTGCGCAAGTTGAAGCTTGTGTATTGTCCTCGGTAATCGCCACGATGTGACTGCGTCGGGAACGTACTGAGGACTTATGCTTGCTGCTATTAAAAGGCATTATGAAAAAGTAATTTGTGGCTGCTGTTTTTTGCTGCTGTTCACCAATGTTGGTTTAGCTTCCACTTCATTTTCGGTATACCAGCCCTATTTAGTCGAACTGCCTGGTGTTGGCGATATGGGCGGCTCCATCGTTATTTCGGTGCGCACGTTTGTATCGCTTATAGCCATGTTCTTTGTGGCGCGCTATTACGACAAATTGGACTGTCGGCGCGGGGCTTTTGGAGCTTCGCTGTGCGTGGGCGCAGGGTTTCTGATCTATAGCGTCAGTACTGCGAACTTTATAGGTCTATGTGCCGGTTCGGTGTTTACTGGTTTGGGGTATGGTTTAGGAGGCATGGTGGCCTCCACGATGCTGATCGGTCGCTGGTTTAAAGACCATGTGGCAACTGTTGCTGGTGTTGCAGCTGTTGGTTCTGGCGTGGCTGCAGTGGTTATTCCGCCGCTGGTAGTTCCGATCGTGCAGTCGTTTTCACTGGCAACATCATTTTTCTTTGAGGGTTTATGCGCTTTGATTTTTGGCGTTATTTTGTTTGCGCTGTTGCGCAATCGCCCTGCCGATATGGGTCTTTTACCCTATGTGGATCCTAAATTTGCTAAGGCGGGGGATAAGGCTCAAGCGGAAGATGAAGGTAAAGCTGGTATTGAGGATTCGCGCACCAACAACGATGATGCCTCCGAAGAGCACCATGGCTTTTTCCACAATCATCATGTTGGTATTCATTTAGGCATCCACCATCATCCATCTCAGCCTAAAAGGCGCGCTCGTATTAGCCGTAACATGCCCGTTAAGTTAGTGCCGGTTGTACTTATTGCCATGATCTTTGTGGGATGTATTTCAGTTGGTGGCACAAGCTATATTGCGGTCTTGTTCACTTCAGAAGGGTTTTCTACTGAAACGGCAGCGCTGTTTGTGTCCGTCAACGGCTTTTGCTTGCTCCTTGCCAAGATGTTCTGCGGCGTGATCTTTGACCACATTGGTACCCGCAATGGCTCTGCATTGTTTTTCTCGCTGTTTATTGCGGGAACATTTTTGCTGGTCTTAACGGCGCTGGGCTATACCAACCTGGCGCTGCTAGGCATTATTTTGTATGGCTGTGGTTTATCGTTAGGCACCGTTGGCATTTCTATTTGGTCTATTGAACTAGCCCCTCGTGGTCAGCAGGTAAAGACTATTAAGAATTTCCAAATTGCCTATGCTGCCGGTGGTTTTATCTTCACGTTTTTGCCCGGTTTCCTAACTGAGGCAACAGGGTCATATCTTATCTCGTATGTCATTTTGCTGGGCATGATTGCTGCTGCAGGTGTGGTTATTGTTGTTTTGTATACCGTGCTGGACAAGCGTGCTATCCGGATGTTCAACGAGACTTCTTAACATTTGTGTTAAAGCTTCTTACATCTATTTAACAACTCGTACCTCTTTAGTTGCTACGGTAAATAAGGCTGCGGAAACGTGGCCATTTGTATGCGTGCAAACGATCCGCGCAAACGTTTAGCAACAAGAAAGGGGACTGTTAAGGGCATGGATATTGCAACCCTTGTCATTGTGGGACTTGTAATAGTTGTGGCGCTTACGTTCGACTTCACGAACGGCTTCCACGACACCGCAAACGCCATGGCAACGTCAATCGCTACGGGCGCTCTTAAACCAAAGGTGGCTGTCATCGCTGCTGGCACGCTCAACATGGTGGGTGCATTTCTTTCCACTGAAGTGGCTAAGACTATTTCTGGTGGCATCATCAATGAACAACAAGTGACCATTGGACCAGAATTTATTCTGGCGGGTTTGATTGGTGCTATTCTGTGGAATCTGCTCACGTGGCTGGTGGGTTTGCCCTCCTCTTCTTCACATGCTCTGTTTGGTGGCTTGGTGGGTGCGGTCATCGTGGGCGCTGGCGTGGAAGGCGTGAACTTCTTCGCTGTCATCAACAAAGTATTAATTCCGGCTTTGATTTCGCCGGTGGTAGCAGGGTTGGCGGCATTCTGTGCGGTTCGGCTTATATACTTTGTTGTTAAAAACATGGACGAAAAGTTTGTCGAGTCGGGCTTTAGGCATGGTCAGACGGTTACTGCATGTCTGGTCGCCCTTTCTCATGGCACCAACGATGCTCAGAAGACCATGGGCATTATTACGCTAACCCTGATCGCTGTTGGCTTTCAGCCTTCTGGTTCTGGTCCTGAATTGTGGGTTGTTGCTATCTGTGGTCTGGCAATTGCACTTGGTACCTATATGGGTGGTTGGCGTGTAATTCGCACGCTGGGTAAGGGCTTAACCGAGATCAATACACCGCAAGGTTTTGCTGCAGAAGCTGCTTCGGCAACGACGATTTTGGCTTCTTCTCACTTGGGCTTTGCTCTTTCCACCACTCAGGTTTGCTCTGGCTCCATTATCGGTACGGGTTTGGGCAAGAAGGGCAACAAAGTTAACTGGGCAGTTGCAGGGCGTATGCTGATTGCATGGCTGGTAACATTCCCGGCTGCAGGTATTATGGGAGCGGCTGCGTGTGCGGTTGCCAAGATCAATATTTGGGGCACCATAGCCGTGGTTATTGCAGCAGCTGTTATCGCGCTGATTATCTTCCGTCTGTCTCGTCGTAATCCTGTTAACGCTCTTAACGTTAATGAGGGTACGGAAGTCAAGCTCAATCTTGATTCCAAGTCGACGGCAACAGCGACCGCTTAAGAGAGGGGATTATAGTGCAAGAGGTTTTCAATTTCTTTCTCGTATTGTTCGTTGCGGTATTCATCGCTTCTCTTATTGGCACCATGTATGCATCCGGTTTGCGTCTATGGGCTCGAAGTGCCGCTGCTGAAAACGCAGGCCAAAGCTATCTGGGAACGCGCGTTGCGTCAGTTGCTTGCTTTGCTGCCTGTGTGGTGGTAGTGCTGTTTGCCCTGTGGCTCATGATTCCGATGTTCCACTAGCGACGTTTCACTAATAAAGAGAGGCTATGCAAACCATGGATACGATTTTGGTTGGATTTGATGGCAGCGATCGTGCACAGCGTGCGCTGAATTGGGCATGTACGGTGGCTCATCGTGAAAAGGCAAAAGTTACCCTTCTGGCGGTTATCGACCCAGGTTCGGACAGGTTAGTGGCCGATGAGGGTGCTCTGGAGACGGCTGTGGAATCCGTGCTTGAACAAGCCAAGCAGAAGGTGCAGGAACAATATCCTGATATGCAGGTTGAGACTCAATCTTGCAAAGGCGATATCGTGGAGTCTCTTCTGCGCGAGGCAGAACACTATGATCTGTTGGTAGTGGGCTCTCATCACAATGTCACTGTTGGGGAAAAGGTGTTTGGTGCGAAGGGTTTGCGCATTGCTTCTGGTTCGCGTAAGCCTACGGCGGTAGTACCATCTGACTGGTTTTTAGGCGAAGACGCCCACGGCATTGTAGTTGCAGTAGGTCCCGATGACACAACGGGCGATGCGGTTGTTATGGGCGTTCATTTAGCCTTGTCGCTCGATGAACCGCTCGAGCTCATTTCTGCATGGGGTATTCCTTCCATCCTTTCGGTTTCGGCTGAAAAGATGGGTGGTGGTTTGGAACCTGTTGGGGCGCAATTTCAGCGCAAGTTGGATTCCTTTGTGGCCCAGATCAAGGAAAAATATCCTGATTTAGAGGTAACGGGGCGCGCCGTTGAAGGTAGCGCGCCTACACCGGTGGTTATGCAATGCGCAAAAAATAAGCGAGCATTGTTGCTGGGAAGCCATACCCGCTCGCGTGTTTCGAGGGCACTGTTTGGATCGGTTATGTTTGGCGTTATGGCGCGCTTGGAAATTCCCACGATCGTGGTGCCCACCAAGTAGCCTGTGATATATAGCACTCGTTGATCTTTGTTTGGGTGTTATTTTAAAGAAGGCACGTCATTGTTTGACGTGCCTTCTAATGCCTTCTAATCGCGTATGCCAGGTATGACATACTTCATACTTGATTATGCCAAGCATGACATACTCATGCTTGCTTATGTGTGTTGACAAGCACAGCAGGTGTTTGTCTTTCTTCACTGAGCCAGCTGTGTTCTACTTCGTGTTGTTTTTTTGGTTGTGCTGGTTGTACATCCCACTGTTCTGCCACAAAAAAGCGACGGCGGTTTTCGCATAAGGTCATGGTGACGCGCCCGCTGTTCACCAGATAAATGAGATGAGCCAGGGTTTCGCCCAGCGAATAGAATTTCTGATCAATAGTCCAGTTATCCCAATTGGGGTGTTTCCAGCTGGCGTTGCGGGCGATATCAATCAGGCTAGCGTGCCCATTAGAAACCAGTTGATAGAGTTCCTCAAGACGGTTGGCATGGAACTGTTTGAGGTAGTCAACGCGCTGAGCTAATCCGCCGAACGGCTTTCCGTGACCTGGCAGAATAAGGTCAACGTCTAAATTGCGGACTTTATCAAGACTGGAAAGAAATTCTCTTAACGCATCATATGAATTGATCCAGCTCATAATGCTGGGCGTGATGCGCTCAAGTACATGATCGCCTGCAATCAAAGCTTTAATGGTGGGCTCGTACAGGCAGATGTGCCAGTCATCATGGCCAGGTGTTGCAATAACTTCAAAGCGATATGATCCGCATCGATAGATGTCGCCATCTGCAAGATAGAACAAGTCGGGTTGATTTTTAAGTGGTAACAGTTCAGCTGAAACCTGATAGGTGCTGGCATCGCGGGTCTGTGCGCTGGCACCATAGTACGTGTCGGGCTTTAACAGATGACCTACCAATGGATTAAAAACCGTGGACTGAATGTTCATCAGGTTTTTAACTTCCTGAAAAGAGTGCATATTTGCATAGATACGCATCCAACGGCGCCAAATACGATCAAGATTTCCCGTGTGATCAGGGTGGGAGTGGGTAAGTACAATTTCGACAGATTCCCAGTCGCGCCCCAGAGCGTGAAGCGCGTCATTGAGGGCTTTTTCGCAGTCGGGATGATTAAAGCCCACGTCTACAATGGTGGTTTTGTCGTCGCTTAGAATGAAGTAGGAATTCAAGAATTCAAGCGGATTATCGGGTAGAGGCACGGGTACGCGATAGATATGAGGGAACAGTTCTTCCATGTTGCCGTTGTTATACTGGTCTAAATGTTTGAGGGACATGATGCCTCCTGAATTACCTTTGTCCGTACGCTAAGCGTAGCAAATCGGTCAAGTGGGTGGCGGCGTAATTGGGTAAGCGTATACGGGCGGTCAACTGGGGGAACGTATGGTTGAGAGAAAGATGAATAAGCAGGGCTTCTTTGATGCTCATTGCCACGTATTCTTTATGACTGACCCTGCTGCCTTTATCCGCCAGACTGCCAAAGCGAACTCTGGAGTGTTTGCTGTCAGTGTGACGCCGGATGAATATGTCGCAGGTACAGCGGCTCTTAGTCGGGCGGACATCATTAAGGGAAGGGGGACTGCGTGCTTTAGCATGTGCGCTACTGCTGCAGGTAAGGTTTTCGATAGGGCCACGACCCAGAAACTATATGACCGAAAAGCGGCCGATACTGCCACGATCCAGGAGGGTTGCGATCAAAAAGCCGCCGATAGGGTCACGACCCAGAAACTATGTGACCGAAAAGCGGCCGATACAGCTTTGACTTCAGTTGCTGGGCTTGGGCTTCATCCTTGGTGGGTCGCATCCGACAGTCAGCAGCGTGCCTTGCAGCTTGCTGAATTCGACAGGCATTTGTCTGAGACATGCTTTGTCGGAGAAGTGGGATTGGACTTTTCCCGGCGGCGCGCTGCCACCAAGCAGGCTCAGGTAGAAGCATTTGACCACATAGCCAGATCCTGCGCTCATCTTTCGCGAGAAACCTCTGTGCCGCGAGTCCTGTCAATTCATTGTGTGCATGCTTTCGATGACGCCTTTTCAATCTTGAGTAGCGCGGGATGTTTGGAATCGTGTATCTGTGTCTTTCACTGGTTTTCAGGGTCGTTCGATCAATTGCATCTTGCAATCGATGAGGACTGTTATTTTTCCGTCAGCGAGCGTATGCTTTCTGGTGGTAAAGGCCGCGAATATGCAAAAGTTATTCCGCAAAGCCGCCTTCTTCTGGAAACCGATGCGCCCTTTGTGCGTGATCCGGAGTTGAATCATCCCTGCGTGGAGTGTTCATATTCCCAGGTAGAAGAGGAATTGGAGAATACCTTGCATATGCTGGCAAGCGTGCGAAAGCAAACGGAGGAATCGCTTTTGCATGCCATTAATCACAATGCCTCAAGGTTGCTGAAAACTGCTAACTCGCTACCTTTGAGCAAGGATGAGATTATGGGGAATTGATCTATGGCAGATGCATTGCTTACGGTTACGTCGCTGGTGCTGGTTATTGTGCTGGGTTTTGTCATTGCCCACATCATCAAGGTACCCCGCGGTTTCACCGACATGCTTTCTAAAATCGTCTTCAATATTACGATTCCATGCGCTATTTTTCATGCGTTTGCGTTGGCGCAGTTTGACTTGTGGTTGCTTATTTTGGCGGGACTTGGTCTTGCAACGACGTTTATTCCGTGGCTTATTGGTACCGTTATTGTGCGCAATGAAGAATATACGCGCCGAGTATTCATGATGATGAACATTTCGGGCTTCAATATTGGCTCGTTTGTTCTTCCCTTTGCACAGATGGTGTTTCCCGCAGGTTCGGTACTGTATGTATGCCTCTTTGATGCTGGCAATGCCCTTATGATGAGCGGCGGTGTGTATGCCTTCTCAAGTGCCATTTTAAACAAGGGTGCTACGCATTCTGAGCGCGTCAAGCTGGCATTGAAGCGCCTGTTTTCGTCGGTGCCGTTCGATCTGTATATTATCTTTATCATTCTGGCCATCCTGCATTTGCAGGTGCCAAGTTTCTTGGTAACACTGGTGGAGCCGGTATCTAATGCGAATGCCTTTTTGGCCATGTTGATGTTAGGTATGATGGTGAACTTTTCCATCGATAAGACAAAGATGGGACAGTTGGTTCGTCTTTTGGGGTTGCGCTTTGGTCTGTCGGCTCTCATGAGCGTGGCCATTTTCTTCATGCCTTTGCCGCTTGATATGAGCATCCGTATTATCATCATCGCGATTTTGTGGTCACCCATTGGAGCGTTGGGCCCCGTATTCACGATGTGGGCAAAGGGGGATGTTGGCTTAGCTGGCTTTGCCAATGTGATTTCAGTTATTGTGGGTGTAGCTGCCATGACGGTAGCTGCGGTAATGCTTGCATAATACAAGTTTGCTTGACCAGGGCGCTGCATTATTTGAGCTGATGGAAAAGCTAACGATAGGTATGGTGTGACCTGCAAAAGTGATAATGCAATAACCATGTACCATATATAGAACATATCGTATCTAAGAAAGAGCTGGTTTATTAAACTTTAGTGAAAGTTCTGTACCGTTTCTGTAACGGACGTATCGAAATAGCGTGAAAACTTACCCCTGTACTTTTGACAGGAGCCTGGGCTTGGTAGGTTGAAAGAGGAAAGAGAGGTGCGCCGTGACAGATAATCAACATTCGCACAACAACACGTCATCTTCTCACTCTAAAACCAAAGGCCAAAAGCTACGGGATCTGTTCGACGATCTTTCCATCGCGCAGGTTCTTGCTGGTGCCCTAGCGGCAGCAACCGTCTTTTTGCTTTCGTCCACCATTGGTTGGGCGGGCTCACTCATCGGTGTTGTCGTTGGCTCTATTACCTCGGCCGTTACGTCGCAGATCTATAAAAAGGTGTTGTCTGCCTCTGCAGACAAAATTCGCGATGTAACACCTGATAGTTTAAGTTTCTCAAGTGAGTCGAAAACCGAGGCGTTCAGGGAAACTGTCAACGAAACTTCATCTACGTATGCCGCTGCTATACAGCAAGGCAGTGTGATACATGAATCTGTGCATGATGCTAACGCCGATCAGGCGACAGCTCAGTTTGGCATGCCGTCTGCATTGGACAGCACAAAGTCGGCGCAGGACTTACTGGCTGCCACCACGGTTATGCCAAAGGCAGGTGAGTACGGTGCTACTCAGAAGATGCCAGCAACTCAGAAGATGCCAGCAGCCCCTGATAATTTTGCTACTAAGACAATGCCTGTGTCATCGTCATCGGCTCATCATGGTAAGACCGAGCAACTCTACTCGCAGGATATTGACTATGTGGCCCAACTGCGGGAATCCACGTCCCAGATGTCGGTAGATCCTGCCCTGCAGCGTGCCCATGAACGTCGTAATCGTAAGGCCCGCATTGAAAAGCGCGTGCTCATCGTTTCGGTAGTTTCAGCGTTGTTGGCAATTGTTGTGTCATCTGGCATCATTTCGCTGGCGACAGCTGGCGAGGGCATTGGCGAAAAGCCCGAATCATTTGTGCCGGCAATCACGTTCACGCCGCAAGACACCCACGATCAGGCTAATACCAACAAGCAGCAGGCTACTACCAACACAGACAACAGCTCTTCTACGACAGCTAACGATCAACAAAACCAGGGCCAAACCAATACCGATACCAACAATCAGAGCAGTACGGATAGCTCTGATCAAACCGGCAATGAGAGCAGCAACTCGGGTTCGTCAGGCAGTAAACCTAGCAATCCTGATCATTCAAGCAGCAGTGGTACGCAAGGCGGTTCGGAGAGCGGCGGATCTTCTGGTACAACGGGTGGATCATCTTCAGGATCTGATTCCGGTGGTCAATCTGGTTCGGGCTCAGGGTCTACGTCAGGCGGGACGTCAAACACTGGCAGCTCTGCTGCATCACATGCCAACGTAGTTCATGCAAGTCCGCGTACGGGTAGTTATATGCTCTAGGGTAGTTCCATTCTCCAGGGTAGTTATTTGCTCTAGTTTTATAGGTGTGGTGCCACGTTTGAGCGAATCTAGCGAATCTAGCGAATCGGGCGATTCTTTGGTATCAGAACGCCGAAGACGATGCCAATAAGGGCAACCACGGCGATTGCCAATATGGCAATTTGTAAGCCTACCGTATCGCCTAAAAAGCCAAAAGCGGGCTGCAATAAGCCACCAATGCAGATAGCGACACCAAACGATAAGCCCGATGCCATACCAAGATGATTGGGCACAAAGCTTTGCCCTAAGGCAACTGCCGATGGATAGGAGATGTCACACGTGAGCGCCAGTAGAGCCACAATAACGAGCGCCACTATGAGCAGACTGTTAAAGGCGAACACAATTACGAGTGCTGCAACGCAGAGATAAGAAACCACAATGAGTCGCTTGGTCCCCAGTTTCTGCCCAGCCCAACCAGAGGCAATAGTTGCCAGGGCGCAGACGAGCGCAAAGACCGAAATGGTGGATGAAGCGAAGCTTTCAGGCTGGCCAAGGCTGGTAACCAAGAATAAAGGAATCAGTGACATCAGGGCGTAATACATGACTGAGCGGCATGAAATGGCACCGATAACTATGCCAAAGCCTTTCCAATTGTCTTTGATGGAATGATCGGCAGCAGCTTTGCTGGCGGCACTGCCATAGGCTAAGAACTTACGGTTTTGGGAAAGTAAGGCGATGGCGCACAGTGCAGCGGGCACAATAAAGATCAGTGTTCCCGATAGTCCACAGCAGGTAATAGCAAGAGAAGTGACTATGGGACCCACCGTGAAGCCCAACTTGCCGCCGACGGCAAAAATACTCATGCCGGTGCCTTTTTGTTTGCCAGCGACCAAGTTTGCCAAGCGGCCACCTTCAGGATGAAACATGGCAACGCCAATGCCGCTTACCATTGCTGAGAGCATAATAAGCGGGTAGGTGGGTAACACTCCAACGCCTGCCATACCCAAACCAGCAAGCATGATGCCGCATGCCATGAGCCAGGGGCGTGCTTTTTTGTCACCCAACCAACCAAACAGGGGCTGAATGATAGCCGATGCAGCATTGGATGCCAAAATGAGGGCGGTAACTTCAGTATAGGAATAACCACCGTGAAGTACCAAAAAGGGAATAACGGCAACTAGGGCGCCCTGATTCAAGTCATCGCATAGGTGCGCCATCATTAAAAGATAGCTATAATGGCGGTTTCCTTTTTCGGTGTTTATGGTCTTTGGCTGCGTGATGGATGCTTCTGCCATGTGTAAATCTCCCTGCGATGTTTCCCCTTATATATTCCCTAGGCAGAAATAATACGCTTTTTCATTTTGGGACAAAAATCGTATCA
>UQDJ01000012.1 GCA_900539675.1 uncultured Coriobacteriaceae bacterium | reverse complement strand
GCAAGAGCGTCGACGCCTTCGAGGCAACCGAGGCCTTGAGGGATAAGTATGGCCTGTGAGGTAAGGATACAGCCAACCGCTCTTGGCGAGCTCGAGCGCACAGTCGAGTACCTGCTCGGCTTCGAACCCAACACTGCGTCGGCGTTTTTAGACGAATGGAAAAACGTCATCGAGCGCTTGAGAGACGAATCACTAGAGCATAGGCTCTCGCGGTTCGAGCCGCTCGCACGGCTCGGCTACCACACCATCCTAGTGAAAAGCTACATTGTCCTCTACTTCAAAGAGGGAAACGACGTCGTCATCGCCCACCTTTTCCACCAAAGCCAAGACTATGCACGCATCGTTTTGAATGGAAAGTGACACAGATGTGTGAGCGGTTTGTCAAAGACACAGATGTGTGAGCGGTTTGTCAAATGCTGTAAGCTGTTTACACGACCTTGATTAATTCTTACTGAGAAGATGTTTGTGGCCTTTCCGAAAGGAAGGGCTTCCAGGAGCCGGGGGTTGTCCCCCGGCATTTTTTATTAGGTGGATCCGCTGGTCGGGGCCGCCCCGCCGACTTCCGGTCAATCGAGGACAGCGCCGTCCGCATCGGCCGCCCTCGCGATCGCCGACGCCACGGCTGGCGCTCTCGAGCGTTCACACGCGCTGCGAGCTTTCGTTTGCTTATGTGAACGAATACAATTCAGAGTGCAGAAAGACAGAATGGAGCTAATGTGATGGACTTTCGCAGCGTTCGAGAGACGGCGAGAAAATGGGAGATCTCCGAGAGGCTCGTGCAGCGTCTGTGCTCCGAGGGCAGGATAGCAGGCGCGAAGAAGATCGGCGGTTCGTGGGCAATCCCGGCAGACTCCGAAAGGCCGTCGAATCTTCGCAAGCGCAACGCGAAAGCCCTGCCAGCCGATGCCGATACCCCTATTGACGAGACCCTTATCTTCTCCAGACTGATGCCCCTGATGAACACCCCGTTTACCCCCGGTAAATGTAAAGACGTGATAGACAGTTTTGAGGACCCGGGCATGCGTCTCATAGCCCAGGCGGAGTTCCGCTACTTCAGCGGCGATGCCGATGGCGCCGCCGACATCACCGTGAAACTGCTCGACCACCCGGACCTTGCCGTAAAGCTCTCCGCATGTCTAATCTACGGTTACGCGAACCTTTCGCTCGGAAAGATCAGCAGCGCCGGGTTCGCCATCTCTGAACTCCGCAGCGCCCTTAAGGAGAGCCAGAGCACATCCAGTGCGCATAACCGTGCGGCGATGGCTTTCATGGGATACACATCTTCAATACTGCTGCATCTTCCACTGCCCGATGACGTGCCATTGGAAGACGACCTGCTCTCGCTGCTCCCGCCAGGGTTGCGGATCTTTGCACTCTACGTGCGCTCCCATCAGGTATACCTCGAGGGCGACTACGCGAGGAGCTTAGGGATTGCGGAGGCGGCCCTCCTGATCTACCACGAGACGTACCCCATCCCAGAGATATACCTGAGGATGGTCGCTGTGATGGACTGCATGAGCCTGAGGCGCACCGAAGAGGCTCGCGAACACCTGCTCGCCGCATGGGAACTTGCCCGCCCCGACGGCCTGATTGAAGCCTTCGGGGAGCACCATGGCTTGCTGGGCGGAATGCTTGAGTCTACGATCAAGAAGGACTGGCCCGAAGACTTCAAGCGAATCATCGATATCACCTACCGCTTCTCCGACGGTTGGAGACGTGTGCACAACCCCGCCACCGAGGGCGTCGTGACGGGCAGCCTCACCACCACAGAGTTCTCGGTCGCCATGCTGGCCGCCCGTGGGTGGACAAACCAAGAGATAGGCAAACACCTCGATATCTCTGCTAACACCGTCAAGGGCTTTCTCGCCGCAGCGTTTCGAAAGCTTGGAATCAGCAAGCGCCAGGAGCTTGGGAAATTCATGCTGAGATAACCCCGGCATCGCGGCCCCGGCACTACCCGCGCACAGCCCCGGCCCTACCCGCACATAGCACCGGCCCTACCCGCACATCCCCTCCAAAACCACAACGTACGTACCACTAAAGCCCCATCCTTTTTCCCTTGTATTCGGGTGGGCAGGTGCCGTCGCGCCAATAATAAAATTCATACGAGCAGAGCACGAAGGTATTCCTGCCCTGCTTATGAATTTAGGTCTGTAGCTCGCAGCACAGCCAATGCGCTGCGAGCCTGCTCTACCTTGGAGGTGCGCGATGAAACGCACGAGTGTTTCAAAATCATACGGAAACTGGATCTCGCTGCTGGCTGCCGGGGCTCTGGCCAGCGTGCTGGCCGTCTTCGGGCTTGCCCTAACGGCCCCACCTGCCTTAGCCGCGACAGTCACCGACCCGATCGTAATATCCGATCCCTCGTCCCCCAACCAGGGCGATGGGTGGAAGTGGGATCCCGCCGGATCGGCAGGCACACTCACGCTCAAGGACGCTGACATCCAGGTATCCGACATGCAGGGAGCCGATGCGGCGATCGTGGTTCCTGACGGGGCCACCATTCACCTGCAGGGCGAAAATACCGTCGTCTGCAGCGTGGATTCTCAAAGCTCGACGGACATAAACGCGGCTATTTACTGCGAGGGCGACCTCACGATCACCGGTGATGCCTCCTCCAGCGCCTCGATCAGCGCCACGGGCAACGACAACGCCGGCCTCTACTGCGAGGGTGATCTTAATATCGAAAACGGCGTCGAGCTCAATATCTCCACCTTGGCAGAAGGCTTGTTCGGTACGTTCGTCAACGGTAACCTGGTCATCACCGGCAATGCGACCGTTGCCACCACCGGTGGCTCGAACGGCCTTGTGGTCGCTGGCTCCACCAATATCACCGATGCCGCCCTGGTGAACCTGGGAACCGAGCAGAGCGGGCTGGCGAACACCCATGCGGCGAGCTTCACCGGAGACGTGGTCATCTCCGGAACTGAGGTCAAAGTCAGCGGCTCCGGCATGAAGATGTGGGACACCGCATCCATCGCCGACTCCAAAATAACCATCGATTCTGACACTTCGACCGGCATCCTTGCGATGAAGGGTCTTGAGATCACCGACAACTCCACCGTAAGCGCGAGCAGCTCCGGACACGTCATCGAAGTTGTCGGCAACATGCTTGTCCAAGGATCTACCCTCCGCGCTGAGGGCGTTGGCACCTGGGACACCGCCATCACTGTCACCGACGGCGATCTGACCATCGACAGCTCCAGCGTCACTGCACTGGGAGACTCCGCGGATAGCACCAAAGGCATCAACCTCAACGTTACCAAACCAGGTTCCATCGCCGGAAACCTCATCTTGAAGGGAACGCCCTCCATCACCATCGAGGGCACCGACGCTGCCATACAGTTCGCCTCCCAGGCCGAGGACTTCCAAGGTAACCACGTCATCCTCGATGACGTCAACATCGGCGCCACCGAAGGCGGTATGCTGAGCTATGCCGAACGTTCTGACGCCGGCAGCTTCCTGTCTATTTGGACCTACGCAGAGGGAAAGGTCTCCATAGACGATAGCTTCGGGATTGTGGGTGCATCGCCACGCGTGGTCATCGGAACCGAAAACAGCTTGCTTCTTGTAAACGACAACGGCGCAGGCGCTACTGGCCTCGAAAACGTGAAGGCCATCGCGGCAGACGGCACCGCCTACGCCGCTGAGGAGTGGCTGGACGGAAGCCATGTGGGCTACTACCGCTTCCCCAATGATCTTCCCGAAGGTACCTACACACTTAATTTTGGATCGGGATACGAAACCGCAGGGGCCGCTGTGATCGAGGTGATTGACCAGGGACCGTCACTGTTCACCATGGACTTCTACACCGTTGAGGTGAAACAGGCGGACAATGTGCGGGCCTGGATGGTGCAGCCCTCTACCGGCGATCAGGTTAGCATCTTAGAGCACGTGCTCTATGGAGCGGAAATCCAGCTTGGCGCACAGCCAAATGACGGATACAACTTCGTCAAGTGGGAAGTGGCGGGAGCAGCCCCCGAGTGGGAGACTGGCGATGCCGCCAAGGCGGAGCAGATGATCAAGGTCCTGGGCGCTTCGACGCTCACCCCGAACGTCGCCAAGGCTGCACCTGCTGCTGATGAGGGAGATTCTGACAAGAGCGGCCTGGATAGTGGCACGGGAGATTCCGACAAGAGCGTCCTGGCCAAGACCGGCGATGAAAAAGGTATGGCAGCTATCGTAGCAGGCATTATCGCAACCGTCGCAGCAATAGCAGCGGTGACAGCAGCAGCTGTTGCAAGAAACCGCGCAAGGCGCTAACGACGAGAATAAAAGGGGTCGGCGCACCGGAGAGCTGAATTCGCTGTCACGCCGGCCCCTTCACGCACCGTAACACCGAAACTGCGTGCACCGTCAAGCGCCGGCACCTGCACGCGCCGTCGCACCTAAGAGCTGAACCGTTATACTATCAGCTTCTCCTCAACGAGCGCACGGGCAGTTTCTTGCCCTGCAATAGCTTCTTCAAGACGCTTTTGATAGTATGTCATCCCGTTTTTCTGGATATCTATCCTAAGCCCAATCTCAGCCTGTTGGAAAAGATAGAGTGCACGCAAGGGATTCTGATCGATTCCCTGTTTCTGGGCTTCAGGATCAATAAGGAGCTTGGCGATGCGCACCGCGGGCTGTGCTAGCTCGACGATGCCGTCGGCAAGCTCGAAACTGCGCTCCCAGAGCGCCATCGCCTTGGATAGATCTTGCTTGCCCAAGATGCCGCGGCTGTACATATCCCCCATCTTATAGACAGCTTCGCTGGATGGGGCCAGCGCGGCGGCAAGGGCATAGTAGCGATACGCACGCTCAAGATCGCGTTTTCCAGTTCGCCCATACTCGTAGATGTAGCCCAGGTTGATAATGGACTGATAGCAACCATGGTCCATAGCCATCTCGTAAAGCTCTGCCGCTTTGGCGTAATCCTGCTCAACAAGGTCGCCGAGGTAGTACAGAGCGCCCAGGTCATTCATGCAGCCTGCATTGCCGGCGCTGATGCCAAATTTGTAACCCAGAACAACCAGCTCTGCCACCTCGTTGCTGTACAGGGCAAGTTCGTGAATGCGCGCGCGATTATCAGCGACGAAGCGCGCGAACACATCCCCGTCATTCGAAAACGCAGCCTTGCCAAGCTCTTCAAGCAGCTGGCGAACATCATCGGCACAGGTCTTGTCTTCGGAGCGTTCATTATCCGTGGTAAACGAAACATCGATTCCACTGAGTGCACCTATGCGCTCAAGCTCCTCGTGCGAGATATTGAACTTTGTGGTATCCATGCCAACTCCTTGCCGCCGCCGATTGATGCTCGTTTAGATGTACTACCTGTAGCCTATCAGAGCACCCAGGAAAAATCAGCATCGCGCGGGTACGCAGATGGGACAGGACGAGCGGATAGACAGAGGCCAAAGATAGGCGGATGTCACAAGTGATAGTATCATCCTATTACGAGACTACGACCGAAACACAAAGGAGCTATCATGACCAGCAAAGCCGTTCATCGCTGCCTGCATGTGCTTGATTTAGAGAAATCACTTGCGTTCTACAAAGAAGCACTCGGATTGACAGAGATTCGCCGCATGGGGCCCGAAGACGGCTCGTGGACAAACGTATTCATCGGAGACGAGGCTGCGGGTTTTCAGATCGAACTCACATGGAACCGCGGACGTATAGAGCCCTACGACAACGGTGGACGTGACTCGCATATCTGCTTCACGGTGCCCGATTACCCCCTTGCCCTTGCCAAGCACAAGGAGATGGGATGCGTCTGTTTTATAAACGAGGCCATGGGACTGCACTTTATTGAGGATCCGGACGGCTGTTGGATTGAAATCGTACCCGAAAAAGACGAGTTTGCACCGCAAGGAGGCGTCGATGTGCTCGCCGCGATGAGCCGCCGCAAAAGCGTGCGCGCGTATTCAGGTAATCCGGTACCTGAGAAACTTCTTGAACGCATCATCGAGGCAGGTCTTCGCTCTGCATCAGGTATGAAACTACGACCTTGGGAGCTTATCGTCGTACGCGATCACACAACGCTTAACTCACTAGCAAACTGCCGTGACCATGGATCCAGCATGCTCACCGGCGCCGATGCCGCCATTGTGGTTGTGGCCGACCCGAGCACGTCAGACACCTGGATCGAAGACTGTTCCATCATCATGGCGAACATGCACTTGGAAGCTTCTGCCAGCGGAGTTGCCAGCTGTTGGATTCAGGGCCGCATGCGCACTGCCGCCGATGGCCGCTCCACGCAAGACTTCGTTGCCGACCTGCTTAACATCCCTGCGCCCTACCAACTGGAAGCCATCCTGTCGCTGGGCATGCCCGAAAGCATCCCCTCATACCGCCCACTCGATGAAAGCCTCAAAGCAAAGGTGCATAAAGAACGCTTCTAAAATCCAATTACCCCACATACGTTCAAAAGATACTGAAACGCACGGGAATATCCACCGCGAGTGTCAACCCCGACATGTAGAGCGCGACGAGCCCCACCTTGCATCCCACTAGCCCCATGTTATTCCAGTACAATAGGCACAAAAACGTGGAGGTGGTTTGACCTTGGGGGATGCACGTGAAGACATTATTTCGATTGGTCGATTTACCCTGATTGCCTTTGGAATCACATGGATTTGCTGGGGCGTTCGTGCAGCACTGGCAACAAGTGGTGCAGCCGATGTGACCAACACTGTGTCACAGGTGCTCTTTTTCGTAGGCGGCTTCGGGCCTACGCTTGCTGCCTTTGCAGTCTGCCCCGCTATACGCACCTTGGACGGTCTTCGTTCCTTTTTGTTCGATGGTTCTATTCGGTCTGTCGGGTGGCTTGTTGCCCTCATTTTGGGCATCCTGGCGGTGTTCGGACTTACCTCAGCAGGGCTCAACCCTGCAATTTCCTTGGCATCGGTGCCAGTTGTGCTAATAGCCGGCATCACCGTGAGCGGCGGTATGAGCGAAGAACTTGGTTGGCGTGGCATACTGCAGCCCGAATTTGAACGGCGCCTGCCTTATCCGGTGGCAACACTTGCTGTTGGCCTTATCTGGGGCCTTTGGCACCTACCGCTGTGGTTTACGCCAGGCGATTCACACATCGGTTTTCCGTTTCCGCTGTTCGTTGTTCAAGCGATATTGCTTTCATTTTGGCTCGCCGGGCTGCGCCGGCGCAATGGATCAGTGATGTGGTGCTGTGTGCTTCACGGTTGCGTGAACACCATCATGTCTCTGTTCGTGTTGCAACTGGGTGCACCTCTTATCGCCGGGCTGGTTCTGCTGACCGCAGCTTCTTTAGTAATGGGTCTTAGTGCAACGAAATACGCCAAACAGAATTAAAACCGAACCTGCGCCTCGATGATCCTAGGGATGTCATCGAATGGAAGCTCGACAATGTGCTTGATATCAGCGGATGGGACATTCAGAGGACTCTTCGACTCATGAGGGAATCAAATCAATGCCCTACCCTGAGTAGAGAAGATCCCTTGGGATGAGTACAACAAGCTGTTCTTAGATATTGTAAGCTAGTCATTGCACGCGACACAATGCGAGCAAACAGGAGACGAAACACTGCCGCTGATTGCCGTCAATCGTGTTGCATTTATAGCCTCTGCAGGTATGGCACTTTATACTTGGAAGTCAGGCAAATAGCGCCACGAGCGTTTTAGGTATGCACAATAGATATGCCTAGACGAACAACAAAGGATGCTCTGTCAATTAGCACAAAGACCTAAAAGTTAAGTGGTTCAGATGATTGCAGATAACGACCTACAATGCCGTAAGTTCGCGGATATTCTTGCAACGAAAAAAGAGCACTATCCCTATTCGGATAGATATATTAGTGAAGTCCATGACTCACCAGAAAAAACAGGTAACACCGAAAAGGAGCACATGGTCATATGGTTTCGCAGCAACGAAACCAAAGGCTCTGGCTCCTATTCAAGGAATAACCCGAACAAAAGCGCGCGAAAATGCTACAACAGCCTCATGAATGCAGCATCGCTGCTCTGGATAGCTGAAGCGGTAGGGATAGATGAACTCACCGTCAAAAAAGCTTACGAGGCTGCAGCAAAATCAGGGGATTATAGGCGCGCCTGCGGGGCTATTCGCAAGATCATTACTTGGGACATGATCTACGCGCTAGTCACCGACAATATTTAAGATTCCGGAAAACTTTTGAAAGCCTACGCCCACTACAATTAAATAAAAACAAGTAGAGGGGGCACGGGGAATGTATAAAGCAGTCGTTATCGAATATTCGCCTAAAGCAAACAATATGGCAGAAAAAATAGAAGACAAGTCAAACGAAATGCTACAACAGGGATTTGAACTGGTAACTATGTCAGTTACTGCAGCTGCAAAAGCAATTTTGGTTTTCAAATCCAATGCCAGCAAGCATACAGACAATTAAACCGAACTCAAATGCTCACGCATACCATTTCGCTTAACTCCAACGTTTTCGCAGGTAACTACGTAAAATAGATGTTACTTCATTGCTTTTCGTGCTGTAGTGCAGGCTTCCTTGGACTAGTCTCAAGCCCATACAGTTCCAATACAGCTGAAACGGCTCTAAGGTTATTTCTTGCCCGTATTACCTGATAGTAACCAAGATATCCCATGGGAATATGTCGGTGAACTCATAGAACAAAGGGCCGTTGCAAAATGGAGGCGCGCGGCAGTGTTCTTTAATAAACGAAAGCCAAAAGATATACCTATCGATGAATTTGTATTCTCCCCTGAAGACATTTTCGTTCTTTTGGGCGGCTTCGATCCGGCAATGTTCGCCTGCAATATTTACACCATGAACCTGTCCCGGATCGCGGAGGAACGGCCCGATCGCGAGGAATGGCGCCGCAAGATGATAAAAAGATTTCAACCGCATGGCCTAGTCGACGAGGAGGGTAACCCCTGCCCCGCCCTAGCCGAAGCGCTGGCACCCCTTCGCGCCCGAGAGATCGTGGTTACCAACGGCCCTGAACGCACCCGTACTATAGAAATGCGCACGATTGAACTCGCAGTTGCCGGCGGACGAGCCACGACACTTGTGTCGGAGCGCGGTGTGCTTTCAGGCAGAATCCAGGGCTTTCGCATTGTACCCCTTGGCACAGATCGTAGCGCCTGGAACAAATGGCTTGCTGAAACGCTTGAAACCCAAGAGATCATGGATGCCGTAGATGCTTCATACTACCCTTTTGTGGGTACCCAAATCCTTGATGCTCAGGGCAATGGAGCCGGAATGGAACATGGCAACATCTTTACCGCCATCAAGCACGGCGATAGAGACACAGCTAAAGCCTGGGGGGGCAGCTGCCGGCGCAGACCCTCAAGCATTCGACGAAGCGGCGCGTGTGTTGGGTCATATTTTTATGGTACCGCGAATACTGGTCACCGAGGATTACCGCGGATGCACGTGCGAGCAGTTAAACGGCATCGATTTGCCTGGTCGCCCGATAGGACCATACCGATATCGGCAACTGTCTCTTTACCAAGCGTGTGGAATAGATTTTTCGTTTTGCTGCTCTCAGCGTCCAGGATACCCACCAGATTGGCCGCAGAACGACGCACTGAAAAGCGAATCCACTTTCATTACTGTCAACTTCTATCGTGAAACACCACTCGTTGACGCCATCACCACAACATACCCCTACCCGGCAGCGTGATCATAGCTAATGAATAGACATGATCAAATAAAATATGCGAAGTTCCTGCTCAAATGGGGTCTGCTCATCGCCTTGGGATCGGTCATAGCGGGTTTTGCCGTCATCGCATATCTTGCCATACATAGTTCGATGGCCTAGCGCGGTATATCTTTGTATAGTGTAGTGAAAAACCTGCTGCCAACTCTTGGCAACAGCATCTCTTAACCAGAAAGTGGCTCTTCGATTATGGAAACAATTTATATTGCTGGCGGATGTTTGTGGGGCGTACAGGCATTCATCAAAACGCTACCAGGAGTTATCTCCACCGAAGCTGGCAGAGCCAACGGAACAAGCAATACCCTTGATGGCCCATACGACGGATATGCTGAGTGCGTGAAAACCATCTTCGATGAATCCCAGGTATCCATCGAAGATCTTATGGGGTACTTCTTTGAGATTATTGACCCCTACAGCGTTGACAAACAGGGCATTGATGTTGGGCATAAATACCGCACGGGCATTTATAGCGAAAACCCCTCACATCTAGCTCAAGCAAAACGATTTATTGAAAATCGGCCAGATTCCAGCAGAATTGTTGTGGAAGTGAAAACGCTTGAACACTATATTCCAAGTGCCGAAGAGCACCAGGATCACCTTGATAAATTCCCCAACGACTATTGCCACATTCCCCAAGAGCTACTTAATAAATACAAGCGTTGATGAAAGCTTGGGCAATTATGAAAGGAACAGCTATGGCAAAGAAAGATCTTGGGACTGTTGGCGAATTATTCCCGCAGTCTGTGTTTATCGTTGCTACCTACGACGAAAACGGTGTGCCTAATGCGATGAACGTAGCCTGGGGTGGCGAATGCACTCACAATGAAATTGCCATCAATATAGGTGATCACAAAACCACCGATAATATTCTTGCTAAAAGAGCTTTCACCGTTGCTCCTGCCGATGTTACCCATGTAGTTGAAGCAGATTACTTCGGTATAGCAACTGGCCGCAAAGCGAATAAGGCGCAAGGATCCAAACTTACCTTCACCCCTTCAAAGCACGTTGATGCTCCCGTTATTGAAGAGTTCCCGTTGACCATGGAATGCGTTGTGAAGGAAGTACAGGACTGGGACGGCGAAAAGCGCTTCATTGGCGAAATTGTAAACACCTGCGTTGATGAAGCAATCCTTGATGATGAAGGCCACGTTGATTTCGATAAAATGCGTCCAATTATTTACGATTCAACCCGCCGCATTTACCGCGTAGTTGGCGAAGTTGTTGGCAATGCATGGGGCTCCGGCAAAGCACTACTCTAATCAAGGGTCTCAACTCTTATTAAGGGTCTCGACTCTCATTAAGGGCCTCAACCAACCTACGCGCACCGATTCAAGTGTCTTACAACCAAGCCTTATGCGGCTTATGCAGCGCGCTTGCCTTATGCGGCTTATGCGCCATATGCAGCGCGCTTGCCTTATGAGACTTTTACATCTTAGGCGGCGCGCCGCTTACCTCATGCATCTTATACGTCTTATGCAGCGCGCTTGCCTTATGCAGCGCGCTTGCGACGCTTAGGCGATCCAGGAAAACGAATCGGGCGCATAGGATCGGTTGGTGCCGGGTCTTCGTTGATGGCAATAACCGTAAACGTTGCCTTGCGCGACAGACTGCGCAATTCGAAGCCCACAATCACGGCTACCAAAATGCCGGTGCACACATCTGCGACGGGCTGTGCCCACCAAACGCCATTGATCCCGAATAAGCCACCCATGATCACAATCGCTGGGATGGTGAACATCAAATGACGGCACATACCCAACACTACTGCGATGCGCTCCTTGTTGACTGCCTGGAAATAAGACGACATCAGCTGCGCCATTAAACCAAGCGGTGCGCACATAACAAGCGGAAGCATTGCGTATACTGCCTGTTCTACTACCGCCGGATCATCGCCAATAAATGCGGTGCAAATTGCCTGAGAAAACATGACGAAAACAAACGCCATAGCACCCAGCACGGCCAGCGCTCCCACAATAGCCACACGGATAAGGGCACGGCAGCGATTGAACATATGGGCACCATAGTTATAGCTTGCGATGGGCTGAACCGCATCTACGCCAGCCAGGCAAACCAAATTCATAATGTAAATAACGTAGCTGTTGATAACCGAAAATGCTGCCAGTTCAGTTTCGCCACCCAAAGAACCCAGGAAGTTATTGATAACCACCGTGTAGCAAAAGCTTGCAATCTGAACCAAGAACATAGGCAAGCCATGAGAAATAATCTGCTTGCACACCGCCGGATCCAGCTTCATATCAGACAGGCGAACCTTCAGCACGGTCTTCTTGCTGAAGAAGAAGTACAGAAATACCAAAGACCACATGCCGGTAGAGATGCCGTAGTAAACAGCAGAACCAATAACGCCCAGGTTCAAAATGAAGATGCTGGTGTACAGCCAAACCGTTGCCACCACTGCGGCCAAGCCGGCAATGCATGCCGCCATGCGGGGCTGCTCATCGGTACGAGCAACCGTGCAGAATGCCTGACCCATAATACAGAACGGATAGAAGCAGCAAAAGATTCGAATGCACATCACCATATCGGCATGCATTTCAGGGGTGGAACCTAAGAACAGGGCTACCTGTGGCGCAAAAATAAACATAGCTGCCGAAAGACCAACCGTCAGGTACACCGACATCCAGAAGCCCTGCGCAAACATGCGACGAGCACCCGCATTATCATTAGCGCCAAAATGCTGACCAACCAGAGTTGCCGTGCCCATGCCAAGGGCGGTAGACAACGCCAAGTTCAACAGTTCCAACGGCATGATTACAGCAACAACTGCCAAGCCGTAGGCGCCTAAACCATTACCTGTAATTAACCCTTCGCAGATCACCATAATAGCCTGGAAGGTAAAACCTATAAGAGTGATGCCTGCATATTTTGCGAACAGGCGTCCAACCGGCTTTGTTCCCAACTCACGGTTGGTAGGACAGGTCGCAAGAACATCGCTTTCGGATGCTTTGGATTCACCGAGTGGGTCGTCGCTTTCCATCGTCGACTCCTTTCTATAGTACCCGTTTGACCAGGTACAAAAGAAGGATAATGCCCGCATCTTAGGCGCTTTAAACAACGATTTTCATAAGCCTTGCCGTTTGATGCTCAGCACAGTATGGCGCTGTACCACCCCGTCTGCTAGATCCATTTTTTTCAGTGCTGATATGGTATTAAGAGAAGAATACCCCTGCATAAAGGCAGCATTAAGACGCACCATTATGCGGGGGTATTTGCGCTGAGAAATAATTACGAATTGGTACCGAACCGCCTCAACCTGACATTCGCATTAATATGGAGGTTTTGTGAAGCGGTATTTTGTACGAGGTTCGACTATTTCGTCTTTGCCAAGTTAGCTGGCTGATCCTCATATTCTTTCAGGCGCTTTACGTTAGGTTTGCGCACCATACGGCGCTCGGTAATTTCGAAATTAGGGTCGCTCAAAACGTCGATCAATTCAAAACCCAAGTGCTCGTACAAAGACTGCAAATTATCGCTAAAACAATCTAGATACATGTTGAGCTGATGCTCGTCGGCATATTGGAAGAAGGGCTCCACCATGCGGCGCAGCGCGCCACTACCGCGCTTGTTTGTATCCACCGCCCAGCCGTATACATAAATGTGGTCTTTGCCCCCAGCGGCATCCAATGCCCAAGAGAAGTTGGAAATGGCATCCATGTCATCGGCACGCCTATCCAAAAGGCGCGTCTCTTCAGGGGTAAGCAGGTGCTCTAATGCTTCCAAGTCGCCACGGTCTTCAAGCTTTTGATGGTCGTGACCCTTTAGATCGCTAAACAGATAGGCACCGGCACAGGCTGCCAAATCTTCGGTGATATAAACCCCTTGATACTTGGAGTGCTCAATGAAGTCACCCCAAAATGATGCCTGAACAATTTCGCGTTTGCGGTCTTCCGAAACACCAAGTTCGTCCAGGATTTCTACCCATGTTTGGAACCAAGGCTCTTCCATGAAGCTTTCGCCTACCATATCGGCTGCTTCCTTAATAAGATCTTCTTGGTCTGGCCTGAGTGTGATAAGGCCGGGTAATTGCATAAATCCTCTTTCGTCAATCTTCGGCATGGGGCAAACAAGCCTTGCATGCCGTCCACAACGGTCAGGCAACCCGGCGAAACGTCACAAAAAAGAACCCACCTCAAGCTGCATTGATACACACAACTTTCAATCAGCACTTCAAGGCGAAACGTTTCACGCACGCGTGCTCTGTAATGCGGCGGGTTTATTATGGCACTTCCATACAAAAGTGCCGCTTCTAATCCATAGAAGTTCGGCACTTGAAATCAATTCGTTTCTTATAGATTGCATTAGAAATTGCATTTGTAGATCGCATTGCGTGCTGCAACATCGCCTTGAATTGCATTTCGGTAACGCGCTATAGCATTGCTCATCGTGCTACGGCTTCGCGCTCTAGCTGCACACTACATCATCGCACTACACTACCAACATGCAGATAAACGGCAGGGTAAAAAGCGAAAGCACCGTTGTAATAAAGGTGCCGCGCGTCATAGTAACCGAATCGCCGCCATAGGCAAGCGACATCATAATGCCAGCCACAGCTGCTGGCATGCCTGCCTGGATAACCAGAACCGCCAACACCATATGATCGGTAACAAAGAAGCTACCCAGGAAATACACCAGAAGCGGTGCACCCAGCAAACGCAGAACAGAAGCAACGTATGACCAAAAATCACTCAGTACTTCTTTGATATTCATCTTTGCCAGAGTTGAGCCGATAACAATCATGCTGGCAGGAATAGCAATGCCGCCCACCAATTCGCATGTCTGCCCACAATAGCCTTCGGTATCGGTGATGCCAAACAACGCCAAGAACATAGCAACAATAGAGGAAATCAAACACGGGCTAATAAGCTGTTTGATGATTTCTTTTATACGATGCTTGCGTGCCAGCTTCAGCTCTTCTTCGGTCTTTTCATGGCCATCGTCTTCTTGTTGAACTGTATTCAGCACGAACAGCGTACCGAACGAATAGCAGAAAATGGTGTAAGAAATATTGCAGATAGCACCATACAAAACGCCGTTGTCACCCAGGATAACCGCCAACACAGCAAAACCAATTTGGCCGGTGTTACCAAACGAAATAATGTATTCATAGGCGCCTCGCGCATACTTTGGCGTGCCCCGGAAGAACACCCGCACCACGATCACTGCCAACAAGCAGATCAGCGCTGAAGCAATGGCGCTTAGTCCCAATGCCAGCACCAGCGAATCAAAGCTGGGTAAGTTGGTATTGCTTAATACTGAATCCAGAATGAGCGCAGGAATGGTGAAGGTCATGATGATCTGAGAAAGCTTGGTATCAACTTCATCGTTCATGAAGTGAAGCTTGCGGGCGATAACGCCAATAACTACTGCAGTGCCTAACACCAGCATCTGCAGGAAGACATGTGAAAAAACTTCCATGTGCCCCTCTTTTACTCCCCTAAGACCCCAAAGGTTGCTGCCGGCACAACCCCAATTAGCGCCAACAGCACACTAAGTACCTCTGATAGCCTCATACAAACAGTAGCACAATGACCTTGAATGATTAATAGAAGAAAACATTCAGTCGTTTTCATACAGATTATGAATAGGCGCCATAATTGGCGCATCACATAGCACCACGACCAACACAGTAAATAGACACGCGCCTCAGCACATCGCATAGATATCAAACTGGCGCACTAAAAAAGACATCACGCTCAGGAAACCCAAGCGTGATGTCTTTATAGGAAGTACCCGTTTATAGGAAGTACCTGTTATAAACGGGACCTTGTTCGCTTTTAAGAAGCAGTGCCCAGTTCGCTTTAAACTAGTCGTTCTTCAGCCAAGAGAACATACCGCGAATCTTTTCGCCGGTCTTCTCAATTTCGTGGTTGTTAATCTCTTCGCGCTTCTCGAGCAACCACTTATGACCATTCTCGCAGTCGGCAACGAATTCCTTAGCGAATTCACCATTCTGAATACGCTTCAAGATTTCCTTCATAGCCTTGCGGGACTCTTCGTTGATCACCTTAGGACCAGCATAGTATTCGCCGTATTCAGCGGTATTGGAAATAGAGCTGTTCATGAAGTGGATGCCGGATTCGTACATCAAGTCTACGATCATCTTCATCTCGTGATAGCACTCGAAGTATGCCAGCTCTGGAGGATAACCAGCCTCGGTCAAGGTTTCGAAACCAGCCTTAACCAGTTCTACCAAGCCGCCACATAAAACGGCCTGCTCACCAAAGAGGTCTTCTTCGGTTTCTTCAGCAAACGTTGCCTTGATGATGCCAGCACGTGCACCGCCAATGCCCCAGCAGTAAGAAAGAACAATATCCCATGCATTGCCGGTTGCATCCTGCTCAACACAAGCCAGATCAGGTACACCAGAACCTTCAACAAACTGACGACGTACAATGTGGCCCGGGCCCTTAGGAGCAGCCATGATTACGTTAACGTCCTTCGGAGGCTTAATGTAGCCATAGTGAATATTAAAGCCATGAGCAAATGCCAAGGTGTTACCAGGCTTCAAGTGAGGCTCAACGTGCTCCTTGTAAACCTGAGGCTGCAACTCGTCAGGAATAAGAATCATAACGAGGTCAGCTTCTTCAGCTGCCTGATCCATGGTGGTTACCTTCAAGCCAGCTTCTTCAGCTACCTTCCAGGACTTAGAGCCTTCGCGAAGACCAACGCGAACGTCTACGCCGGAGTCCTTCAGGTTCAATGCATGAGCATGACCCTGCGAACCGTAACCAATAATGGCTACCTTCATACCCTGGATTACTTTAGGATCGACGTCTTCTTCATACAAGATAGTTACAGCCATGATTCATCCCTTCTTCTAATGACTGACTATTAACTTATTCCATGCGCGCTTAAGCTGCTTTCCTGTACCAAGCTATGTGCTGGTGCTGTACGAAAAACCGCTTCGTTGACGCGCCGATTATGGTTTAGTTTGCCTATCCAATTAATTGTTTTAGCAAACGAATATTACGAGGTTATTACCAAAATCCCCTCATCGAAAAGCATGCGAATCTAGCTCACCTTCGAACCACGAGACATCGCAATGATGCCGGTACGAATTATTTCCTTGATGCCATATGCACGCAGCAAATCTTCAATGCCAGCAATCTTGGATTCGGTACCCGTCACTTCCACGGTCAGCGAAGACTTACCCACATCAACTATATTGGCGCGAAATACGTTAGCGATTTCAATGATTTCGCTGCGGCGCTCAGGGTTGGCGTGAACCTTAATGAGCACCAACTCACGTTCAATAGCCGATTCCTGCGTTAAGTCGGTAATCTTATGAACACTGATCAGCTTGTGCAGCTGCTTGGTAATTTGTTCATAGGCAACTTCGTTGCAGATCATAATGATGGTTAAACGCGAAAGCGTTGGATCTTCAGTCGGGCCTACTGATAACGACTCAATATTGAAGCCACGGCGTGAAATCAAGCCTGTCACACGAGACAGAACACCGGACTTGTTCTCTACCAAGATGGAGAGAATGTGCCTACGTTCTTCGTTCATGCTATCGGCCTCCTTCGGGGTCTGAAACGCTCTGCGCCTCTTCTTTTGCCGCTACAGCATCCTCTACGGTGTCCACCGCCACATCTACCGTGACATCTTTACCACCATCGAGCATGTTCGAAATCGGACCAACATTGACCGCACCAATAACGTCATCAATAGGCGATCCCGGTGCCACCATCGGAAATACATTTTCGTCGGTGTCAATACGCAGATCCAACAGAGCACATCCGTCATAGTCAATAAGCCACGTCAGCGCGTCTTTGAGTTCTTCTGGATCGCTCACCCTGCGACCGCCCCATCCGTAGGCATCACAGAGTTTCACGAAATCGGGAATGTTGGGCAGCAGCGTTTCGCTGTAGCGCTCACCGTAAAACAGCTCCTGCCACTGATGCACCATGCCCAGAGCGGAATTGTTCATAATGAGCACCTTAACCTTGATGCCTTGGGTGATAGCAGTTGCCATTTCCTGTAGGTTCATCTGGAAGGAACCATCGCCAGCAATACAGATAACTTCCTTGTTTGGATTGGCCACCTTAGCACCAATTGCCGCCGGGAAGCCAAAGCCCATCGTACCCGCACCGCCGCTGGTTAAAAACGTACGTGGAACCTTGCGGTCGATGTGCTGCGATGCCCACATTTGATGCTGGCCAACTTCGGTAGTCACAATAGACTTATCCTGATCGAGCAAGCCGGACAGCATATCAAGAGCACCTTCAGGCGAAATAGTACCTGCTGGTGTAGCTGGACCCGGATGGTAGAACGGATGATGCTTGCGCCATTCGTTGATCTGAGCCAGCCATTCCTTGGTCTTAGGTTCGCACCCTTCCTTTTCAAGCTGATCGCGAATGCCCGCCAAAACAACCTTGGCGTCACCTACGATAGGAATCTGTGGAATGCGGTTCTTGCCAATTTCTGCCGGGTCAACATCAATGTGAATAACCTTGGCCTCTGGGGCGAAATCGGCAAGCTTACCGGTTACACGGTCAGAAAAACGAGCACCTACCGCTACCAGAAGATCACAGTGCGTTACCGCAAAGTTGGCATACTTAGAACCATGCATACCCACATGACCCAAGTTCAGCGGATTGTCTGAAGGTACCGCACTTTTTGCCATCAGCGTGGTAACCATCGGAATCTGCAGTGCTTCAGCTACATCCAAAAGCTCACGCTCTGATGCCGAAGCAATAATGCCACCACCAACGTAGAGCAGTGGGCGTTCAGCTTCCTTCATCATTTCGACTGCCTGGCGAATCTGACGCACATTGCCCTTCACCGTAGGCTTGTAGGAAGGAATGTGAACATCGGCAGGATAGTTAAACACCATCTCAGTGCCTGAAAGATCCGACGGCACATCAATGAGCACTGGGCCAGGACGACCAGAGTTAGCAATATAGAATGCTTCGCGGAACGTCTTGGTCAAATCATCGCAGCTCTGCAGCAGATACGAATGCTTCACGATAGGCATCGTAATGCCCACGATATCTGATTCCTGGAAGGCATCCGTACCAATAACGGAAGTGGATACCTGACCGGTGATAATAACCAATGGCACACTATCCATATATGCGGTAGCAATACCCGTTACCGTGTTGGTAGCACCCGGACCACTGGTAACAATGACAACGCCGGTCTTACCAGTGGAACGAGCATATCCATCAGCTTCATGAGTTGCAGCTTGTTCGTGACGTGCTAAAACATGCCTGATTTTCTTGGAGTCATACAGCGCATCATAAATCTTGAGCGCTGCACCTCCCGGATAACCAAATACCGTGTCAACGCCTTCTGCTTCCAATGACGCAATAATGGCTTCGGAACCAAGCATGGTCTTACCCTGCTTTTCAGTGTAAGGACCCAACCCCATCTTGGCTTCGTAGTCTGTGTCAATCGTCATCCGAAATACGCCCCCTTATCAGCACTCGAAACAAGCTTTGCATAACGAGCCAGGACGCCAACCTTGTACTTAGGTTCGGGAGCAACCCAAGCAGCGCGGCGCTTTGCCAGCTCATCATCAGAAACATCCAAGGTCAGCGTGCCCTTGTCGATGTCAATTTCAATAATGTCGCCCTCATGTACCAAAGCAATAGGACCACCAGCAGCAGCTTCAGGGCTGACATGACCAATTGCAGGGCCCTTAGTTGCGCCGGAGAAACGACCGTCAGTAATAAGAGCAACACTCTTGTCTAAGCCCATGCCACAAATAGCTGACGTCGGCGTAAGCATTTCACGCATGCCCGGACCGCCTGCGGGACCTTCGTAGCGAATAACCACAACATCGCCCGGATTGATCTTGCCACCAAAGATAGCGTCACACGCTTCTTCTTCGGAATTGAATACACGAGCCGGACCCTTATGCTGGCGCATGTCATCGGATACAGCAGACTGCTTAACCACACCGCAATTCGGTGCCAAATTGCCCTTCATGACACGCAAGCCACCAACCGGGCTGTAAGCGTTTTCCACCGTGCGAACAACTTCACCGTCTACTGGCGGGCACTGCTTAATCCATTCTTCCATGGTGCCATGGCAGGTGAGAGCAGAACCGTCCAGCAAACCATGACGGCCCAACTCGCCAATGATGGCAGGAATGCCGCCCACTGCGTACAAATCTTCAATATGAAGCGGACCTGCAGGAGCAATACGCGTAATGTTTGGAATCTTTTGGCACACCTTATCCCAATCTTCCATCGTGATGGGATGGCCTGCAGCATGAGCGATTGCCGTCAAGTGAAGCATGGTATTGGTAGAACCGCCAAAAGCCATATCCAATGCCATACCGTTATGAATAGCAGCTTCGGAGAGGATATCCAGCGCGGTGATGTTCTTTTCGAGCAGCTCCATTACCTTCATGCCAGCATGCTTTGCCAGACGAATACGCTCGGAATAAACCGCCGGGATGGTGCCATTGCCAGGAAGGGCAATGCCCAAAGCCTCGGACAAGCAGCAGATAGAATTTGCCGTAAACATACCCGAGCAGCTGCCACAGGTAGGACAAGCGGTATTTTCAAGCCACTTTTCTTCTTCTTCACTCATCGTGCCAGCGGTAACTTTACCCACAGCATCAAACAGTGAATTGAGGTCAGTTTCATTGCCGCATTTATCGTGACCGGCAAGCATTGGACCGCCCGATACCAGAACTGTCGGAAGATTCAATCGACACGCAGCCAGCAGCATGCCAGGAACAATTTTGTCGCAAGAAGGAATTAAAACAACGCCATCAAATGCATGACCATTGACAACGCACTCAACCGAGTCAGCAATAACTTCACGACTGGTAAGCGAATACTTCATGCCTTCATGGTTCATAGCAATGCCGTCGCACACGCCAATCGTGGTTGCCTGCAAGGGCGTGCCGCCTGCCATGCGAATGCCCGCTTTTACGGCTTCGGCAATTTTGTCCAAATGAATATGACCTGGAATAATTTCATTCTGAGAAGAAATCACCGCAATAAGCGGACGCTCTAGTTCTTCGTCAGTCAATCCGTCAGCTTTTAGCAAGCTGCGGTGCGGTGCACGCGCGAGACCTTTTTTGATCGCGTCGCTTCGCATTCAATCACGCCCTTTCTTTGCCAAGGTGTTCGTCTTGCGAACTTCGCCCTTAAAATTCATGCCGAGCTTCTTGCTGCAATGGGTGCCGAACTTCACATTCTTCATGCGCGAATCACCGTGTTTTGCGCATAAAAAAATCCTGTGCAGTAGACTGCATCAGGACCGCTAAAGAAAAGGGTGAAAGAATATCTTACAAGCTCTTTCACGACCGATTACGGGGCCACCGATTCAGCCTACTGACCTTCGCCGCTTCGGAGATCGTCCGAATTGAACAAAGATGTTCGAACCGAACAGCTCAGAGGCCTTTCAGACCGTCCCTCCGTTGGCTCGCATAACCGCCAACTTCCTGAGGAAGGGTTTCGTCCTTACTTTTCCTCGTCATCGCTTTTTCGATGTACCCACTATAGCACCCGGAATCTCTTAGTGCGGGGCATTTTACCTAATTGAAATTTTTTCTTGCCAATAGGTCATACGGCGATAGCAAATGCATTGCCTCAGAGCCGTTCTGCTAGAATTTTCTGAGGCAAAAACAGGAGACCATCGTGAATCTTTCTCATCTTCACTATTTCACAACGTTGGCGGAAACGAAAAATTTTCAGGACACCGCTCGCCGGGAATCCATTACCACTCCCACCCTCTCGCAAGCCATCAATGGTCTTGAACGCGAACTTGATTGCCAGCTTTTTATTCGAAAAAAGGGCTCAGTGGAGCTTACTGAAGACGGCACCCTGTTTTATCAATACGTCACCACATCGCTGCGCTTCCTGCAAAACGGCATCGATCTGCTCAAGCAAAGTGGCAAGCGTCACAAGCGTGAAATTCGCATCGGTTCAATGTATTCCACGCAAAGCAAAGAGTGGTCGCATCTGATTTACGAATTCCGCAAGAAGATGGACTACAACATAGCCATTGCCATCCAACAAGCCGGCGCAGGCGCCCTGCGTCAGAAACTAAAAACCGGTGCAGTTGATATTGCCTTTTTGGATACAGCCGAACCCGACAATGACATAAGCTATGTTCCTTGCTGGTCGCAAGAAGCCACCCTTATTGTGAACAAGCATCACCCCTTCGCAAAACGCGAAAGCGTATCGTTGGACGATTTAGCGGATCACTATTTAATTTCCTACGATTTACAAGGTCCTTTAGGCCACGCACTTGCCCACCTAATTGCGGGGCACAATTTGCAGGTAGGATGCCGCTATGAAGATGAAATTACGCTGGCGTCCATTGTGTCTGCAAACCCCGATGTGATGGCTATTGCTTGTCATTCCTGGCTTTTAGAAGCATTTCACAATGAAGTGGTCATCGTGCCCATCAAAGAAGCGCCCAAAAATTTCCGCCAGTTATATTTAGCCTACCAGCGAAACGAACAACACACCAAAACTGTCGATGACTTTATTTCATTGGCGAAAAAGCTCTACAGCTGCACGGGTACGCCTGTAGCTGCACCTCGAAAGATTGTTGCTCATCCTATCGAATCAACCATCGCAGGGGTAAAAAGTGCCGCCAACCCGGTCATACTTCCTTCGCGCAAATAGAACATCTATATCCAGGTAGACCAGCTACGCCACGATTGTTGATGTATAGCTGGCTGGTTTATAGTTGGCTAACTTCTAGTTGGCGGTCTTATAGATAGCTAACTTGAGCTGGCTATTTTATAGGTGGTTAGCTTTTAGCTAGCTGGTTTATAGAAAGCTGATTTATGGCTGGAATAGTTTGCCGGACTAGTTTGCCGGACTAGTTAGCTGAACTATTGAACCAAATGATTCAGCTGCGCAGTTTTTTAGCGCGCAGCTTCCAATCGGGCATAACGCGATCAAGTAACCCTTTGAAATCCGCACCATGGTTACTTACGAGCAAATGACAAAGCTCATGCACCACCACATATTCCAAGCATTCAGGTGGATAGAGCGCTAAACGCGTATTGATACAGATGCGCCCTGTGGATGGCTGGCAACTTCCCCAACGCGATTTCATATTGCGATATACCAAACTTTTCGCTTTAACACCCAAAATAGGCTCCCAGGTTTCAATAAGAGCTGGCACACAGGCGCTCACCACTGCTCGCCACTGTTGCTGCTCTTCTGAAGTTGCAGCTTCAATGCGGGCGGAAAGTGAATTTTGATAATACGCCTGCTGCTTATCAATCCATTCGCTGCGCATGCTTACCATTCGTTTGATATCAGCATCACTTACCTGAAAGGGCGCAGAAACCGAAACCTTTCCGGTTGGAGAAACCTTAAGTCGCATATTTTTCATGGCTTTACGGGTAACTTCAACAACCCGACCGTCACAATCCAGCTGATAGGAACATAAACGGTGATGAGAGCTGGTGGCAGATCTGACAGATGAGCCTACAGAAGAACTTTTAGCGAACCTGGCAGGTAAACCCGCAGTAAGACTATTAGCAGATCTGACAGGTAAACCAACAGGACTTACGTGATAGGCTGACTGAGAGTGCGCTTGCCGGCGCACGTCCGAAGCGGCAGCCCTATGATGCGAAAAAGTATTCATGACCCCGTAGGGTATCACGATACGCACAAAGAACAAGGTACAGATGCAGAAGAAGAAAAGAAAGAAAAGACCCGTTGCAGCTGCCCTCTATCAGCTCCAACGGGTCTTATATCCATTAGGGTATGTAAAACCTTAATGTTAACCCCTCCCGCATGTGCGGTAACTCACTCCTCGTGGGTGGAACTCGTTCACAACCTCTTCCCCAACAACTCCCCCTACGTTGGAGAAGGTTTGTGAACGCGTTCCAAAATCACTGAACTCAGTAAAGCACGAGGAAGACCATTTTAGAATTCATAAGTTTCGAATTTTTCAACCGACGTTTGAAAAAACCTAATAACACGTTCAAAATCTACTATTTATTACACAAAGTCTAAGTAATGTGTAAAAGAAAGGATATCTTTATTGATAAAAGAAGGGGTTAGATATCAGTCTCGTTATCAGTCGCATCCATCAGTCCATGCGACGCACGATTTCTGTCACCAAATCACAAAAGGCTTCTTCACGCGTGTGTGCCACTTCGATCACTTCATCATCGTTGGGATCGGCACCCTGAACGCCGCAGGCCATATTAGACACCAGCGACATACCCAAAACGCGCATTCCCACATGGCGCGCGGCAATAACTTCTTCGCATACACTCATGGCAACCGTATCGGCTCCCCACGCGCGAAACATACGGATCTCCGCTGCCGTTTCAAAGCTGGGCCCAAGCAGACCTAAATACACACCCTCCTGAAGACGGATATGCAAATCGGCGGCCACCTGTTTTGCCAGCGTACGCAAATCCCAATCATAGGCATGTGCCATGGGCACAAAGCGAGGAGCGATCTCCATAGGCTCTATACCCACCACAGGGTTGCGCCCCGTAAAGTTAATATGATCGCTCATCAGACAGAAATCTCCCACCTGATACGCTTCATTGATGGCGCCAGCAGCATTGGTGGTGATAAGCGTATCAATGCCTAAACAATGCATAAGCCACACTGGATACGCTACCTCTTGAGACGAATACCCCTCATAGCCATGCAGACGCCCCTGCATAACCAGTACGCATTTGCCTGCGAGCGTGCCACAAACGAACTGACCTACATGGCTCGATGCGGTGGAAGTTTTCATAAAGGGAATATCTTTGTAGGCAATCTTGACTGCATCGTCTACGAAGTTTGCCAAGGGACCCAATCCCGATCCCAAAATAATACCTATCGTTGGCTTGCGCTTGCCCAACATCTCTCTTACAACACTCAGCGATTCATCCAGTTTTTCACGCAGCGTTACGTGAGCTATACCGTCTGTTTGTGAGGTCATTGTCTGTTGGGTCACTGTTTGTGAGGTCACTGTTTGTGAGGTCGCTATTTGTGAGGCCATAGTCTGTTGAGTCATTGTCTGTGAGGTCATTGTCACTCCTTATGCGCAATCAGAACGCGCGGACGACCAGCAAGATCCCTGGCAACGCGCACATCAACAAATCCAGCTTCACCGGCAAGCTGAGCGGCTGCATCCAAGTGATCTTCAAACAGTTCTACCGCTATAACACCTTGTGGCTTTAAGCACTCAAACGCATCATTGATAAAACGGCGGAACAAATCCAACCCATCAGCGCCACCATCCAATGCCAACGCAGGCTCAAAAGCTGTCACTTCCCTATCAAGACCATCAAGTACCGCAGTGGGAATATAGGGTGGATTTGATATAACCAGGTCAAATTCGCCACGCTCTTGGGATGCCACCGCGGAAAGCAGGTCGCTCTTGCGTACCTCCACACGATCGGAAAGCTGTAGCGAATCCACGTTTTCCTTGGCCAATGCCAACGCTTCCGGTGAAATATCAAGCGCTAAAACGTGCGCCGCGGGATATTCGCTTGCAATAGAGCACGCAATGCACCCCGAACCGGTGCACAAATCGATAACATCAATCGGGGGTAGCTCAGCGCCCGTGAGCACCTCTTCGCCCGTATCAGCATCTGTCACCACATGATCAGAAACACGGGGCAACTTCAGTTCGCGCATAGCCTCACTGACCAGCACCTCCGTTTCGGGGCGCGGAATGAGCACGCCGGGGGCAACTTTAATGGTCAAATAGCGAAACGGCGCCGTACCGCTAATCAACTGCAATGGTTCGCCGTTTGCCCGACGAACCACAAAACCACGCAATACCGTGCGCTCATCCATGGATAGAGGTTTGTCGAAGTTGACGTAGAGTTCGATGCGAGAAAGACCGGTAGCTTCAGACATCAGCCACTCTGCGGACAAGCGCGGATTGGCATCGCCGTGCTGAGCCAGGAAATCAACCGTCCAGTCCAGCGTTGCTTTGACGGTCCAGATTGCATCAGAAGTAGAGACAGCCTGCCGCTTTTCAGCAACAGGCTGTACCTTTTGGTTTTGATTGTGAGTATCGATGGGCACTTATACGGCTTCCTCAAGTTTCTGAGCACGATCTGCTGCCTGCAAGGCCGTAATCAGATCTCCCAAGCCATCGCCTAGCAGTACCGAATTGTACGTGGAGTTATAGCCAATACGATGATCCGTCACGCGGTCCTGTGGAGCGTTATAGGTACGAATCTTTTCAGCGCGGGCACCTGAACCAATCTGAGCCAAGCGCTTTGCACCTTCAGCTGCCTGCTGTTCGGCCAGCATCTTTTCGTACAAACGGGCACGCAAAACTGCCATTGCTGCAATCTTGTTCTGCAGCTGACTCTTCTGGTCCTGAGACTGCACCACTAAACCGGTTGGCAAGTGCGTAATGCGCACAGCGGAGTCGGTTGTGTTAACGCACTGACCGCCTGGGCCACCAGCGCGGAACACGTCGATACGCAGGTCGTTTTCATTGATTTCAACGTCGATTTCGTCTGCTTCAGGCAATACGGCAACCGTTGCAGTGGACGTATGAATACGGCCCTGGCTTTCAGTTTTAGGGATACGCTGAACACGATGCACGCCCGATTCAAACTTCATGATGGAGTACACCTTGTCACCGGTAATTTTAAACTGGATCTCCTTATAGCCACCCGCTTCAGAAGGAGAAACGTCCAGCGTCTCGCACTTCCAGCCCTGATGCTCGGCGAAACGCAGATACATCTTGTACAGATCGCCTGCAAAGATAGCCGCTTCGTCACCACCAGCAGCAGCGCGAATTTCAACGATGGTATTCTTATCGTCGGCAGGATCGGAAGGAATCAGCATGAACTTGATGTCTTCTTCCAACTGAGGAAGTTCACCTTCAATACGGGCAATTTCCTCTTGGGCAAATTCCTTCATATCCGGGTCGTAGAGCATTTCCTTGGCTTCATCCATGTCGTCCATGTCCTGAACATATTGACGAGCCTTGGCCACCAAAGGAGCCTGATCGGCAAAGCTCTTTGCCAGCTTGTTGTATTCGTGTTGATGAGCCACAATGGCAGGATCAGCTAATTTTTCTTCCAGTTCTTGGTAAGCTTCGATAATCTTCTCAAGCTTTTCGCGCATGGTTTCCTCTTCGATTTCGTGAATGTGCGGAATGGGTGCGAGGTATCCCTCGAAAATACCAGCCTGTTATTTTAACACGTCGCCAAATATTTAGCAGCTTGTTCGGCAGCAAGAGCGCCATCAGAAACGGCGGTAACCACCTGACGAAGTGGCGTGGTGCGCGCATCGCCTGCCACGAATACGCCCGGACATGAGGTCTGGCCCGTTTCATCGGCCACAACATAACCTGCTGCGTCCAGGTTGATCTTGGCGCCCTGAGCATTCTTTAGCCATGCCGTATCGGGCGTAGTGCCAATAGCTACAAAGACCGCACTGGTGGAAACATCTTCCATCTCTCCAGTCTTGACGTTTTTCAAAAGCGCGCCGTCAACCACACCCGCTTCAGTTTCAACCTTTTCCACCACACTGTTCCAGTGCATAACCACGTTATCTAACGCTTCTAGCTGGTGCGCATACCACGCATTAGCGCGCAGCGTATCGCGACGATGCACCACGTGAACCAGCGGACAGATACGCGAAAGATACATCGCGTCGGCACATGCCGTATCTCCTCCGCCTACCACCATGGTTACCTTGTCACGGAAAAAGTTGCCATCACAGGTAGCACAGTACGAAACGCCTCGGCCCACCAGCTGATCAATACCCTCAATGGGAAGCGGTGTGGGCTGGGCACCCATCGCCAATACTACCGAACGCGCTTCGGTTTCCTTATCCATAGATGAGGTAAGCTTGAAGTGGCGAGGTGTCTCCGCGCTCGCTTCAACAACCTCCAAATGCTCGATGCGCTCGGAAACAATCGTTGCACCAAAACGCTCTGCCTGATTGCGCATCGCAAACGCAATATCAAACCCACCTACCCCATCGGCAAAACCAGGGTAGTTTTCCAGTTTGTCAATGCTGTTCAGCTGACCGCCAACAACCATACCTTCAAACAACACGGTGGAATAGCCAGCACGAGCTGCATAGATGCCTGCCGCCAGACCAGCGGGGCCTGCACCAACAATTGCAATATCAATCATAATGATCCCCTTTACAGAACAAGGCTCCCAGAGAATAGGCGAAGCACCTTCCCATGGAAGCCTTGTAGCGCGGCCGCCCTTTGGTTTAAAGCAACCGCGCGTCGTTTGAGATAAGCTAAGCTAAAGCGTTTGCCAAAGCCTGCTTGGGCTGAACACCAATAAATTGGTTATCAATAGCACCGTTCTTGAAGATGATCATAGTAGGCACGCTCATGATGCCATACTTCTGAGCCAGCTGAGGTTCAGCATCCACATCAACCTTGTATACCTCTGCCTTACCAGCAACTTCACCCGCCAGTTCATCAAGAACAGGGGCCATCATTTTGCAAGGACCACACCAGGTTGCAAAGAAGTCAACCAATACTGGCTTAGAAGAATTAAGAACCTTTTCCTGAAATTCACTTGTCGTAATCTGAGTAGCCATTATCTTTTCTCCTTTCAGAGTTTGGTACCTGAACGCAAGGTTATCGTCGACTTAGAGAGCCGCATTGCGAATAATCTCAAGCAGCTTATCTACGCTCCATACGCCCAAATCACCTTCGTGACGTTCGCGGATAGATACACCGCCCTGCTCTACTTCCTTGTCTCCAATAACCCCCATGTAGGGAATCTTTTCTGCCTGAGCCTTGGCAATCTTTACGCGCATAGGCTCGTTTTGAGTGTATACCTCAACACGGCCGCCTGCTGCACGGATCTGAGCAGCCAGCTCTTTGCAAGCATCCACGTGACGATCGGCCAAGGGAAGCAACGCCACCTGAACCGGAGCCAACCACAAAGGCAGTGCACCGGCATAGTGCTCAATCAGAATGCCCAAGAATCGCTCGATGGAACCGAAGATGGCGCGATGCAACATCCAAGGACGCTCTTCAGTGTTTTCTGCCGTGCGATACGTCAGCTCAAAGCGTTCAGGCAAGTTGAAGTCCACCTGAACCGTGGAGCATTGCCACGTACGACCCAGGGCATCCTTAACCTTGATATCAATCTTGGGACCATAGAAGGCGCCGTCACCTTCGTTGATGTCGTAGGCCAAACCAGCCTTATGGCAGGCATCTTTCAGTGCGTTGGTAGCGTGCTCCCACATGTCATCCGAGCCAATGGACTTTTCGGGACGCGTAGAAATTTCTGCCATGTAGGGGAAGTTAAACGTGGACATGATGTGATCCACCAAGTCCAGAATTGCTACCACTTCATCTACTACCTGCTCGCGCGTGCAGAACACATGAGCATCGTCTTGGGTAAAGCCGCGGGCGCGCAGCAAGCCGTGCACTGCACCAGAAAGTTCATGGCGATATACGGTGCCGAATTCAAACAAGCGCAATGGCAAATCGCGATACGAATGGATATCGTTCTTATAAATCAGAACGTGACCCGGGCAATTCATAGGCTTTACGCCATATTCGGTCAAACGGGGATCCTCTTCAGAACCTTCGTTGATGTTAAAGAAATACATGTTCTCATGGTAGAAGTTGTAGTGACCAGAGGTCTTCCACACATCTGCCTTATAGATATGAGGCGTAATAACTTCCTCATAGCCGCGTTCATACAAATCGCGACGCAGCCATTCCTGCAGCGTGCGAATAACACGGGCACCCTTTGGTGGATACATGGGCAAACCGGCGCCAGCCTGTTCATCAATCATGAACAAACCCAATTCGCGGCCCAGCTTGCGATGATCACGCTTTTCAGCTTCTGCCAGGTTGTCCAAATAGGTGGTTAAGTCCTTTTTCTTGAAGAAGGCCGTGCCATAGAGACGCTGCAACATTTCATTGTTGGAATCGCCCTTCCAGTAAGCACCGGCAACCTTCATCAATTTGAAAGCGCCAATTTTGCCTGCGCTGGGGACATGAGGACCATGACACAGATCTACAAAAGAGCCATGACGATACACCGTGATGGTGGCATCCTCCGGCAAGTCATCAATATGCTCTTCCTTAAAGCGCTGATCCTTAAAGATTTCCTTTGCTTGCGCGCGCGTTACCACTTCGCGCACAAAGGGTTCATCGGCTTTAATAATTTCAGCCATCTTAGCTTCAATAGCCGGAAAATCGTCAGTGGATACGGTACGAGAAAGCTCAAAATCATAGAAGAAGCCGTCTTCAGTTTCTGGGCCAAAAGCAATCTGTGCACCAGGGAAAAGTATCTGTACTGCTTCAGCCATAATATGTGCACACGAATGGCGCATGATGCCCAGTGCCTCAGGGCTTTTATCGGTGATTATTTCTACCGTGGCTCCGTCAGTTACAGGAGTGTTCAGATCTACCAATTCTGAGTTAATTTTTCCTGCAAGCGCTGCCTTAGCGAGACCTGCACCAATAGAGGCAGCAACGTCGTACACCGTGGCTCCATCTTCAAGGGTCTTGCGCGATCCATCGGGGAGCAGTATTTCCATGATTTGTCCTTTCTTGTGCCGGGTGCGCACAAAGCACCTGCACGACCTATAACGAACAAGCCGCCCGTTATGGCGGCTTGCTTCACCATATCATATTCAGTTCAAAGCCTCAGAAGCACCCGCGAAAGTGCACAAGTGAAACGCGATTAGTTACCAATTGGTAATAATTGCTACTGTTTTAGCAACATTTATCGCGCATCATGCAACGATTCATCATGCAACGCATCAATCGTATGACGCTAGGCGCTTATTGGTGCACTTCCCTATTCGCGAGCACTACCAATCGATGTGTCAAGTGCTTTCACGCGGCCCTGTTAACGACTGGGGCCAATCGATGCGCTGAGTGCTTTCGTGCGGCCCTATTCGCGACCGTTACCAATCGGAGTGGTGCAGTAGGGACATACCGTCCACTGAGGATCAAGCGCATGATGGCATGTTGGACAGAGGTTCTTCAAGCGCTGATGGCAATTAGGGCACATAACATAGTCTTCCTTGACTGGATAGCCACAGTTAGCGCAATCGCCATAATGCATCAGCTGACGACGCTTCAGAGCAATTTCGATTTCCTGCTCTTCGCGGTCAAGCTTCAGCAGTGGCGGACGCAACAAGCAGTAAGCCACCAAACCAACAACCGGAACAATCGAAAGTAAGCCCAACCACCACGGACAATCGCGATTTGCCGCATCGCGTACCGACCAGAACACCGAAACAACGTACAGAACGATAAACACTACCAGCAAAACGACGAGGATGGCCATTACTTCTGGCGTCAATATTTGCGACATAATATCGTTCATCGATTAACCTTCCTGTTTCATATCAGCCAATTCAGCACGCAAACGCTCCAGGCGGTCGTTGATGTCGGCGACCTTAGCGCGGTCCTTCTCAACGATTTCGGGAGCAGCCTTTGCCAGAAAGCCCGGATTCTCAAGCTTCTTTGAGAACTTGGCGTAATCCTTTTCCAGCGTGCCAATTTCCTTTTCCAGACGTGCACGCTCTGCCGCGAAATCAACCAAGCCAGAAAGCTTGACATAGATTTCCACGTCGTCGCCCAAGCGCATCGTAGATTCTGCTGGCTTTGTGGCGGTTTGAGACACCTCAACAACCTCTACGTTGGCCAAAGCCACGATCAAATCCTGCTGTTCAGCAAACAGATCAACTGCTTCAGCATTGTGGGTCTTTGCCACCATCGCAAGCTTGGTCTTAGGCGATATGCCATAGCGAGCACGAATCGAACGAACGCCAGAAACCGTCTGCGTTACGATGGCCAAAGCGCGCTCTGCATCCAGATCCACATACTTGGCCAGCGCCTCAGCGTCGGGCCACGAAGCCATCATCAGATATTCGGATTCCTTTTCGCCTGGTAGCTCCTGATAAATCTGCTCGGTTACAAAGGGCATAGCCGGATGTAACAGGCGCAGTGCGGTATCCAAAACGAATACCAAATTGCGCTGACAGCATGCTCGATCGGCGCCACCTGCATTCAAGCGAGGCTTGGAAAGCTCAATATACCAGTCGCAGAATTCGTTCCAGAAAAAGGCATACAGCTCGCGCGTCATATCGCCGAACTCGTAGTTTTTGTAGGCTTCATCCAGCGTTGCCACCAGACGAGCCAAACGGGAGAAAATCCAGCGGTCAGCAGGCGTGGTAGGCTCGGGAGCGCCCGGCGTGTAATCGTCTAAGTTCATCATGACGAAGTGCGCAGCGTTGCGAATCTTGTTGGCGAAGTTGCGACTCGAAATAAGCTTGTTTTCGTTGAACTTCAAATCCTGCGCACCCGTTACCTGCATCAGCAAACCAAAACGCATGCCGTCAGCACCGTAGTTCTCCATCAGCTTCAAAGGATCAACGCCATTGCCGCGGCTCTTGGACATTGGCTTACCATCGGCAGCCATAACCGTGGGGTGAATAATGACGTCCTTAAACGGAATCGTATCGGTGAAGTACAGCGATGACATAACCATACGCGCTACCCACAGGCCCATAATGTCGCGAGCGGTGGAAAGCATCCGGGTGGGATAATTCGGCTTCAGCTCTTCTGGATGCTCTGGCCAACCCTGTGTGGCAAATGGCCACAGCTGGGACGAAAACCACGTATCCAGTACGTCTTCATCCTGATGTACATGATGGCTGCCGCACTTCGGGCATACATCCGTATCTTCCATGAGGGCATCTTCCCAACCGCAATCATCGCAGTAGAACATCGGAATACGATGACCCCACCACAGCTGACGGGAAATGCACCAGTCTTTCAGATTTGCCAACCAATCCAGGTAGACCTGCTTCCAGCGTTCCGGATGGAACTGGACTTCGCCATCCTCTACCACCTTGGCAGCCTTTTCTTTGAGCTTATCCACAGCAACAAACCACTGTTCAGACAGCCACGGCTCCAACTTGGTGTGACAGCGATAGCAGGTCATAACGGAATGATCATGGTCTTCCACGTGGTCCAACAAGCCTAACTTGTCGAATTCCTCAACAATGGCTTCACGAGCTTCATCACGCGTCATGCCGGAAAACTTGCCATAGCCTTCTACTACGACCGCGTGTTCATCAAAGATATTGATCTGCTCTAAATCATGACGCTGTCCCATCGCATAGTCGTTCGGATCATGAGCAGGCGTTACCTTTACACAGCCCGTGCCAAATTCAGGATCAACATAGTAGTCAGAAAAGATCGGAATGGTGCGATTCACAATAGGCAGCTCAATCGTCTTACCTATCAGATTCTTATAGCGCTCATCCTTTGGGGATACCGCCACACCCGTATCGCCCAGCATGGTTTCAGGACGGGTGGTTGCAATCAGGATATAGTCCTTGCCATCAACCGGCTCAGTGAGCGGATAACGCAGATACCACAGATGACCCTTTTCATCGACGTATTCAGCTTCGTCATCAGCAATAGCCGTGGTGCAAGACGGGCACCAGTTCACAATGCGGCGACCGCGATAAATCAGCCCATCGTGATACCAATCGCAAAATACCTTGCGTACCGCATGAGCATATTCAGGCGACATCGTAAACTTTTCGTCGCTGTAATCGCACGAGCAACCCATGCCAGCAATCTGGCTCACAATGGTGTTTCCGTATTCGCGGCGCCAATCCCAGCAGGCATCCAGAAACTTTTCGCGGCCAATTTCCAGACGGGATATGCCTTCTTCCGCCAGCTTTTTGTCAACCTTGGTCTGGGTGGCAATGCCTGCATGGTCGGTACCTAAAATCCAGCGCGTTTTATAACCTTGCATGCGAGCATGACGCACACACGTATCCTGAATGGTGTCGTTGAGTGCGTGACCCATGTGCAACATACCGGTAACGTTCGGCGGAGGGATGACGACCGTATAGGTATGGGCGCCATTCTTGCCAAAACCGGGCGTACGCTTAAAAAACCCGTGTTCCTTCCATGCATCGAAAAGCGGCCTTTCCCATTCACCATAAGCCGGCATGCTCTTCTTGTCAGATGACATGAATTAATCCTTCCTATCAGCTGCTCGGTGTGTGCCATTTCATAAGGCGAGCCCCGCACACGCGAGGCTCAACGCACTATAAGTGTAGAGGTTATACAGCCTCTTTCTTTGGTTTAGCTTTAATCTTTGCAGGTTCTACCAATTCAATCTCTGGCTTGGTTGTACCCTCAACGTCGCTGCGGCGAATAACCACACGCGTAGCACCCTCATAATCGGGCAACGTATACATAACATCCAACAGGGTGCGCTCACAAATGCTGCGCAAACCGCGGGCACCGGTCTGATGCTCAATGGCCTGTTCAGCCATGGCAGTCAGCGCGTCGTCTTCGAATACCAACTCGGAATCTTCATAGGCAAACATAGCCGTGTACTGCTTTACCAATGCATTCTTAGGTTCGGTCAACACGCGCACCAGATCAGCTTCGGAAAGTTCCTGCAGCGACGTGATAACCGGAATACGACCCACGAATTCAGGAATCATACCGTACTTGTGCAAGTCTTCCGGCAATACCTGCTTGAGCAAATCTGCATCAGCTTCGCGTTTGGACGAGGGCATTTCAGAACCAAAGCCAATGTTGGTCTTGCCTACGCGCTGAGCAATAATATCGGCTAAGCCCACAAACGCACCACCTAAGATAAACAGAATGTTTGTGGTGTCAATGTGAATGAGCTCCTGCTGCGGGTGTTTGCGACCACCTTGTGGCGGAACCGAAGCTTCGCATCCTTCGATGATCTTTAACAGAGCCTGCTGTACCCCTTCGCCGGAAACATCGCGGGTGATGGACAGGTTTTCTGCCTTGCGAGCAACCTTGTCAATTTCGTCAATGTAGATAATGCCAATTTCAGCACGCGGAATATCAAAATCGGCGGCTGTAATAAGTTTCAGCAGAATATTCTCTACGTCTTCACCGACATAGCCTGCTTCAGTCAACGTGGTGGCATCCGCAATAGCAAACGGAACCTTCAAGGTGCGTGCCAACGTCTGCGCCAACAGCGTTTTACCCGAACCGGTAGGACCTAGCAACATAATGTTGCTCTTTGCCAGCTCCACATCGCCTTCCTTGGCATGCTCACCCAAACTGATGCGCTTGTAGTGGTTATACACTGCCACCGCAAGAGCCTTCTTGGCTTCTTCCTGGCCTACCACATGTTCGGAGAGCTGCTCGAACAGCTCGCGAGGCGTAGGCAAGGATTCCAACGCCCACGGATCTTGTGCTTCAGGTTCGTCGGGCTCATCGGTTTGAGCCGTTACCTGCAGCACATGATTGAGGGCATCGGATTCCAACCCACGCAAATTCAAATCGGCCATCATGGCTTCTGCGGAAAGCGAAATGCATTCATCGCAAATATAAATGCCATTAGGACCTGCAATCATTGCATTGACTTGGTCAGGCGTCTTTCCGCAAAATGCGCAATGAATATCATTGCGGGTTGGAGGAACGGTGCCATTTCCAGTCTGATCAGTCATGCTTTACTCTGCTTTCTCGTCCGTAGAAAAACGGGATGCTACTACTTTGTCTACCAGGCCATAGGCAAGCGCTTCTTCAGCGGTCATCCAATTGTCACGCTCAGCGTCCTGGTGAACCTGTTCTGCACTCTTGCCGCAATGCTTGGCAATAATGCCTTCCAAACGATCACGTGTCTTCTTCATTTCACGTGCCAGAATTTCAAAGTCGGTCTGCTGGGTGCGCTCACCGGAACCACCCATGGGCTGATGAATCATAACCTGCGCATTTGGCAGAATGATACGCTTGCCCGGAGCTCCAGCGGCCAGCAATACCGAACCCATAGAAGCTGCCAAGCCCATGCAGATAGTGGACACATCGCACTTGATGTACTGCATCGTGTCATAAATTGCCAGACCCGCAGAAACAGAACCTCCCGGAGAATTGATGTACAGGGAAATGTCCTTATCTGGATCAGCAGATTCCAGGTGCAAAAGCTGAGCTACTACCGTGTTTGCCACAGCATCATCAATCGCTTCGCCTAAGAACACGATGCGTTCATTTAGCAAGCGAGAGTAAATGTCGTAGCTGCGTTCGCCACGAGGAGACTGCTCAATTACGTAAGGGATGAGTGCTGATTGTGGAGAGTTTTGGAACATAATACGTGCCTCATTTCACTCATGTCTTTTGTGCCGAAAGGGGTAACCGCCACATGTGGCAGTTACCCCCTATCAACGTAACCTTAAATCGAATGGATTGCGCATAGGGATTTTGATCCTAGAGCGTTACCTTCGATGGGTAGTATGTAAACGGGTTACTCTTCTACCTTAGCCTCTACAACTTCGGTAACCTTTGCCTTAGCAACTACATCGCGCAGCGCATTTGCACGAACGATGCTTTCGCGAATCATAGGCAGGCGGCCTTCCTTGCGCCATTCAGCTTCAATGGCATCCGGATCATCCAAATCGGCCTGAGCAAACTCGTTGTGAACCTCTTCTTCGGTTGCGGTGATGTCGAAGTGACGTGCCCATGCATCCAATGCCAAGTCCTGACGAACCGTGTCGGCTGCCTGCTTCTTGGTGTCTTCCTTGAACTGCTCAGCAGTGAGCTGCATGGTCTTGAGATAGTTGTCAAAGGTAAGACCCATGCGAGAAAGCTGACCGTAGAAGCTCTGCAGCAGGTTGGCTTCTTCACGTTCGGTCAAGGCTTCAGGCAGTTCGGCGTCTACGCGCTTAGCCAATTCAATCAGGCATTCATTTTCCTTGCGGCGCGGCATGCTTGCAGCCTTCTGGCCCTTGATAGACTCAGCAATCTTGGAACGCATATCGTCTAAGCCTTCAAAACCAAAGGTTTCCTTAGCCCACTCTTCGGTTACCTCAGGAACAACCTTGTGCTTAATAACTTCAACCTTAACATCAAAGTGGAACTTGCCCTTTTCGTCGAGGTTGTTAGCCATCAGAGAATCGTCTTCGGAAAGATCCAGATCGAAGCTCTTTTCCTGGCCCTTCTTCAGGCCGATCAGTTCAGCGTCAAAGGATGCCGGATATACGTTCTGGCCAAGTTCGTACAGACGATGATCACAGGACAGAGCCGTTACCTCTTCGCCCGCTTCGTTGGTCACCGTCATGGTGAGCTCTACGAATTCGTTCTTCTTAACCTTGGTGTTGGCGTTTGCATCCTTGAAATCGTGATAGTAGTTACGCAGCTCTTCGATCTGTGCATCAATTTCTTCATCGGTTGCATCAGTTGTAGGAACTTCAACTTCAACCGGCTCATAGCTGGAAAGTTCAACCTTGGGTGCTACCTGGATAGTAGCGGTGAAGTTGAAGGGCTTGTGATCTTCAACGAGATCCATTTCATACTGGTAATCAGGACGAGCCAGAGGAACCAGATTGTTTTCTTCTAGGGCCTGTGGATATACCTCGTTTACGAGATCCTCAGTAACCGTGGTACGAACCGCATCGGCGCCCATGATGTTATCGATAACAGGACGAGGAGCCTTTCCGGGACGGAAGCCGGGGAAGCTATAGCGCTTGGCAACCTGACGATAAGTACGCTTAATGCGTGCATCGACATCGGCAGCGTCGACCTCGAACGAAAGCTTAATCTGGTTGTTATCGAGAGCCTCTACTTTGATGTTCACGAATTAACTCCTTCTTGGGTACTACATATGTTCGCGCTGGTGCGGGTGAAAGGACTTGAACCTTCACGGGGGTTACCCACCAGAACCTAAACCTGGCGCGTCTGCCAATTCCGCCACACCCGCATTGAGCGCAAAAGGGTCGCTAATCTGAAGCGACAACTTGTGTATTCTATCAAATCGCGCTGCAGCATGCTTGAAGATTGTAAAAAAGTGTCGGAGTTTTTCTAAGTTTCCACGCTTAGACCGAAGAAGCGTCGCGCGCGGTAATGGTGCGTGAAGGCGAAATGAGCAACGTGCCCACTTTGCCCTTCATGCAGGCATCGTCATAGAAGATGCCATCAACCGAAACGCCATCGGCCGAAAGGCCTTCATCTTGAGTGGAAATAACAATGTTGGCACCCTTATAGGAATCAAGCAGGGAAAGATCGCTTACCACACAGATGATGAAGTCGACCTTCATGGCCTTGTATTCATGTATGCGCTTTTCGAAGTAGCTGGCATTAGCGGTTATCTGATCGATAGACAAAATGCCAAATGTGTACTTGCCCGCGCGCCATACACACGATTCGTTGTATTGCTGAGGGTGTTCCACATCAAGCGTAAACACGTTGGCATGTTTATCCACATAGGAACGTTGCAGCTCAAACACCGATAGGGGTTGCTGTGGTTTAGCATCCGCACCCGACTGTCCGGAAGCAGCATCTTTGGCATCGGCATTTTTGGTCTGCGAATCAGTCGTATCTGATGCGCTCACCTCATTATCGGGGTGATTGTTATTGTTCTGCGTGGAAAGCTTATTTAATACTCGTGAGGAAACCTTTTCGCCCACCGCTTCAGGATCCACTACCGTATCGTGACGTTCGGTTGCAGTGCCCTTATATAAAATGGCGGTGTATTCATCCAAATTGCCGGTACTTTCATCAATGGACGTTGCGGCAGCATTAAGCGAATGCCCAAATGACACAATATAGGCAATGAGCACGCCGAGTGCGGCGAGCGCCAAAACTATAAAGAAGCCCAGAGCTACTTTTTCGCGCGATACCCTCATCGAACCTGCTCTCTGCGAAAAAGCAAATGATATGTGTTCATGATACGCCTAAACATTGAGCATACGTGCCAAGAACTTGCCGGTATAGCTTTCCGGAACTTTCGCTACTTCTTCAGGGGTACCCTCAGCAATGATCGTGCCGCCACGATCGCCGCCTTCTGGACCCAAATCGATGACATAGTCGGCTGCTTTGATGATGTCTAAGTTGTGTTCAATAACCAGCACGGTATTGCCCGCGTCCACCAAGCGCTGCAGCACTTCAAGCAGCTGACGGACGTCGTCGAAATGCAAGCCTGTGGTGGGTTCGTCCAATATATAGAAGGTTTTGCCCGTTTGGCGACGCTGAAGTTCACTTGCCAGCTTCACACGCTGCGCTTCACCGCCAGAAAGCGTGGTGGCAGGCTGACCTAAGCGAATATAGCCCAATCCCACATCGTGCAGGGTATCAAGTTTGCGCACGATGCCAGGGATTTTGCCGAAGAATTCGCGCGCCTCATCCACTGTCATTTCCAACACGTCGTACACATTTTTGCCGCGGTATGTTACCTGCAAGGTTTCGCGATTATAGCGCTTGCCTTCACATACTTCGCACGCCACATATACATCCGGCAAAAAGTGCATTTCAATTTTCTTCTGACCATCGCCTTTACATGCTTCGCAGCGGCCGCCTGCTACATTGAACGAAAAACGACCAGGCGCATAGCCGCGCGCCTTAGCTTCAGGCGTTGAAGCGAACAGAGCACGAATATCATCCCACAGTCCAATATAGGTTGCTGGATTGGAGCGTGGCGTGCGGCCAATAGGGCTCTGGTCAATATTGATCACTTTATCCAGATGCTCAGCACCCATAAGCTTGCGATATTCGCCGGCCTTTTGGTGTGCGTGATTGACGCGGTTGGCCAATGCTGGTGCTAGGGTGTCGGTAATAAGCGAACTTTTCCCTGAGCCTGAAACTCCCGTTACCAGCGTCAACGTCCCAAGTGGGATGGAAATGTTGACCTTTTTCAGATTGTTTTCCGCAGCGCCTTTAAGCTGAATAGATCCCTTCTTAGGCTTACGACGCTCTTTTGGAATGGGAATGCATTTGCGACCACTCAGATACTGCGCCGTCAGCGATTGGGGAACCTGCATAATTTCTTCCGGCGTACCTGCCGCTACCACATAGCCGCCATGCTCGCCGGCACCCGGCCCCATATCAATGACGTAATCGGCACTGCGAATGGTGTCTTCATCATGTTCAACTACCACCACGGTATTGCCCAAATCGCGCAGATGCTCAAGTGTTTTGATAAGGCGTTCGTTATCGCGCTGGTGCAGGCCAATAGAAGGCTCGTCCAGAATATAGAGCACGCCCATAAGACCTGCGCCAATCTGTGTTGCCAGGCGAATACGCTGCGCTTCGCCACCGGAAAGTGTTGCTGTGGCACGCTCTAGCGTTAAATAGTCCAAGCCGACGTCTACCAAAAATTGAAGACGTGTTTTAATTTCTTTGATGATGGGCAAAGCAATTGCCTGCTGAGCTTGAGGAAACTCAAGCGATTCGAAGAACGCAAGCGATTCACGTGCAGGCAATTCACATACCTCGTGAATATTCTTACCTCCAACCGTAACTGCCAAAATCATAGGATTAAGGCGCTTGCCATGACAGGTTGCACACGGAATGATGGAAAAATACTGCTCGTACTTTTGGCGCTGGCGATCAGATGATGCCTCCTTATAGCGGTGCATAACCGCCTCGCAGATACCTTCCCACTCAATAAACCAATAGGTATCGCGGCCATCAACGGTACGGTAATCAACGCGAATCTTTTCCTTGGGCACACCATATAGCAGCGCTTTTTGAACCTTGTTAGGAATGTCTTCCCAAGGTGTCTTGGGATCAACATTGAAGTGCAGCATGACAGCACGCAAAACCTGAGGATAATAATTTCCCGTCTTAAACGGCGCGACTGCACCCTCTTCCAAGGAGAGCGTTTTATCGGGAATTACCAGGCTGGGATCAACTTCTTCGCGACTGCCAATACCCAAACAATCGGGGCAGGCACCATAGGGGGCATTAAAAGAAAAATCGCGCGGTTGCAATTCGTTCATGGAATAGCCGTGTTCAGGGCATGCCAGCGCCAATGAGAAAATATGTTCTCCTGGTGCCAGGCCGCCAGTAGCGCCGGAAGAGGTAGCAATGTTGGCGTCATCGGTGGCTTCATCCATCACCTTTACCAGCACGCGACCGTCAGCTAAATTGCAGGCCATTTCAACGGCAGAAGCGATGCGGGCCGTAGCGCTTTCTTTGAGCACCACGCGATCCACCACCACGTCGATGAAGTGTTTGATTTTCTTGTTCAATACGATGGGTTCGCCACCAAGCTTGGTCACTTCCCCATCAATGCGCACACGCGAAAAGCCTTCCTTTTGCAAATCCTGGAACAGCTTTGTGAATTCACCTTTACGCCCGGATATTACCGGCGCCAAAATGAGCGCACGCTTACCTTCGCCTAAAGCCAGTACGTCGTCGGTTACCTGATCAGTCGTTTGCGCTTTGATTTCGCGGCCGCATTCCGGACAGTGCGGAATGCCCGTACGGGCAAACAGCAAACGTAAGTAGTCGTAAATCTCTGTGACCGTACCCACGGTAGAACGCGGGTTTTTGCTGGTCGTTTTCTGGTCAATAGAAACCGCCGGAGAAAGACCATCGATGGAGTCTAAATCGGGCTTACTCATTTGCCCTAAGAACTGACGGGCATAGCTGGACAGGCTTTCCACATAACGACGCTGGCCTTCAGCATAAATGGTATCGAACGCCAAAGAACTTTTACCAGAGCCTGAAAGACCAGTGATAACCACCAGCTTATCGCGCGGAATTTCAACATCTATATTCTTGAGATTATGTTCGCGGGCACCTTTGATAACAATGGAGTTTTGTCCCATGAAGCTCTCCTCAGATCAAAATTGCATCACGCTATTTTAGCGCAGCAAAAACTACGCCCGAAAAAGAGCGACAACCCCTTCACAATCAGGTACAGCAGCTTTTCACTGAGAGCTTCACAAAACGTTTCACGAAATGCTTCTCAATACATTTCCATCATGAGCTTCATCATGCTTTTCGCTGGGGACCTCGCAAAACGTTTCACTGGAACCATAAGGCAAGAGATAACTACCCACGCGGATGGGCCTGATGATGCACCGACTTTAACCGTTCAGGCGTTAAGTGAGTATATATTTGCGTAGTGGACAGGCTGGCATGCCCCAACATTTCCTGAACACTGCGTAAATCTGCTCCGCCGCTCAAAAGATCGGTCGCAAACGAATGCCTCACGGCATGAGGACTCAAGGTTTCATCCAGACCACTTTCTTTGAGCACCTGCTTAAATGCAACGCGAATAGCATTGGTGGACATCTGATTACCGCGCGTAGAAATAAACACATAGGTGCTCTGCTTGTTACCCAGCAGCACGGGCCGCGCTTTATCGATATAGGCAACCAACCTCTGACAAGCCTTTTGGTGAAGTGGCACCAAACGCTCCTTGGAGCCCTTGCCAAAAACTCGCACCATAAGCTGCTCAAGGTCGAGTCGATCAAGCGTCAAACTGGACGCTTCTGAAACGCGCAAGCCGGCTGCATAGAGCAATTCGAAAAGCGCGTCATCGCGCATAGCCCGCGCCTGCTTGATGCTCAATGGTAAAACATCCTCCACTTCGGCTTCTGCCGTGGATAACAAGGTGTTCATATCAGCCGGAGCAATCACATGAGGCAGTGTTTTTGCCTGTTTAGGACCCGAAAGCAAATTTGCCGGATTGGTAGAGCAGCGCCCCGTAACTACCATCCAGCGATAAAACCCCTTGATGGAACTTAAGTGTCGATTGATGGTACGACGGGAATACTGTGCCTGCTCCAGGTAAGCCAAATACCGACGAATCTGCTGGTGGCTCAACCGTTCTACCTGCAACTTTTGTGCAGTGCACCAACGCAAAAATGCACGAATATCGGTTTGGTAATTACGAATGGTGTGCAAAGAGCGGTTATACTCCACCGCAAGCGACGAGCAAAAGCCAGCGACAAGCTCTTCGTTTGCCGCATCAAGTTCCTCAGCGTCAACCCTCCCGTTACTGGTGCCAAGCCTGCTGCCTTCGGTTGCAACATCAGACTCCCCAGCGTCAGTCCTGCTACCTTTGCTGGCGGTATGGTAGCTTTTGGTTTTGGTATCAAACTGCGCTGGATCCGACGAATGAGACTCAGCTTGACACCTACCTTCCTGCACAATGCGATGATTATGTTGCCCTGCTACAGTCATGGACGCTTAGTTCCTTACCTTTATGAGCGCTATCGCTATTTATGGTCGTTTTCCTTCAGGTACCTTGGACGGAAAGCCAATCTATTCTCAGGTTATTCATTGCACCGTTTATGATGCTAGTGCTCCTCGTTCTGGCAATGCGCCAAAAGCCCCAACTCACGCAATTCTGCAACATAACCTTCAAGCGCCTGCGCTCCTCGCTGCGCATAAGCAGCATAGCGTTGACGCTTATTGCGAATCGGCGGATCAAACGGCGCCATAATACCGAAGTTCACATGCATGGGCTGATAATCAGCCGTTTCGCTATTGGTAGCATACGCCAGAAGCGCTCCAAAGGCGCATTCGGTAGGCAGCGCCTTCAATTGAACATCTTTTATCTGTGCAGCAACGTTTAATGCCACCCACAGACCGGAGGCAATTGCTTCGCCATAGCCTTCCGTACCACTAAACTGACCCGCAACATAGACCGGCACCGGAAGCTGACGCGCACCGTCAGCAGTTAACCGCAACTGCGCATTTAACAGCTGAGGCGCATTGATAAACGTATTGCGATGCATAACACCATAACGAGCAAATTCCGCTTCCTCTAATCCCGGAATCATCCGAAAGACGCGCTTTTGCTCAGGGAAGGTAAGGTTGGTTTGAAAACCCACCAGATTAAAACTTTGCTTGTGCACATCTTCGGCACGCAGCTGGACTACCGCCCAGGGACGACGCCCCGTTGTGGGATCGGTCAGGCCAACCGGCTTCAATGGCCCAAAGCGCGGGGCATCAAACCCTTTGCGAGCAATCTCTTCAATAGGCTGACACGACTGAAATAAATCGGCGCCCTCAAAATCACGCTTGATAACACGCTGAGCATGTACCAGCTCATTGATAAAGCGCTCATAGGTTTCCTTGTCAAACGGCGCATTGTAATAGTCGCCCGTGCCCTCATCTTCGTAACGGCTCTGACTAAACACTTTGTCATAGTCAAGCGAATCCGCCATAACCACCGGGGCAGCTGCGTCATAAAACGCCATATGATCGGTACCGGTAAGCTTTTGCATAAACTGTGCTAAGGAATCGCTTGTCAGTGGACCCG
>UQDJ01000011.1 GCA_900539675.1 uncultured Coriobacteriaceae bacterium | reverse complement strand
ATGCCCCGGGTTTTTCTCCCGGGGCATTTTGCTACTCTAGGGGCACAAGAAAGGAGATCGCATGATTTGGCATTGCGGAAAATATTCATTCGATTCTCGTACTCCCTTCATCATGGGAGTTTTAAACGTAACACCTGACTCGTTTTCTGACGGGGGCTCCTATGCCAACGCTGATGATGCAATAGCTGCTGGTCTTAAGATGATTGATGAAGGCGCTGTTATTGTTGATGTGGGCGGCGAATCTACCCGTCCGGGGGCCACGCCTGTAACTGTTGAAGAAGGGCTCTCGCGTGTATTGGAAGTGGTGCGTCGATTGTCTGAGGCAGATGTATGCGTCAGTATTGACACCCGCCATGCGGAGGTTGCTCAAGCTTGTGTGGAGGTGGGCGCCAGTATCATCAACGATGTGACAGGGTTTCGTGATCCTGCCATGGTGGAAGTTGCCAAGCACTGTGATGCCGGCTTGGTGGTTATGCATATGCGGGGAGATGACCCCCGTACTATGCAGGATGAACCTGTCTATGACGATGTGGTTACCGAAGTGGCAACTTACCTTAAAACGCGTGCCGAAGAGCTTGAAGCGGCGGGTATCGCTCATGATCGCATTTGCTTAGATCCCGGTCCTGGATTCGGTAAGACTGCCAAGCAGACCATTGAGCTCATGCGTAATTTCCAAGTATTTGCTCGGTTGGGCTACCCCTTGATGGTGGCAGTATCGCGCAAAAGCTATATCGGCTACGCTTACAAGATTGATGACCCCAAGCAACGTGATGATGCCTCTGCCGCAGAAGCCCTTATGGCCTGTGAGCTGGGGGCGTGTGTTATTCGCACCCATAATGTGCCGCTTATGGTGAAATCTTTGGAAGAAAATATGCGCCCGTATGTTTTTGTTGGCCTGGGCTGCAATATGCCGCTTGTAGCTGATGAGGGCGAAGAGCTAGAAGGCAAGAAGGCCATGCTCAATCAGGCTATTTCTGATATGTGCATGCTTCCCGATTCTCAGATAATTGATATTTCGAGCTACTACGAAAGCGAACCAGCCTATTTCGAGGATCAGGATTCGTTCGTGAATGCGGTGGTGCTGTTGCGAACAGGCTTGCCCCCTCAAGAGTTATTGCGTTACTTGCAGGCCATTGAAGCCAGTTTGGGTAGGGTGCGGGAACGCGAAAATGGTCCTCGTACCTGCGACTTGGATATCCTGGATTATCAGGGCTACGTTTCCGATAACGAGGTGCTCACCTTGCCGCATCCCCTGTTGTGCGAGCGCGATTTCGTAGTGAAGCCGCTATTAGAACTTGCTCCCAATCATGTACTTTCGAATGGCACGCCAGTAACGTTTGAAACGGTAAGGGTTGGTAAGGCGTGGAAATGCTAGTCGACCCCGCACGGGAGAAACCTACTCGGTTTTCAGATCTTTCAGATCAATCTGTAGATACTGATCAGGATACTGATCAGGAAAGCTCACCGGTGGTTTGCTTGCCGATGCTGTCCGCCGAACATGTGAGCATGTTGGTGGCGCAAAAGTCGTTGGCCGCTGCACAGTTTTGGCGCTTGCGGACCTATGGCAGCGTGGATTCAACCAATCGTATGCTAAAAGAACATTTGCGTGCAGGTGACGGGGAAGGCTTGTGTATTTCGGCGTTGGAACAGCACGGAGGCTACGGCAGGCAGGGCCGTCATTGGTCAAGCCCCGTAGGCGGCCTCTATACCTCATTTTTATTACGTCCTTCCGTGCCACTCTCTGATATTCCGCTGCTTAGCTTGGTGATGTCGGTAGCGGTTCGTCGTACGGTTGCTGAATTTGTGCCTGATGAGGCCCTGCAGTCGGAGCTTTTGGTGAAGTGGCCCAATGATGTCTTGTATAACGGCGGCAAAATCACCGGCATTTCGCTTGAGGCATTGGCGGATGGCGTCTGTGTAGGTGTTGGCCTCAATGCGTTTCATCCCTTGGTGCGCAAGATGGTGCCCGGAAAGTACCAGTTGTCGTACTTGTTTGATGAGCAGGTGGCCACCTCCGAACAGGGTGCACCCATGTTATCGAATGATCAGCGTGCGAGGATGGAACACGTGCTCGCGGCATTGCTCGTGCACGTGCATGCCGCTTACCTGCGTTGGTGCACGAAAGGCTTTGCTGATTTCCTCGATGAATTTCGTCAGCATATGGCTTTTGTTGACAGGCTGGTTACGCTGGAAACTATTGACGGGACTGCGTTTGTTCAGGGACACATTGAGGGCGTAAATGCCGATGGTAATTTGCTGGTACGTGATGCGCAGGGAACTATTCATCAAGCTGCATCGGGCGAAGTGCACGTGGCATCGTTTGATGATTGGTTCAAACAACCCAGCAAGCTAGGCAATCATGAAGGTGGCTTTGAAAGAGCGGCTTTAAAACAGAAGCGATTTTAAGCCGATCACCATCAGTACCACACCACCAATGATGGTTGCCTTGTTGCCCAACGCACTGCCAAAGCGCCTACCAATCAAAAGAGCAATGATACATACCAAAAGCGTGGTAAGAGCAATAGTTCCCGATGCGGCAACCACATTTACTGAAAGTGCCGCAAAGCTTACTCCTACTGCGAGAGCATCGATGCTGGTAGCAATTGCCTGAAAGAGCAATACGGACAAAGGCAGCGCTTTAGTGGATGTTTCTGCTTCGTCCTCGTGGAAGGCATCCCATATCATTTTGCCGCCAATAAATCCGAGAATAAGAAAAGTAATGATGCCTGCATAATGGGAAATAGCCCCACTGATCAGGGATCCCAGGGCAAAACCAATACAGGGCATCAAGCCCTGAAACAGACCGAATGCAATGGGCTGTGCAAGACTGCGCAATCGGGAGTTGCCCTGATAGGCGAAACAATTTGATATCGTGACGGCAAACGCATCCATGGCAAGCGCTATGCCTAAAACAATGATTTCTATGAGGCTCACACGGTATCCTTTGGGCTCTTGGGACATTCCGCACGGATACTCATACTACTCTTTGACATATTGCCTAATCCATAGGGCGCAGAAAAAGCGTATAGTGAACAGTTGCCTTATTGTGCAACCCATGGTGTTATAGATGCATTGAGTGCCAAGCACCAATCCCCTCATTTCTCCCCATCAGTAAAGGATCGGCGCATGAGTCTTAAGGATATGCAGCAGAACAATACGCAATCGAATGATACTGCTCAAGATAAAAAGATCTTTTCCAAAGGAACGCTGCACGATTCAGCTCCACAGGCTTCAAATAGACCGTCAAGTAAGGGAGATCAACGCACGGCTCGCATGGGGACGGGCTCCATTCCGAAGCTTATCATTGAATTCGCTATTCCCTCTATCGTGGGTATGTTGGTTAATGGGGCCTACAACGTTATTGACTCAATCTTCTTGGGCCAAGCAATGGGCGAAATTGGTCTTTCGGTTGCAACGGCAGCTATGCCGCTTATGGCAATCTTTATGGCTATCGGTATGCTGATTGGCAATGGTGGCAATGCTCTTGCGGCGTTGCGTTTGGGCGAAGGCAAGAAGGATGAAGCCGAAAAGAGCCTTGGCAACACGGTGGGCTTAGGTATTGTGGCGGCGGTTATCGTATTTGCTCTGGCCAATATTCCACCGTGTATGGAGGCGTTGCTTTCGCTTTCAAGTGTTACACCGCAGATTCATGACTACACGTATTCGTTTGTGTATATCATCAGTGCCGGCTTAATATTTCAGGTCATTGGCATGGGTGTGAACAACTTCATCCGTACTGCTGGTGCTCCAAATCGCGCGTTGGGTACCATGCTAATTGGCGCCTTTTCCTGCATTGGGCTGAATTATCTGTTCGTCATGGTATTGGGCATGGGGGTAATTGGGAGCGCGCTTGCTACTGTTTCGGGCCAGGCAATTTCTTGTATATGCGTACTGTGGTACTTCATTATCACCAAAGATGTTGCCTTCAAGTTGCACTTGAAATACTTAAAGCTGGAAGCAACGGTGGTGGGTTTCATCCTGTCGTTGGGTGCTGCAAGTTGCATACTGCAATTGGCAATGTCGCTCATTAACTTTTTGACGAATTATCTGTTGGTGCTCTATGGTGCACAGTCGCCGTTGGGCGCTGAGGCGGCATTGGCGTCTATCGGTGTGGTGCAGCGCTGTGCCATGTTTACCGTGTTGCCCATCATTGGTACGGCAGTGGCAATTCAGCCGTTGTTGGGTTATAACTACGGCGCTAGCTTGATTAAGCGCGTGCGCGCAACCTTGGGTTATGGCATTTTGGCTGCAACTATCCTGGGTGTGGTCATGTGGATCTTGATCCATGTATTCGCGGTCAATATTGTGGGCTTCTTCGGCATTCGCGATGATTCGCTGCGCGATTTCACCGTCTTTGCGCTGAACGTTCAGCTGCTTATGCTGCCGGTTGTGGGCTTGCAGATTGTGTCTTCTCACTATTTCCAAGCAACAGGTCAGCCAATGAAGTCAATTATTCTTTCTCTTACCCGTCAGGTGCTTTTCTTGATTCCACTTCTGATCGTGTTACCGGTGATCCTGCCATCCCTTGTTCCCAGTCTGACCAGTTTGGATGCTATTTACTTTGCGGTGCCCATTGCAGACTTCTTGGCAATCGTAACGTCGGCAGCGTTTGTGTTGGTTGAACTAAAACGTTTAAAGGGTATAGAAGAGGGCACCATCAAGGCAAAGTTTGGCCGCAATAATGCATAACGGTGCCACGACATTTGCTTGAAATAGAGCCCTGTCATAATAGAGCCCTGTCGTACTGGCAGCTACGCCGTTATGTGCTACCATAACGGCTTCTTTGAGAAACTGGACATATGATAGCTGGATGCGTGACAGCTGGATGCGTGACAGCTGGATGCGTGACAATGCGTGACAGCTAGGTGCGTATCTTTAGCTCAATCTATGATGAGGGTCAGTGGAGCGACACTGGCATTTTATGGATGACAGAAGGGTAGGCAGATGGTTATTTCGAAAGTGCAGCAACGTAGTGGACATGCAGCCCAAGTTGCGTTTTGTGCTCTGTCGGTTGCATTTATGGTGATTGCGGCCTGGATTACGATTCCTTTGGGTCCTATTCCATTCACGCTGCAGACGTTAGCGGTTATGTTCGTTCTGTTTGCTTTGCAGCCAAAACAGGCATTAGCTGCGATTGCTGCTTATCTGGTTTTAGGTGGTTTAGGTCTACCGGTGTTTAGCTCTTTTAAGGGCGGCTTAGCTGCTTTGGTTGGCCCTACGGGTGGCTTTATTGTGGGCTTCTTGGTGGCTGGTGTTCTTGCGCTGGCGTGCGATGCTCTCATGAAGCGCAGCAAGGTATTTTCCTCCGAAAACACGAAGCGTTTTTTTGGCACTGAGATTGCAGCAGGAACGCTCGCACGTCATCTGGTTATGGGCGTTATCTTTTTGACCATTCTGTATGCGTTCGGCTGGGTCTGGTTGATGCAGGTAGGCCATTTGAGCGCAGAAGCAGCCTTTCTTGCTGCAGTGGCACCGTTTGTCCTGATTGACATTTGTAAGATGATTGCTGCAGTGTTGTTGGCTCAGGCAGTTTCGCGCGTTGTGAAATAAGCAGCTATTAGTACAAAATAAGCAGCTATCAAGATGGGGTAAGCAGTCATCAGGATGAGATAAGCAACCATCAGTATTGGTGGGTTTTGAACTTATCGTTTGGTCTGCTTAGTGGGTTGGTTGGCAGGAATTTTCTTCAGTGCAGGGAAGGCCATCGTAAACACGGCGCCACCTTCGGGTGCATTGAAGGCGGTCACATCACCGTCGAAGTCTTCGCAGATTTCTTTGACGATAGCAAGACCAATGCCAGCGCCTCCGGTATTGCGAGCACGTGACATATCGCCGCGATAGAAACGCTTGAACAGCAATACCGGATCCACGTTGCCAATACCGCAACCGTCATCTTTGACTGAGAAGATTGCCTTGTCCTGGATACCGGAAAGCAGGACCGTAACGTGTCCTCCTTCTTCAACGTGGCGGATGGCATTATCGATCAAATTGATCAGTGCCTGCTTTAAGCGATCGTCATTACCTAAAATGTCCGGAGCGGCGCCTTGAACGCTGAGGGTGATGTTTTTGTCTTGCGCGATAGGCTTGAGGATATCAATAACATCGCGTGCCACCGATTCGATATTGATGCGCGTAAGCTCGGTAGCCGGTGTGCCTTCTTTGGCGTGCTGCAAGGCCAATACGCCATTGGTTAAGTTCTTAAGACGGCCAGCTTCTTTAAGAATAATTTCGCAAAAGTGTTCGCGTGTGGATTGCGGCATATCGGGGTCTAGCATTAATTCAGCGTTTCCGCTGATTGCAGTCAGTGGCGTGCGGAATTCGTGGGCAACATCGCTGACGAATTCGTCTTGCTGCTGATTGACCGCAACCAATTCGTCAACGCGTGATTCATAAACACGAATGAAATCTTGAATATCCTTGGAAAGATCGTCCACTTCGCGCAGAGCGCCGGTAGGGGCGAACACAATGGATTTATCGCCCGTTTCGTAAGCGTGCATCTTGTGGGTGAGTTCCGTCAAAGGTCGGCTGATGAAGTGTGCTATCAGCAGACTCAAAAAATAGCAGACGCAACCGATGGGGATAACCACCAGCATGCAAAAGTAGGGCAGATGAAAAAATGCCATACCTATTAAGACGGTGAGAATGCTGGCGAATACCGCTAATAAGGTTGCCAAAAACGAAATATGCGTAAAAAGCCGCATCGGAGGTTCTTCGGATGCGCGCTGTGCACTTTGAGGAGTGCGAATAGCTCCCGATGCGGTTCGATTATGAGATGAATACGACATAGGCTGCCCAACTGGTTATGAACGGATAGATGTGCAGGATGTGCCTTACTTTCTAAAGCGATAGCCGTAGCCGCGTACCGTTTCAACCAATTTGGGGTCATAACCTGCTGCTTCTATTTTGTCACGTAAACGCTTGATGTGGGTGTCAACCGTCTTAGTTTCTGTGATAAATTCCCAGTTCCAAGCATCGTGTAATAAATCTTCGCGCGAAACTACCTTGCCGGCATTGCGCATCAGGCAAGCCAACAGTTCGAATTCGCGGGGTGTTAAATCAATAGGACCTTTGTCACCTTCGGCAACGTGGGTATCTTCGTTTAAGGTGATACCACCAGCAGTAATTTCGGATCCGGTAGAAGATTCCATACCCTGGCTGCGGCGTAGCAGAGCATGGGTACGCGCCAGAAGTTCTCGCACACCAAAGGGCTTTGCCAGGTAGTCATCGGCGCCCAATTCCAAACCTACTACTTTATTGATCTCTGCATCGCGTGCGGAAAGAAACAGGATGGGGGTACTCATCTTAGTGCGAATGCGACGGCACAATTCGTATCCATCGATGCCAGGAAGCATGATATCTAAAATGAACAGGTCAAAATGCTCATGCTCAATTTTGTCTAAGGCCTCTTCGCCGTTGGATGCCACTTCGGTTTCATAACCTTCCTTTCGCATGGCATAACTGACAAATTCGGTAATGGATGGTTCATCATCAACGATAAGAATGCGAGCAGGATTTGTTTCCATGAAATCACCTTCTGTAGCCTTTATTAAAGCAAAGCTATGTAAAGCTTATATAGTTCAAGCACAATAGTATGGTAGCATTCGCTCGTAATGCCTATTCCGAAAGGGACTGTCAGAAACATGTTACTTGCGATTGACGTTGGCAATACCCAAACTGTTTTGGGTATTTATGATGGTGACAAACTGGTTCATATGTGGCGTTTGGCCACTAATGTGGATCATACCAGCGATGAACTGCGCATTAAGCTGCGCGTTCTAATGCAGGCTGAAGGCCTGGAAAATTCGCACATCGATGGCGCTATTCTGGCATCGGTGGTGCCCGCATTGACTCACAACTGGGAAAAAGCATGCTATCGCTCATTTTGCGTTAAAGCGGTGGTGGTATCAGTGGCAACAGCGGGCCATCTGATTAATATTGATGCTTCCAAATTCCCCGAACTGGGTTCTGACCGTGTGGCCGATGCTGCAGCTGCTAAGCGCATTTACGGTGCGCCAGTGGTGGTGGTGGACTTTGGTACTGCTACCAATATTGAAATCGTGGACAAGAACGGAACGTTTGTAGGCGGTATTATTGCGCCTGGCGTTGAATCGTCGGTGCGTTCGTTGTTCACCCGCGCAGCGCTTCTTCGTTCCGTTGAGTTGGAAGACCCCGGCACGGCTATTGGTTCAAGCACGGCAGAGTGCTTGAAAGTGGGTGTGGTGTATGGCGAAGCTGCACGTGTTGATGGTTTGGTCGATCGCGTGTTTGAGCAACTGGGCTATGAGGCTCCTGTGGTTGCTACGGGTGGCTTGGCGCATCGTATTGCTCCCATCTCTAAGCGCATTACCGAAATCAATCTGGAATTGACCTTAGAGGGATTGCGCATGATTCACGAAGAGCTGAGTCACTAAAATACTTTTCAAGAGGCATCGCGGTTAATCCGACAAAAGTTTCAAGTTGTTTAACCTGCATTGACTTAAAGAACTTGAAACAGCTCTATGACAGCATAGGCGTCAAGACGAGATGCGTATGCCTCTACATAGGTAACTACCAATCAAGCGAAGGGAAGGCGAACGTAAGCACTATGCTAAGCGACATCGAAATTGCACAGGCGCATACGCCCCAGGACATCACTGAGATTGCCGCTAAGGTGGGCATCGATTCTCAATATTTGGAATGTTATGGCCGCTCAAAGGCTAAGGTTGACTACAACATGCTTCGCGAAGGCTCGCACACGCCGGGCAAGCTGGTGCTGGTTACCGCTATCAATCCTACCCCTGCTGGTGAAGGTAAAACCACAACGACCGTAGGTTTGGGCGATGCGTTGAGCTACCTGGGAAAGAAGGCTGTTATTGCTCTGCGCGAGCCCTCTTTGGGTCCCGTTTTTGGTATCAAGGGCGGCGCTGCTGGTGGTGGCTATGCTCAGGTAATTCCTATGGAAGATATCAACTTGCATTTTACGGGCGATTTTCATGCTATTGGCGCAGCTAACAATCTGCTTGCTGCCCTGTTGGATGCCCATATTCATAATGGCAACGAGCTGGGCATCGATGTGCGTCGTATTACGTGGAAACGCGTCATTGACATGAATGATCGTCAGCTTCGTCACATTGTGGATGGTTTGGGCGGCAAGGTGAATGGTGTGCCGCGCGAAGACGGTTTCGATATTACGGTAGCATCTGAAGTTATGGCTATCTTCTGCTTGGCTACGTCTATCACCGATTTGAAGGAGCGCTTGGGTCGCATCGTGGTGGGTTATACCCACGACAATCAACCTGTTACGGCACACGATCTGCATGCTGAAGGTGCTATGACGGCACTTTTGAAGGATGCATTGAAGCCTAACCTGGTACAGACACTTGAAGGTACACCCGCTTTTGTCCATGGCGGTCCGTTTGCCAATATTGCTCATGGTTGCAATTCCATTATGGCAACTCAGATGGGCTTAGCTCTTGGTGACTACTGCGTAACCGAGGCAGGCTTCGGTGCTGATCTGGGCGCGGAAAAGTTCTTGGACATCAAGTGCCGTTTGGCTGGTTTAAAGCCGGATGCAGTCGTAGTGGTAGCAACGGTTCGTGCTTTGAAGAATCATGGTGGCATTGCTAAGGCTGATCTCAATGAAGAAAACCTTGAGGCCTTAGAAGCTGGTCTGCCCAACTTGCTGCAGCACGTGGAAAACATTACGAAGGTGTACGGTTTGCCCTGCGTGGTGGCTATCAACGAATTCCCTACGGACACTCAAGCCGAAATTGACTTGGTTCGTGCCAAGTGCAAGGAATTAGGCGTTAATGTGGCACTTTCTCAGGTATGGGCAAAGGGCGGCAAAGGCGGCGTAGAGTTGGCAGAAGAAGTTATGCATCTATGCGAAACGCCAAGCGAGCTTCACTTTGCTTACGAAGATTCGCTTTCTTTGGCAGAAAAAATCGAGACTATTGCTAAGCGTATCTATCGTGCTGATGGTGTTGATTTTGCGCCTAATGCTAAAAAGGAACTGGCTCATTTGGAGGAAATGGGCTTTGGTAGTATGCCGGTCTGCATGGCCAAGACCCAGTACAGCTTCTCCGATAACGCAGCACTGTTGGGTGCACCGCGAAATTTCCGCATAACGGTGCGCGAAGTGAAGGTATCAGCGGGTGCTGGCTTTGTTGTGGCCCTGACGGGCAATGTTATGACAATGCCCGGTTTAGGTAAGAGCCCTGCAGCCTTCAAGATTGATGTTGATGAATCCGGTAAAATTACCGGACTGTTCTAGGTGAGAGTATTGATCGATCAAACCTTTATTAATGAACTAGCGGCAGGCACCCCGACTCCAGGCGGCGGTGGTGCCTCCGCATATTGTGGTGCTCTTGGTTCGGCGCTTTCTTCTATGGTGGCAAACTTGACGGTTGGCAAACCGCGTTACGCCGATGTACAGGATGAAGTTGAAGAGCATCTGGCCCGTTTGGCGGAAGTCCGTGAAGAACTCCTGGATTTAGTGGAGCGCGATGCGCTGGCTTTTGCCCCGCTGGCAGAGGCTTTTAAGTTGCCACGGGAAACTCATGAACAGCGCATTTACCGTCATAAGGTTATTCAGACTGCTCTGATTGGGGCTATCGAAGTGCCGTTTTCCATCATGGGCGCTTGTGCGCGCGTGATCGGTTTGAGCGAATTTCTCGCGTATCATGGAAACCGTACGGCTATTTCGGATGTGGCGACGGGCGTTTCGTTCGCGAAAGGTGCTCTAAAGGGTGCTGCGTTAAACGTATATGTTAACGCCAAAATGCTTGATAACGTCGATCAGGCAAAGCGTTACACCGATGAGGCTAATCGTATGATTGAAGAAAGCGGCCACTTGGCTGATAAAATTTACAACTATGTATTAGAGGAGATCAGGTAAAACTATGACGCGTGTTTTACAGTCCCGCCCCGTAACCGAAGCGATTGCAGAAAATTTGGCGCATCGCGTTGAGCGCTTAAAGATCTTGGGCATTGAGCCAACGCTTGCTCTGGTACGCGTGGGTTCACGTCCGGATGATTTGAGCTATGAACGTACCGCGACGCGTCGTGCTGAGGCGTTGGGATTGACTACTCGTGTGTTTGAGCTGCCGGCCACAGCATCACAGGAAAAGCTGCTGTTACAGTTGCGTCGCATCAATGGTGATTCGCGCATTCATGGCTGTCTTTTATTTCGCCCGTTACCTGAGGGAATGGAAGAAAAGCTGGTTTGCGACGAGCTTGCCATGGCCAAGGATATCGATGGCGTATCCACGGCATCTCTCGGTGCAGTGTTTACCGATGCTGCTGAAGGCTATGCCCCTTGCACTGCAGAAGCCTGCGTGAAGATGTTGGACTTTTACAACATTCCGATAGAAGGCAAACATGTTGTGGTGGTTGGCCGTAGCTTAGTGGTGGGTAAACCGGTTGCTATGTTGTTGCTGCGTCGCAACGCCAGTGTGACCATTTGTCATTCTCGTACGGCTGACTTGGCGAAAGTGATGCAGATGGCCGATATCGTTATCTGTGCAACAGGCCGTGCCCGCGCTTACGATGTGTCTTATTTTAAGCCTGGTCAGGTGGTGCTCGACGTAGGCATTAACTTTGACAAGGATGGCAAGATCTGCGGCGATGTTGACTACGATAGCGTTGCTCCGATCGTGGAAGCTATTACGCCAGTACCGGGTGGCTTGGGATCGGTAACCACTTCTATAACGATGGAGCATACGGTTACTGCTGCAGAGAAGCTTATTCGTTAGGAGAACGTGCGTGAAGCAATGTGGTAAAAAGCTTTCCACAACAAATGCGATCAGCGAGATGTTCTCTCGTTGGCGATATTTTTCACCGTATTTCAGCTATTTGAATGAACGAGCCCCGATTAATTCGGGGCTTTTTTATACTGCTTGTTGACTCAAAGGTATTTGTAATAAAGGTGTTCGCAATGAATCAGGAATGGCACACAATCCTTGCCACTGCCTCAGCTGAGGAAACCAAAGCTGCAGCAAAGCTCTTAGGCGATGTATGCCAAGCGGGCGATGTTATAGCGCTTGATGGTGATTTGGGTGCGGGAAAGACCCAGTTTACTCAGGGTTTAGCATTAGGCTTAGGGATTGAATCGCCCGTTACTAGCCCTACGTTTAATTTGGTCGAGGAGTATGACCAGGGCAGGCTGGTGCTGTATCACTTTGATCTGTATCGTCTTGAAGCACCAGAAGAACTGGAAGACATTGATTTTTACGGTATCACGGAAGCTGGCGGCGTGTCCTGTATTGAGTGGGCATCTAAATTTGAAGATGAACTGCCCGATGATCGTCTTGAACTCTATATTGAAGTAACGGGAGAAACGTCACGCACCATTAAGGCGCGTCCTTTCGGTGCGGACGCAGCACTCTTGGAAAACTGGCAGCAAGCGCAAAGAGAGCTTTATTAGTCCTCGGCAATAGAGGCGATTCATGTTTTTAGATGGGCAACTTACACCGCTATAATTGTTAGCTTGGTGTGCGTATTCCTTTTTATAGTGTGACAGTGCGGGCGCTATGGGCATTGGCCTCTGATTAAACGGGGCCGTAACTATAAATATGAAAGATCGGATTGATGAAATCGTACGTTTTAGCATTTGATACGGCTAATGAAATAATCGCCTTGGGATTAGGACGCTTGGATCGCACTACCCGGACTATTCAACTGGTGGCTTCTCGAGAAACTGAGGCGTTCCGAGCTTCTAACGTGAAATTGCTTCCCGAAATCGATGCTTTGCTCAAACAAGCTCAGGTCACTCGATACGACGTAGTATGTGTCGTATGCGGACGTGGCCCAGGATCGTTCACGGGTGTACGAATTTGTATGGCAAGCGCGAAAGGTATTGCAATTGGACTAGAAGTGCCCCTATTTGGCGTATCGACATCAGATGCGCAGGCGTGGCAGCTGTGGTCGCAGGGGCAGCGCGGTACGGCAGTGGTTTTGGGCGACGCTATGCGCAAGGAGGTATATCCCGTACGCTATGCTTTGACCGATGCCGGTGCTGAGCGGCAGAATGCCGATTTTGTTATGAAAGCCGCACAGCTGCCCCAATGGTTTGGTTCTGGCTCCGATCGGCTTATTTCGGGGGACGCCCTTAAGAAGTATGCCGATATCTGTGAGCCTTACGGGGTATTTGCGGCGCCTGATCAGCGTTATCCCACGGGGGCTGGATTATTGTTGGCGGCACAGGCACAGTGGCAGGCGGGCAAACTTGATCCGGATGATCCTAAAGTGGGTGATCCGTGCGTAGTTCTTCCGGTGTATACCCGCCTATCAGATGCTGAAGAAGCTGAGCGTCAGCGCTTTGCTAAGCAATCCGATGTGCCTGCAGCAGAAGAAAAAGACCTCATGACAGGCGTTCAAGGTACTGCCTCTATCCGCTATCAGCCTTTGGAGGCACAGTGGGCATCTGCGGTGGCTAAGCTGGAGTCTGACGTGATGGGCAGCGATGCATGGAATGCGGCTCAAATTCTTGACGAACTGCCACGCGCGGATCGTAGCTGGTGGGCTGCTTTTGAAGTGGATGACACTACAAGGCGCACTATTGAACCGGGACATGCCAAACTGATTGGATATGCTGGCGGCTGGATTGTTGATGGTCAGGTTCAGGTGCTCAAAGTGGCAAGTGATCCGGCGTATCGTCGCCGCGGCATTGCCCAAGAGCTTCTGGCTCATCTCTCACGCGATGCGCGCGATTTGGGTGCTAAGGAAATGACTCTAGAGGTGCGCTATTCGAACACCGGAGCTCATGCATTCTATGAGCGCTTGGGACTAAAAAAGATTGGTGTGCGTCCTCACTATTATTCTGATAGGGAAGATGCGCTTATATATACCGGGCCTTTACCTTTGGCAGAGCATGATGTGGCGGGCATGGAGTTGCTTATGAATGAGGCACAGGCACACGTTGCGGTGCAGGGCAAACTGATTCTAGCTATTGAAACCTCATGCGATGAAACGGCTGCAGCTTTGATTGATGAATCGGGTACGATTATTGCCGATGTAGTGGCATCGCAAATAGACTTCCATTCGCGTTTTGGCGGCGTGGTTCCAGAGATTGCGAGTCGCAAGCATATTGAAGCTATTGGCGGTGTGGTGCTGGAATGCCTAGAACAGGCGCGGATCAATACGGGTCTTTCGCAATTAAGCTGGAGCGATGTAGCGGCAATTGCGGTTACCTATGCGCCGGGTCTTGTAGGTGCGTTGGTGGTTGGCGTTGCCTTTGCGAAGGGACTTGCTTGGTCATTGGACGTTCCGCTGATTGGAGTCAATCATTTGGAAGGGCACCTCTACGCAAATAAGCTTGCATGCCCTGATATCAAGCCACCCATGGTGGTATCGCTGGTTTCGGGTGGTCACACTATGCTGGTACAGGTGAAAGACTGGGGCAACTATGAAACCATGGGCTCCACATTAGATGATGCTGTAGGTGAAGCGTTTGATAAGGTAGCGAAGGCATTGGGATTGGGCTATCCCGGTGGTCCATTGATTTCGAAGCTGGCCGAATCAGGCAATCCTAAAGCAATTCGTTTTCCGCGCGCCTTGATGCATTCAGGCGATTTGCAATTCTCTCTTTCTGGCTTGAAAACATCAGTTATGACGTATCTCCAGAAAGAACAGCAGGCGGGTCAACCTATCAATGCCAACGATGTAGCTGCTAGCTTTCAGGCAGCCGTAGTTGATGTTCAGGTGGCTAAAGCAAAACAGGCACTCGAACAAACGGGCGCCAAAGAATTTTGTGTGGGTGGTGGCGTTGCAGCCAATCCCGAATTGCGCCATGCCTATGAAGAGCTGTGCGCTCAGATGGGCGTACGTCTTACTATGCCGCCCCTTACCGCCTGCACCGATAATGCGGCGATGATCGCGCTTGTGGCGCTTGATAGGTACAAGCAGCATAAGTTCTTTGGACTGGATTGTGACGTTGCCGCCCATGCGCCGCTCGATAATCCCTACTGATGAGTAGAGTCTACGATCGGTAAAGGTGGGTTCTGTATGGACAGAACCCACCTGAGTAGATGAGTAAGATCTAGATGAGAGAGGCCTTCATGAGTAAGGCCTACAGCAAGCCTATATGAACCGGGCCTGCTTATGTAAGTGTCCAACTGAGCCAGGCTTGGGCATGTAGGGCTCAAGCCGAATTAGGCCTAGCGTGCGATATAGGCAGCTACAATTTCGCCACAGAATACCGTATGAAAATCGCGGAATCCGGTGTTGTCAGCGGGGTACCACTTCTCAACATCGCCAGCGTCAAGAGCGGTTAAGTCCTGGTCCTGTATGTAGCGCACGCGGCATTCCAAAGTAAGAGGCAGTTCTTTGATGCCGGGAGCATCGATGAGCTCTGGTTCTACTAGCGTGAGGCCAAGTTCGGCAATCTTGTCCATGTCACGGCCGGATTTCGAACCGCATACCTTAGTGATATTGGTATCAAATTGTCCTGTTGGAATATTGACCGTAAACTCGTGCGTAGCTTCCAGAAATTCCTTAGTGAAGCGGTGCTGGCGAACAAAGGCAGTAAATATTGGCTTAGCCCATTCAATGCCCAGTGTGCCCCAGCTGATGGTCATGGAATTTACGCGATCGTGGTTTTTGGTGGTAAGTAGTACACCCTTCTTAACACCTTGCAGAATTTCAGTGGCATGCTCAAGGGGATCAATAGTCTCTTTCATGGCGTGGCTCCTTCAATCGATACTATCGTTAATCTTTATAGGCAATATGTACTGCAGCAACGCCAAAGGTAACATTGGTGTATTCCACGCGTGAAAAGCCAGCGTTTTTAAGCATCTGGGCAAAACCTTCCTGGTTGGGGAACGCCTTGATCGATTTCGCTAGATACACAAAGCCTGACGCATCACCGGTGACAATTTTGCCCCAGGCAGGAATACCCCAACGTAAATACAGGCGATACCCAAGGCGCATCAATGGGTTGGGTGGCGTTGAAAATTCCAAAATGCACAGTGCTCCACCCGGGCGCAACACTCTATACATTTCTGAGAGCGCCTGTTCACGCTTGGGCATATTGCGGATGCCATAGCTCATGGTCACAATATCAAATGACTCATTGTCATAGGGGATGTCTTGGCCATCCACAACGGCCAGTTCTACCGGCACGCCTTTAGCTTCACCATCATTGAGGCGGGCTTGCGCTACATCGAGCATAGCGGGCGTGTAGTCTGAAAGCACAATGCGAGCAGGGGGTTTCTGGGAACACGCTGTAAAGGCAACGTCTCCCGTACCACCTGCAATGTCAAGCATCTCTGAGGTGGGTGTGATAGGGGATTTACTAATTAATGTGCGCAGCCAGCTGCGATAACGGCCAAAGCTTGAAAGAGCATTGAAACGTTCATACTTCCAAGCAATATCGGTGAAAATCTGTTTAACGCGCTTTGACGAAATATCAGCAGGCGCTTCTTCGCCCGTGGCAGTATCGATAGAGTGATTTTCTGGGGAAGTGGTCATAAAGACAAACTGCGCTTTCTTATAGATGCTTGCAGGTAGGCTCGTAGGAGAGCAGGTTTTAAACTTGGCGAAGACATGCTGGGCGCATGCCTTCAGGTTGCGCCTTATAATGAGCGGCTATCCTAAGACTATTCTAAGACGTGGAGAGCCGGCGCTTGTAAGGGCCAATAACTGATTATAAGCAATGCAGATGCGCTGTGCTTAAAGGTCCGGACATCTTCGTCTGGTGTTCATGTCCATGTGCAGTGAATTAACTCAGTTCGAAACAGTTCAATGCTATCATGACAAAGAATTATTCAGTCAGGAGGATACGTATGATACTTGGCGCTCGCTATGTTGTCCCTGTTTCATCTGAACCTATCGAAAATGGCGCTATTCTGGTGCGCGACGGAAAGATTGTTGATGTAGGTACGTCCGTCATGATGCGCTTGCGTTATCCCGAAGAAGAATATAAAGATTTTGGCATGGCTGCCTTAACGCCTGGCTTTATTGACCTGTATGCCCGCATCGAAGATGCGGTACTGCGCGGTCTGATTCGTGACGTGCCGTTTGTACAATGGCGCAAGGACATCATGGAGTTGCGCAATCGCATCTCATCTGAAGAGGCATATGATTCGGCATTCTTAGGTGGCCTGGAAGCTCTTTCTGCGGGCGTAACAACGATTGCCGATACGACCGATTCTGGTGCTGCTGTGTTTGCGGCCCAGGATTGCGGTTTGCGTGGTGTGTTTTATCGCGAAGCTGGTGCTATTGATAAGCGCCTGGTGAATTATGCCATGAAGAAGATGGATAGCGATCTGGATAAGTGGTCGCAAAACATCGATGCAGATCGCATCACACTAGGCGTTGCGCCACTGCCAGTATATGAATGCCACCCTGAGTTTTATCGCGAAGTTGCCAAGTATGCCAACGCGCATAACGATCTGCCTATTGCGATGCTTTTGGCAGGAAGCGATGAAGAGTTCCACTTTGTAAAAGATGGTGCCACAGGCGGTTTGGATAACACGATTGATCAACGTGGTTTTGTGGAAGTACCTCCCTGGTTGCCAACGCAGGTTACGCCGGTAAACTACGTGTTGAACTGGGGCTTATTCGAAGCTAAGAATGTCACCATGATCTATGGCGTGTGCGTAAATGATGATGATATTCGCGCTCTTAAGAAGTATGACGTAGGGGTGTGTGCTTGTCCGAGCCTGAATGCTCAGTTGGGTATGGGCGTAGCGCCAGTAAGCGAATACTTGCGCTATGGTATGCGTGTGGGCTTAGGTACGGGTGCTCCGGGGTCGGTTGACTATTTGGATATTATGTCTGAAATGCGCCTTGAGCTGCTGATCCAGCGTGCTTTAAGCCACGGCGAATTTTTGGATTCGCAAACTATGATTGAAATGTGCACAATTCGCGCAGCAGAAGTTCTGCGTATAGAAGATAAGATTGGTTCACTTGAAGTGGGCAAATGTGCCGATATTGTTGCAATTGATCTGTCTGGATCCCATCAGACGCCTACTACCGATCCGGTTTCGGCGCTGTTGGGCTCTGCTAGCAACGGCGATATAGCTATGACCATGGTCGGCGGTAAGATCCTCTTTGAAGATGGTAGGTTGCATGTTGGCGAAGGTGCCACCAAGAATATTGCTCATGTTCTTGAGGTACGTGGTCGCCTGCGTTCGTAGCAAGTGCTACAACGATACATCGTGGAAAGCATCGCTACTATAGAGGGAATTGAGTAGGGGATAGAGTCACCTTATATCCCAGCACATCGCAAAAGTATTATCCTTTGGTCGAATCGTAAGACTACCGCGGATAAATCTGCGCTAAGGTGTCTCGCAGTAAGAAAGAGTTCGAGAAAATGGGCAAACAAAAGCAAAAACAAAAAATGTCTGCTAAGCAGTTGCAGGAACGTGAAGCACGCGCAAAGGAGCGCCAACGTCTTGCAGAACAGAAAGCTGCGCGATCAACACTGCTCAAACGTATATTCGTTATTGCAGTGTGTGTTATTTTGATTCTTGCTTTGTCTCTACCCACCATGGGCTTGATGTTCTTGGGCGGAAACGGTTCCTAATACATCAAAGCCTTCTTTGAGATGGCGTTTGTGTAACTAAGTCGCAAGCGTTGCCTTTTCGGACGTGTGCTGCATCATAGGTGTACGCACGCTTAAAGGCGGTGTTTGTATAACTTATATGAGGACGGGCGCTGTCATATACAAAGAGAAGGAAGTCAATTTTGTTCGGTATTGGCGGCTTTGAGCTGTTTATCATATTGCTGTTTGGCTTTTTGATTTTTGGGCCTGACAAGCTGCCAGAAATGGCAAAAACGCTTGGCGCTGCAATCAGGAAGTTTAAACAAGCAAAAGAAGAAATGGAAACCGTTATCAAGGGCGAAGTTCTTGAGGCGGATAACAATTCAACGGGTCAGGCACATTCGCCTACGCGTGGTCCAAATCGTGGCACCGATGGCATGAAGCCTGCTGGTGCTCAGGCGACGCAGGCAACACCTCAGGAAAGTTTTGCAGAGCGCAAGGCACGCTTCGATAGAGAGCGTGCTCAGCGTGCTGCTGCAGAGCGCCAGCGCAAGGCTGAACAACAAAAACAGCAGGAAGAAATAGAGGCAAACCGTCGTGCTATGAAGGACGAAGCTGCCAAAAAGGCAGCGCAGGTTCAAAATGCACAAGACTCGCCGGCTGCACCAGACCCCGTACCTAGCGGCAGCGCTAACGGTGCTAAAAGCGTTGGCAGTGCTGACGCAGCCACACCGGCTGCCACGGCCGCTGCAACCACCGTCTCATCAGCATCTGCAGCTAAGCCGCATTTGTCTCCCGAAGAACTGTTCGGCGTAAAGCCGTTGTCGCGTACAGCGCAGCATCAGGATGCTGCTGCATCATCAACGGATGTTTTCACCTCCGCTTCCACCCCTAAGGGAGGTGAGTAAGTATGCCAATTGGACCGGCTCGTATGTCGCTCATGGAACACTTGGGCGAGTTACGCATGCGCCTTGTGCGCATTATTGTGTGTCTTATTGTGGCTGCCTGCGTCTTCTACCTGGCAACCGATACGGTGGTGCAATTTTTGCTTGCTCCCGTGGCACAGTATTTGCCGCTGGACAGTGAAGGTCACGTAGCTATCAATGTGTTTGGTGCTTTTGACGCATTTTCAGTGCGTATTACCGTGGCTATTTGGACTGCGTTGGTAGCTACGGCACCCATTACCCTGTGGCAGATTTTGGCCTTTTTCTTGCCAGCTTTAAAGCCGCGCGAACGTAAATGGTTTGTGCCTACATTTGTAGTGGGCTTGGCGCTCTTTATTGGTGGCACCGTTTTTTGTTATCTCATTATTTTGCCTGCTGCGTTTGAGTGGCTGACTGATCAGGCATCGGGTTTTGCCACCATTTTGCCTGAAGCAGGACAGTGGGTGGATATTATTATCAAGTTTGAGCTGGGCTTTGGTATTGGATTTGAGATGCCGCTCATTGTGTTCTACTTGGTAATGTTTGGCATTATTCCCTACAAGAAACTGCGCGCTAGCTGGCGCGTTGTGTACGTTGGCCTACTAATCTTTTCTGCCATGGTTACGCCTGACGCATCGCCGGTTACTATGGGTTTGATGTTCGCTGCCATGATTGTTCTCTATGAAATCAGTTTGCTGGCTGCGCGTGTAGGCTTGCATCGTCGCATCAAGCGTCAAGAAGCAGCACGCAAGATAGAAGAGCAAGAAAAGCAGGAGGCACGCGAAGAACTTTCCAACCTCAAGAAAAGCTTCAATAAGCATCTTTGGGGCGATGAAGAAGAAAAGAGGTAATCGCTGTGCATGAGCTGGGTATCATGACGGGCGTGCTGGAGTCGGCAGAAGAGGCAGCTAAAAACGCTGGTGCCGATAAGGTGCTCAAGATTAGCCTTTCGGTAGGCGTTATGACCGAAGCTATTGAAGATGTGTTGCGTTTTGCTTTTGATGCGCTGTCTGAGGGCACCATTTTTGAAGGGTGTGAACTGGAAATCACAATGATTCAGCCGGTGAGCATCTGCCTTGATTGTGGCAACGAATTTGAGCACGATCGTTTTCATATGACGTGTCCGGAATGCGGCAGTCCGTTTCTGCAATTGATCCAGGGTAAAGAATTGCGCATCGATTCCATCGAAGTTGATGTTCCCGATAAAGATGAACTAAGTCCATCAAACGCTAATGCCGAACAGGAGGCATGATATGCAGATAGATTTGAAACAACCCATTTTGGATAAAAACGATCGTCTTGCGCAGGATAATCGCAAGCTGTTCGCTGATAAGAAGGTATTCGTGGTAGACCTTCTGGCATCGCCTGGTTCTGGCAAAACTTCTACGATTCTTGCCACTATTGAAGTGTTGCGCGATGAATTTAATATTGCTGTTATCGAAGGCGATATCGCTTCTTCGGTAGACTCAGAAAAGATCAAAGAGCAGGGTATAGCTGCAGTTCAAATTAACACAGGTGGTGCCTGTCATCTGGAAAGCGACATGATTCGTCGTGCAGTTGATGTGCTGGATTTGGACAACCTTGATCTGATTATTATCGAAAATGTGGGTAACTTGGTTTGTCCAACAGATTTTGATCTGGGCGAAAATATGAAAGTCATGATTTTGTCGGTGCCCGAAGGGGACGACAAACCGCTAAAGTATCCAGGTGTCTTTCAGGCGTCAAAGGCAGTCATCCTGAATAAGGTGGACACCATGCCGGTATTTACCTTTGATAAGGACGCGTTCTACGATCATGTTAAGCAGCTGAATCCTACCGCTCCTATTTTCCCGATTGCTGCAACCAGCGGTGCAGGGGTTGATGCGTGGGCTAATTGGTTGGCAGATAAGATTCGTGCCCTGTAAATACGCGTGATTTCATAGCAGTCATAGCTAGCAAATGTTCAGAGCTTTTTTGAAGAACCCGGTTGCAATTTGTACAATCGGGTTCTTTTGTTGCTGAGTGACATGAGGGTAACAATTTCTTTTCAGAATGGGCCCGCAGATGAATCATTGAGCGCTTAGCGCACTCAAAATTGGCTTCTTTTTAGGCGCTCAATGTCCCATATTTGTATTCAAAGATAGAAAAACCGCAGATAGATGCCGCGTTATATCGAATGACTTTAGTTCAGTAAAATCTTAGTGCAGGACACTCACTTTTTCTTCACCCGCGGTTGCATTCGAAATTGAAGTTGCTAAGATATACAGGTGTTAGCACTCATGTACTAAGAGTGCTAACACTAAAGGCTTCGTTCTGCTAGCGCTAATAACTCGGCAGTGCTTTGCGGGACGTGGTGGAGTCCATAAGATCGGTTGTCCATCGGTTGTTGGCAACGATCCTTATGGCATTAACTTTGGTAATAGACGTGCGGGTTGTAGGAATAACCGTTTGCACGATTAGGTCTATGAAAGGAAGTACGTTATGAATCTCAAGCCGCTCGGTGATCGTATCGTCGTCAAGCAGGATGAGGCACAGGAGACCACGGCAGGTGGTTTGTATATCGCTGCCGATGCTAAAGAGAAGCCTCAAACTGGCGTAGTTCTGGCTGTGGGCGAAGGCAAGGTTAACAACGAAGGCAAGCATCTTCCGATGCCGGTAAAGGTTGGCGACCGTGTACTGTACGGCAAGTACGGCGGAACCGAAGTTGACGTTGACGGTGAAAAGGTTTTGATTCTTCGCGCCGACGACATCTACGCTTGCTTCACTGAGTAAGTGCTGATTTGTGGTAATAATTTCTGAAAGGAATTTCACATGGCTAAGGACATTAAATTTGAGGCCGATGCCCGCAGTGGTATGGCTGAAGGCGTAAAGAAGCTCGCCGATGCAGTGAAGGTCACGCTTGGCCCTAAGGGTCGTTATGTTGCTTTGGAACGTTCGTATGGTGCTCCGGTTGTAACCAATGATGGTGTTACGGTCGCTCGTGAAGTTGAGCTCGAAGATCCTGTGGAAAACATGGGTGCTCAGCTGGTTCGCGAAGCTGCTGTTAAGACTAACGATGTAGCTGGTGACGGTACCACCACGGCAACCCTGTTGGCAGATGTTATCGTAAGCGAAGGCCTGCGCAACGTTACTGCTGGTGCAGATGCACTGGGCATTCGTCGTGGCATTGATAAGGCAACTGAAGCGGTTGTTGAGGCTATCAAGGCTGATGCTACTGAAATTACCACTAAGGATCAGATTGCTAACGTAGGCACCATTTCAGCTGGCGATGCTGTTATTGGTGAAAAGATTGCTGAAGCAATGGATGAAGTTGGCAAGGATGGCGCAATCTCTGTAGAAGATAGCCAGACCTTCGGCATCGATATCGATATTGTTCAGGGCATGCAGTATGACCGCGGGTACATTTCTCCTTACATGGCAACCGATACGGAGCGCATGGAAGCCGTTTTGAATGATCCTTACATCCTGCTTACCGACCTCAAAGTAAGCTCGATTCAGGATCTGGTTCCCTTGCTGGAACAGATTATGAAATCTGGTCGTCCGCTGCTTATTGTTGCTGAGGACGTTGAAGGTGAAGCTTTGGGCACCTTGCTGCTGAACAAGCTGCGTGGCACCCTGAATGTTGTTGCAATTAAGGCTCCTGGTTTTGGCGATCGCCGTGCTCGTATTCTCGAGGACATTGCAGTAGTAACTGGCGGTAAGGTTGTTTCCAAGGACTTCGGTATGACCTTGGCAGACGTTAAGGTTGAAGATCTTGGCACCGCTAAGACCGTAAAGGTTACCAAGGACACCACGGTTATCGTTGATGGTGCTGGTGACAAGGCTGCCGTTGAAGCTCGTGTTGCCCAGATGCGTTCTGAACTTGAGCACCTTGACTCTGACTTCGATCGCGAAAAGCTGCAGGAACGTCTGTCTAAGCTTTCTGGCGGCGTAGCAGTTCTCAAGGTTGGTGCTGCAACCGAATCTGAACTGAAGGAAAAGAAGTCTCGCATTGAAGATGCCCTGCAGGCAACTCGTGCTGCTGTTGAAGAAGGTATCGTTGCTGGCGGCGGCGTAGCGCTGATCGACGCAATCCCTGCTTTGGATAAGATTGAAACAACCGATCCTGATGAGCAGGTTGGTATTGCCATTATTCGCAAAGCTCTGGAAGCTCCTATGCGTGCTATTGCAACTAATGCTGGCTATGAAGGCTCTGTTGTGGTTGAAAAGGCCAAGGGCTTTGATAAGGGTTGCGGCGTAAACTTCGCCAATGGCAAGGAAGGCAACATGATTGAGATGGGCGTAAACGACCCGGTAAAGGTAACCCGCACCGCTCTGCAATCTGCTGCATCCGTTGCTTCTTTGATCTTGATCACCGAAGCTACTATTAACGAGATTCCGAAGGAAGGTCCCGACCTGTCCGCTCTCGCAGGTGGCGCAGGCGCCGGTGGCGGAATGGGCATGATGTAAGCCGTTAGCGGTTTCTGAGCTCATTCACTTCGCAATCATATATTGCTTATTCCCATTAACTTGTCCTGTGTGGTGGGAATTGAGGAAAGCCAATCCCGTAATGGGGTTGGCTTTACCTTTATGTGGGGTTAGGAGTTTGATGGTGCATCTTGGTAAGGCAGAGAGTCTCTAACCCTTTGCACGTCATCCGCGTATAGCCTGGCTTAGAGCGATTTGTTATTGCGACGATTGGCGCATGCCCTGAAGGCTGAGATTTCGTTTGTTTGCTTGATTGCATGTCCCAAATCAGGCGTTTCCTTTGAGCGATTGCATGTCCCAAAGCTGGCGCTTTTTCGGTTCGATCTATTACTCAGGCGTTAATAATTCCCGCACGTGGCCGGTGGATTGATTAAAACGGAGTATGATAATAGGTACTGGAGAGAAGCCTCACACCACAAAAGTATTAGTTAGCGCGGGGGCGCTGGGTCGTCTTATCTTTGGGTCTTAAAGACGGGATCTAATCCTTTTGTGGGGAGGCTATAAAGAAGGGGGGAAATAATGAGTTGGACTGATGACTACAACAACAACTATTCTTTCGTACCAGAATTTGGTCGCGACTTAATGAGTATTTTAGATGTGCCGAAGGGCTCTCGCGTCTTGGACTTGGGTTGTGGCAATGGTTCGTTGACGCAGGCTTTGACCGATGTGGGCTACGAGGCTGTTGGTATGGATGTGTCTGATGACTTTCTGAAGTCGGCACGTGCACGCTATCCACATCTGCATTTTGTTGAAGGCAATGCAGTTAACTTCGAAACAGATGAACCATACGATGCGATTTTCTCAAACGCGATGCTCAACTGGATTAATGACGAAGATCACCCGCAGATGCTGAAGAGTGTATATGATGCGCTGCGTCCGGGCGGCGAATTTGTTTTCGAGTGCGGCGGTTTTGGTAATAACGCCTTGATTCATCGTGCCTTGAGCAATGCCTTTGCTTCTCACCATATGAAATATCAGGTGCCTTATTATTTCCCGACCATTGGCAACTATGCAACGATGCTGGAAAAAACAGGATTCAGGGTTATTTATGCTGCTCTGCTTGATCGTCCAACACCACTGTTGGGTGAAAGTGGTATGCGTGACTGGATTTCCATGTTTATCATCAAGCCATTTATGGGCGTAGCTCCTGATGTCAAGGAAAAGATCATCAACGAAGCCGTTTCCGATCTTCGTTCTGTTCTGTATTCGAACAAGACGTGGACGGCAGACTATGTGCGTTTGCGCATGAAGGCAATTCGTCTGTACGACTAGCAGTCACATCATTCTTCCATATTCTTTGCCCTATTTGTGAGGTACTTTAAATCATTGCAAAATGATTTAAAGTACCTCCTTTTATTGTGACAATGATGCCATAAGGCGTGCTTTGGTCTGCGCCCTCAAGCACATAAGCGTATCATGCATGCCGGAGGTTTGGCATGGAAGTTTTTACTCACGCAGGTTTACAAATGCTCATATTGTTTACGTTGGTGGCTCTTGGTTTTGTTGCCCGTAAACGCCATATGATGAACGATGACTTTGATTCGCAAGTTACCAGTGTGGTCATGAACATTGCTTTGCCAGGTATGATTATCGACTCTGTACTGAGCAATCAAAACTTACCTGATACCAGCACCATTTTAATGCTGCTGCTGTATTCTTTTCTGATTTATGTGGGTATCTGCATCTTTGCTCTTATCATTACGCGCGTGCTCTATTGGCGTGTACCAAAAGCGACAAAAGGTGCATTTGAATTTCTCATTTGCTTTGGCAATGTAGGCTTTATTGGCTTTCCGGTACTCAGTGCTATTGTGGGGCCGGATGCAGTCTTGTATGCAGCCATCCTGAATATTCCGTACAACCTGTTTATGTTTTCGGTTGGTGTCCTGTTTATTAAGAATGCCGGTCAAAGCGATGCACCTGCCGCCGAACACAGTTTAAAAACGCAGGTGAAGCTGATCTTAAAGCAGATGGTAAACCCGTGCATGATCTCCTGTATTGTGGCGGTTATTCTGGCTATCTTACGTGTGACTGACGATGGCTATTTTGGTCAAACGTTTGGGTTAATTGGTCAGTTTACTGTACCGGCTGCTATGCTGCTCACTGGTTCGCAGTTGGCAAAAATGCCGCTTAAGGAAATGTTTAATGATCCGTGGTCTTGGGTTACAACTGCCCTAAGGCTATTCGTGGTGCCGTTGCTTGTGTTCTTTATCGCAGGTATGTTTGTCCACGATTCGTATATGCTTTCAATCCTTGCCTTGCAAGCCGCTATGCCAGCAGCATCGCTGGGTATCATGATGAGTATTGCCTATGGCGGCGACACGATGGCGATGTCGCGTGGCACGTTTTTAACAACCGTATGCGCTCTTATTTCTCTTCCTGTCGTATCTATGATTGTGGTGGTGTAGGACAAGTGATTGAACAAATCGTCTCATTGGATGATCCCCGCCTTGATGTATATGCGCGTCTGACTGAACGGGAACTGCGCAATCGCCTGGAACCTGCGAAAGGCATTTTTATCGCGGAATCTGACAAGGTTATCGATCGTGCGCTGGATGCGAATTACGAGCCGCTTTCGTTGCTTATACCTGCCCATAAGTATGAGCATATGCAGGGGTTGCTGACGCGCGTAGAAACTGCTTGGGCATCATTTCATGGTGTCTCTGATGCAAACGTATCGGGACTTCCAGTCTTTGTGGCGCCAGTAGACGTCCTTTCTAAAATTGCTGGCTATGAGGTAACCCGTGGTGTGCTTTGCGCTATGCGTCGCAAGCCCTTACCGGGGGTGAAACAGATAGTACAACATGCGCGCCGTATTGCTGTTTTGGAAGACATTACCAACCATACCAATGTAGGAGCTCTGTTTCGCAGTGCTGCTGCATTGGGAATAGACGCCATTTTGGTTACGCCTGCGTGCTGCGACCCTCTGTATAGACGCGCAGTGCGGGTATCTATGGGTACCGTGTTTCAGGTGCCTTGGACACGTATTGGTCTGACCGAACAAGACTCTTGGCCAAGGCTTGGGTGCGATATGCTACGTTCCTTGGGGTTCAAAACGGCAGCACTTGCGCTTAGTGATGAGGCTATTGCGTTAGATGATCCCATTCTCACTACGTGCGAGAAGCTGGCATTGGTGTTGGGAACCGAAGGCGATGGTCTATCGCGTCATACCATTGCATCATGCGATTACACTGTGCGTATTCCTATGGCGCATGGGGTTGATTCACTTAATGTTGCTGCGGCAAGTGCGGTAGCGTTTTGGGAGTTGCGTGTGCGCTAAATTCTAAGTTGAATTGTTTTGCTCGTTAAAGTGAGCTTTCTTAGATATTTCTTAAATCGTGTCGGTTTAGTTAGGTGCTTTGTTTCAGTTGTAATTAATTTTCGCGTGGTTGAGACATCATTCTTAAACCTGTCTAAAGAACACGTTATGCCTGTTCAATAATGACAACTTCCTTTTTATAGTGGCGTTGTTTCGTTCAGCGACCATAACAACAAACCTACGACAAAGGAAAGGAAGAGTTAGGTTTTATGGAACATGCGATGATAGTTAAGCGCGCTATCTTGGTGGTCCTAGCAGTACTGCTAGGGATGGGCGCCTTGATGGGGGCTACAGGTTGCTCGCAGGCAGGTGCTGCAGGGGCAGGAAGCAAGGCAGATAATTCTAAGCCTTTGACTGTAGTATGGTTGCCCGATAGCTCCTCGTCAGATATGACAACGTCTCGTGAAGCGGTGGCATCGGTGATAAAAGAAGCTACCGGACGCGACGTGGATCTCATGACTACTACCGATTACAACGTAGCTATTGAAGCACTGGTTTCCGGTAAGGCCGATATGGGTATGCTGGGGCCCGAGGGTTATGTTCAGGCGAACAGCAAGAATCCTCACGTCCAGGCAGCTTTTACGACTAGCGATAAGAATGGTTCGCTTGATGAGGCTTGCTATTACAGTCGAATCTGTGTACCAGCCGATCAGGCAGATCAGTATAAGAGCGGGGATACGTACTCCATTGACAACATCAAAGGCAAAAGCTTTTCGTTTGTATCAGCCACCTCTACTTCAGGATGCAAGATTCCTTCCAATGTTATTAAGTCTCACTTTAATCTGGATTCCACCGATGAAGTGACTAAAGATGGCGGTTTTTTCAGTTCGGTGATGTATGGCAATTCCCATCAGGGTTCGGCGGTCAATCTGTTGGCAGGCAATTGCGATGTAGCCGCATTTGACGATGAATCGCTTAATCCGTATACGGATTTGGTATCAGGCCAGGCAAATACTGTTGGCGCTACCTATCAGGTCAAAGAAAATATGAGCGCTCCTTTTGATCAGCTTGCGGGCAAGAAATTCACCATTATTAGCGTAACGCCGGTCATGAATTCTCCTTTTGTCTATAACACCGATAACGTATCTGAGGATGAACAGAAGGCCATTACCGATGCATTCTGTTCTCAAGAAACTGCGCAAAACTCCGAAATCTTTGTTGATCCATCCACGGGTAAAAAAGGTTTGGTCGAAAAGACTTCTGACAAAATGTGCTTCCTACCAGTAGATGATGCCTGGTATGACCCTATTCGTCAGTTGGCATAGGCTGGCAACACGATAGAGCGTATCGAGGCTGTAGTTGGGTACCTGTTGGGCTCCTGTTTAGCCCCTGCTGGGTATCTGTTTAGCTCCTATTGAGCTTCTGTGCCTGCGGTGTGCGGAAGCTCTTCTGCGCAGCACCTGCGACATGCAAGTATTCTCCTATTCAGCACCTGCTGCCTGCAGGTGCTGTTTTTTGTAGAGAATGGAGCCGTTAATGCAAGGCTTGCGAATTTAGAACTATCTTAAATGCCTGTTTCATCTGGACGATATTTCTTACATTCGTAAACCCAACTTTACGTTTCGCATTCAAATCTTAAACCTGTCTTAGGAACACGTTCGGCCTATTCAAAAGCCTACTTGACCTTTTTATAGTGGCAATGTTTTTAGAAACGACCACAAACAACCTCGAAATAAAAGGAAAGGAAGAGTTAGGTTTAATGGAACAGATATCAACAACAAAGCGCGTTGTACTTGCCGGCTTGGCTGCTTTACTTGCGCTGGGTGTGATGCTTTTTGCAACGGGATGTTCGCAGGCATCTGGTGGTTCGAACGATTCAAAGAGCGAACCCATTACCATGGTATGGCTCCCCGACAATTCTTCTTCTGATATGACCGCATCGCGTGATGCGGTAGCTTCCATCATCAAGAATGCTACGGGTCGCGATGTAAACCTGATGACTACCACCGACTATAACGTAGCTATTGAAGCTTTGGATTCCGGCCAGGCTGATATGGGATTGTTGGGTCCTGAGGGCTATGTGCAGGCTCACGAAAAGAACAACGCTGTACAGGCTGCGTTCACTAACAGCGATGCAAATGGCACGTTAAATGAAGCATGTTATTACAGCCGCATTTGCGTGCCAGCTGATAAGGCAGATGAGTATAAGAGTGGGGATACGTACTCCATCGACAATATTAAGGGCAAAAGCTTTTCCTTTGTATCTGCCACTTCCACTTCTGGCTTTAAGGTTCCCTCCAACGCAATCGTGAAGCACTTCGGTCTGGATTCGTCCGATCAACTTTTGCAGGATGGCGAATTTTTCAGCTCGGTAATGTTTGGAAATTCCCATCAGGGTTCTGCAGTAAACCTGCTGTCTGGCAACTGCGATGCGGCGGCATTTGACGATATCGATGTGGATATGTACTTCGATTTGGTATCTGGCAATCCCAATGCAATCGGCGCTACCTATAAGGTCAAGGACGATGCGCCGGCACCATTTGACAGTTTGCATGGTAAGGAATTCACCATCATTGGGGTAACGCCGGTTCTCAATTCTCCTTTCTGCTACAACACCGACAAGCTTTCTGCCGATGAGCAGAAGGCAATTACCGATGCATTCTGCTCCCAGGACACGGCGAACAATCAGGAGATCTTTGTAAATCCAGATTCTGACAAGAAGGGCTTATTTGAAAAGGAATCCGATAAGACCTGCTTCCTGCCAGTTGACGATGCTTGGTATGACCCCATCCGCGAGCTGAGCTAATTAACGCTCATGCCATTCACATAGCTCCTGCCTTATCTATTCATGCGTCCCTCAAGGCTGATTGGTAGTGCAGGTTGCAATGCCGGCCGCCTTGATGGTGGCGCAGCGCAGGAGCAAAGAAGATTGGGAGAAAAAATGACTTCATCAGAATTATTGGAAGTAGACAATCTATCGAAATGCTACAACCCGAAAAGTGGCATAAAAGCTCTAGATGGGGTAAGCGTTTCGGTGGCGCGCGGTGAATTTGTCAGCGTGATTGGATGCTCCGGTGCTGGTAAATCAACCTTTTTACGCTGCATTAATCGTCTGATTGACCCCACTGCGGGCAGTGTGGTCTTTGATGGTGAAGACGTAACACGCATGCCAAAGCGCCAGCTGCGCAACGTGCGTCGCCGTATCAGTATGATATTTCAGCACTATAACCTGGTATATCGTGCGAGCGCTATCGAAAACGTGCTGCAGGGCAGGTTGGGTTATAAGTCCAGTATTGCTGGGGCGCTGGGTTTGTACTCCGAAGAAGAGAAACGCAATGCCTTTGATATTTTGGCAAAGGTGGGCTTGGCTGAGTTTGCTTACAAACGTGCCGATCAGCTTTCCGGCGGTCAGATGCAACGTGTTGGCATTGCTCGCGCACTGGTTCAAGATCCGCTGCTGATGCTGTGTGATGAGCCGATTGCAAGTCTGGATCCCCGTTCTTCACGCGTCATTATGGAGCAGCTGCGGTGGGCTTGTGATGAACTGGGCGTTGCCTGCTTGGTAAATTTGCATCAGGTTGATTATGCTATTGAATTTTCCGATCGCATCATTGGTTTGAAGCAGGGAAAGCTGGTCTTTGATGGCACGCCTGATGAACTGGATGCTAAGGTAATTTCTTACATCTATGGCACGCCTTATGTGCGTGAACATGCTACGGGTGTTCAGGCTGGAGAGATGGTTCATCATGCGCCGGATCGTCCGGGTATTGTTGAAAAAACACCGGCAGGTGCCCAGGCTGCTCCGGCTGCGACTCCCGGAATAGCTGCTTCATTGGCTCCTGAACCGGCATCTGCTATGAGCTCTGAAACAGTGTCCGCGCTGGCCCCTGAAACGGTGTCGGCAATGGCTTCTGAAACGGTGTCCTCTATTGCCCCCGAAACAGTTTCTGCTATGACTTCTGAGGCAGTTCCTGTAACAGCTCCCGTAGCAACGAGGGCGGGTGTGCGTCGTGGCTAAGCTTTCATTTGCGAGTGTAGTGTCATCTCGTAAAACAGCAGCCGCCGCAGCGGGTGCAAACGCTTCAGCTTGTCCGGCAGCAACAACGGATGCGGGCGGTATTATTACGCCAGATTCACCTCAGGGTAAAAAGTATTTCCGCAAGCGCACCCTGTTTATTGTGCTGTTAGCGGTTGGCTTTGTGGCTATCAACTGGCTTTCTGGCGTCGTGGTGGATTTTGACTTCGTGAAAGCCATTCAAGATTTCCCGGCAGCCATTGTGTGGATGGCTACCAATTTCGTGCCCAGCACGAGTGCATTGGATAAGATGCCGCAAATTTTAAGCGCGCTGGCATCCACGGTGCTCTCTGCTGTGGCATCAAGCGTTTCAGCTGCCCTGTTCGCCTACATCATGGCAGTGCTGGGATCACGCTCGGTAGGGTTAGGTGGGCCCGTTCCGATTATCGTGCGCGGCATTGCTTCGCTCTTTCGCAATATTCCGGTAGTAGCGTGGGCATTCATTTTATTGTTCTCGTTTAATCAGAGCGAATTCACTGGTTTTCTCGCGCTGTTTTTGGGCAGCTTTGGCTACCTGACGCGCTGTTTTTTGGAAAGTGTCGACGAAATTAATGCGGGCGTCGTAGAAGCTGTTCGCGCAACAGGTGCGAGCTACGTGCAGCTTATTGTGCAAGCGGTCATTCCTCTTTCCATCACATCGGTTGTGAGTTGGATGCTCTATATGGTCGAAACAAACATTCGTGATGCGACATTGGTGGGCATCCTGACCGGTACTGGTATCGGGTTTGTATTCGACATCTATTACAAGAGCTTCAGCTACGACATTGCGGCGCTCATTATCCTGTGCATTGTGGTGATTGTTATTGCCTGCGAAGCTACTTCGAATTACGTCAGGAGGCAGATTATATGAGTGCAAATTCTGACTCAGTAGTGCTGAGTGATGCTGCAAGCGATGAAGATCTGGGAATTAAACGCAATGCGGCAGGTCATATTAAAACGCGCCAGATGAATAAATCCAATACGGTGCTGTTCATTACGATTGGCGGCTTGGTACTCATCACCATTTTTGCATTTGCCATCATGGACTACGGCAAGGTGCCGCTGGCGGATGCTGCTCAAAGTGCCTTAAACGATTTCGCCATGATGATGCTGCAGCCTGGTTTGGCAGGGCATTTCACCATGGCAGATGTGGCTATCGGTACGGTCCAGTCCTTGGCTCTAGCGGCACTGACCACCTTTATTGGGGCGTTGATTGCTTTCTTTTTAGGCCTGTTCGCTTCAATGAACCTTTCCAACAAGGTTATTTCGAACACCATCAAAGCCATCATGTCGGTGTTTCGTGCAGTGCCAACCATTTTATGGGTGCTCATCTTTACGGTAGCGATTGGCTTAGGTCCTGAAGCAGCCGTTGCAGGCCTGCTGTTTCACAGCATTGCCTACCTGGTGAAGGCCTATTCGGAAAGTTTCGAAGAGGTTGATCCTGGAGTTTTAGAGGCGCTGCGTGCATCGGGTGCACGCTGGTGGCAGGTGGTATTTGCCGCAGTGGTTCCCGAAAAAATAACCGAAATGCTTTCTTGGACGTTTATTCGCTTTGAAATCAACTTCGTAAATGCGGTTGCGGTAGGTGCGGTCGCTGGTGCTGGTGGCGTTGGTTATCAGCTGTTTTTGGCAGGCAGTTTCTACTTGGACATTCACGAAGTGGGAGTGATTGTGTACTTCTGCTTGGCGGTTGCGATCGTTCTTGAAATCGTGGCCACGCAGTTGCGCAAGCGCTACATCGTTCAACATTAGGAGAAAAGATACATGAAAAGACGACAACGTACCCACGTGCTTATTGAGGGGGATCGGGCTTTATTGGCGCGCATGGCGCAACAGATTCAGCAAGCCTATCACGTGGATGCGGTGAAAGATCCGGTCGAAGAGCTGGTTATGCTCAAAGTGCGAGAAACGGCGCGCCGTTCTCAATTTTACTTGGGAGAAGCACTCATGACTTCGTGCGTGGTGTGCATTAACGAAGTGTATGGCTACGGCATGGTGATGGGAGAAGATCACGACAAGGCCTTTGAGCTGGCAGTTGTAGATGCTGCTTACACCATGGACGAAGCATGGTGCGCCGATCAGGGATTTAGCGAATTGCTTACCCAAGAAGCCGATCGTTTGGCAGCAGAAAAGCGACAGCGCAATAAAGCGCTGCTACGCACGCAGGTAGATTTTTCGACGATGGACACGGAGCTATGATTCAAAACACTACAGAAACTCAAGCGCTTCAGCGAACGTTTCGCAATCTAATGAACGCTTTTGCGCGCCCCGGCTTGCTGGGGGATATCGAGATTATGGGTGGTCGCGGAACAACGGATGCGTTGTCTGGCACATCCAATACACCCATCAGTGCCAATCCTTTACCGCCGTGCTTCGAGATGGTGGTGCGCACCTTGGTGGATCAAGCGGTGACCTACGCGGTGCGTGGATCGCGCTGTGATGAGGTTTCGCGCTTCATGGCCCTACAGACACATAGCCATGAGGTTCCCATTGCCGAAGCGCAATACCTGCTCGTACCGGATTTGGCGAATTCAGCTTATTGCCGCGAAGTTATTAGTCAGGCAAATCCAGGAACCCTTATCGCTCCTGAAAAGGGTGCAACGGTGTTTGTGGCCTGTTCTGGTTTAGCGGGAATGCGCATCCCCAGCGAAGATACCACTGATGTATTACAGGATGGCGTTTCGTATCGCGTGATGATAGAAGGCCCTGGAATTAAAGATACGCATACGTTTTTTGTGGATCGTATCGACTGGGCGGAAGCGCGTAAGGCGCGCAGCGATGAGTATCCATGCGGCATTGACATCATTCTTGTTGATGAGGCGGGGCATGTGGTGGCAATTCCTCGTACCACCACGATCGTTGAAGTTCAGAAAGACGGTGCCAAATGGGATATGTAGCAGTTCGCGGTGGCGGCAAGGCCATCGAAGAAAGCTTAAAGTTACTGGAATACGAGCGGGTCAGCAAGGGCGACCAAGCCAGTATTGATGAGCTTGAGGCCACAATGTCTTCTTTGATTGAGCAGGTTATGGGCGAAGCTTCGCTGTATGCTCCTCGTCTTGCGGCCGTTGCCTTAAAGCAGGCAGAAGGGTCCCCCGAAGAAGCGGTCTTTCTTTTGCGCGCGTTTCGTTCCACGTTGGAACGCCCGTATGTTTCACGCGTTATCGATACCACGGCCATGCATGTTGAACGCCGTATTTCGGCGGCGTTTAAAGATGTGCCAGGTGGGCAGTTGCTCGGTGCCACGCGCGATTATTCTCACCGCTTGATCAATTTTGATTTGGAACAGGAAACTCCCGAAGATCAGCGTGCCATTGTAGCTGCGTTTGAGCAGGGTTTGGCTGCGGCAAAGGATCTTTATACGTCAGAAGAATTGGATAAATTGGATGCGTTGCCCAAAGTTATGGACTATTTGCGCGACGAAGGGCTTACTGAAACCTTCCAAGATGATGATACTGATCCGGTCGATGTGACGATGGATCCGCTGACATTTCCCGCTCCGCGATCAGCCCGTTTGCAAACGCTGGCTCGCGGCATGACGCAGGGCGTTACCACGCTTGGCTATGCTGCCATTCGTGGCTTTGGCCCTTCGCATCCCACCGTGGGTGAGTTGCGTTGTGGCATGGTGGATGTTTACATCGATGATCCTCTGGCAACGACTGACGTGCAAGCCGGCATTCAGGCAAGCGGGCAAGGGGAAGCCACCTTTTCCGATGCGTCGGATGGGGAAGAATGTGATGATGCTCAACGTGTAGAAGATGATTCGTACTATGTGGGCAGCGTGCCTGTGACTGAAGTTGAAAGCGTGTTCGCACTTGATTCAGCCAGCAAAGGCAAAGCGCGTATGTTGTTTGAAGTTGGCTATGGGTTGGTAATAGGCCATCAGGAGACCAAAGCCATAGCTATGAGTATCTTGGATTTCTGCCTTAACCAGGGCGATAAGCGTTTTCCTACACAGGACGAAGAGTTCGTTTTGTATCACGTGGATGGCGTAGAGGCTACCGGCTTTGTGTCGCACTTGAAGTTACCTCACTACGTCACCTTCCAATCCAAGTTATCCAGTGTTCGTTCTACTGTTGCAAGGGAAGGTGAATAACCATGCAGGGACTGTATCATTTCGCCTTCTTCGATGAGGCATCCAAGCGTGAAATACGCCGCTCGATTTTGAAAGGCATCGCAATTCCGGGTCATCAAATTCCCTTCGCATCACGCGAAATGCCGATTGGGCGCGGTTGGGGGACTGGTGGTTTACAGGTGACGCTGGCCTGCATTGGTCGTGAAGATGTGCTCAAGGTCATAGACCAGGGTGCCGACGACAGCGTTAACGCCGTCAATATTAAAAAGCTCATCGTGGAAACTACCGATGTTGATGTGGTGGAACGCACCGAAGATGCCACGATCATTCAATCGCGTCACCGCATTCCGGAATGTCCGCTCACCGAAGAACAGTTGCTGGTATTGCAGGTGCCCACGCCTGAGCCGCTGCGTCATTTTGAACCCAGCGAGGCAAAAACGCTGGTGTTGCATGCTGAAGCCGACTACACCGGCGCTTGGCTGGGGCTGTTTGATCAGATTATTCGCTATGGTCACACCACAACCGCAGCCGACCATCCCTGCTTGGTTGAAAATCGCTATGTGATGGCGCCGTCTCCTATTCCGCGCTTCGATACGATGAAGCTTCATCAGGCTCAAAACCTCACCCTATTTGGCGCCGGGCGCGAAAAGAAGATTTATGCGGTGCCCCCATATACCAATGTGCATCCGCTTGACTTTGATGACTATCCGTTCTCGGTTGAGGATTTTAAAGGCAAGCATTGCCGTCTATGCGGCGCTACGAATGTGTACCTGGATGAGTTGGTGGATGAAGAAACGGGCGAAACCTACTACCAGTGCAACGACACGGCGTATTGCCACGAGCGTTGCGAGCAGCGCATCAATGCAGCCGCCAATCAAGAAAGTGAGAGGTAATGAGTATTCCCGAAATGGAGCAGGAGCCCTGCTTGTCGGTAGCACATGTTTATAAGCGCTTTGGCGAAGGATGTCCTTATTGTTTGACACCGGGAGCAAAGCTGGAGCGTAACGTGTGTCCACATTGTCATACCGTTCATGCGGTGCGTGATGTCAGCATGAATTTGTATCCGGGCGAAATCGTGGGCATTGTGGGCGAGTCGGGTAGTGGTAAATCCACCTTCATGCAGTGCCTGTATTTCGACCAAGAGGCCAGCGAAGGTGACGTGCGTGCTTTGCCGTATGACGGTGGTGCTCAGAATTTGCTCACTTTATCTTCGCAGCATAAGCGCAAGGTGCGCAATACGGTGTTAGGCATGGTGTATCAAAACCCATATTTGGGTTTGCGCATGAACTTTTCTTCTATGTCCAATATCGCCGAACAGATGATTGCGGCAGGAAATCGTCAGGTGGAAGCCATGCGCGAGCGCGGCAATCAGCTTTTGGAAAAGGTCAATATCCCGCTGGGTCGCGCGGGAGATCCTCCGGCTCAGTTTTCTGGTGGTATGCAGCAGCGTGTGCAGATTGCAAAAGCGCTTTCTAACAATCCTCCTATTTTGTTACTCGATGAAGTAACCACCGGCTTGGATCTTTCGGTGCAGGCGAGCGTATTGGACTTGATTTTGCAGATCAAACGCGACTTCGGCGTAAGCATGTTGGTGGTAAGTCACGATCTAGGCGTCATTCGCATGCTGGCAGACCGCACCTTCGTCATGCTGAATGGCGAAGTTATTGAATCAGGCTTAACCGATCAAATCCTTGAAGACCCACAACATGCCTACACCCAACAGCTGGTGTATTCGCTGCTGTAACGCGATAACCCTATAAGGAGATTTACATGGACGCAAATTCTTTGGTAATCCGCGGCGGTAACGTTGTTACTGAAACGGACATTTTGCCAAATTACGACATTGTCATCGAACACGGCACTATCACTGCCATTAAGCCTACGCTGGCTAATGCGCGCACCAAAGAGCCTGATGCGGTAGCACAAGTTGCCCATCCTGGTTTGGCGATCGATATGGCAACAGGTTTTCCGGTGGTAGATGCGCGTGGCGCTTATGTTATGCCAGGTATGGTGGATATTCACTCTGACTACATTGAGTCGGTGGCATCGCCTAGGCCGTCGGTGGTTATGGATTTGCCCACGGCGCTGTACAAGGTAGACCGCGAGCTGGTATCCCATGGGGTGACTACCATTTATCATTCGCTTTCAACATACGGCGATAGGTGCTTTGATCACAAGCCCATTCGTGATTTTAAGAATGTAAGTCGCCTGGTAGATGCAATTGCCAATATTCGTGAAGGTGAAGAGCATGACCATCTTATCCGTCATCGTCTGCATTTGCGCGTCGAGCTGGATGCGGTGAATCGTGTGGATGAAATTGAGGGCTACCTCAAAGCAGGCAAGGTGGATTTGCTATCGTTTATGGACCACACGCCTGGTCAGGGACAGTATCGTGACCTGCTCATTTATAGTGAAACGCTCAAGGGATATCACGACGGTCTGAGCGACGAAGAAGTGGCGGAGCTGGTTGAACAGCGCAGGAGTGCTGCCAAGATTGATGTGCCTACCTTACAACATTTGGCACAGTTGGCTCATGATCAGGGTATTTCCCTTGCTTCGCATGATGACGACTGCGTCGAAAAGCTGGATTTTATGAAAAGCTTAGGCGCTGTGATTTCTGAATTTCCGATCGATTTACAAACGGCTCATGAAGCACAAAAGCGTGACATGCATACGCTTGCCGGTGCGCCAAATGTGATGTTAGGCCATAGCCACTCGGGCAATTTATCTGCTCGCGAGGGTGTTATGGAAAATGCCATAGACATGCTGTGTAGCGACTACTATCCGGCAGCCCTTATTGATGCAGTATTTACGCTGCATCGTACCTGCGGCATTGCGCTTCCTCGCGCGATCGCTTTGGTGACAGCTAATCCGGCAAAGGCGGTAGGTATCGACGATAAGGTGGGGTCACTTGCGGTAGGTAAGCGCGCTGATATTTTGATGGTGCGCGAAATTGGCTGCGGGCCTCACACCGACGTGACCACGCCGGCTATCACGCGTGCTTTTGTGGGTGGCAATTCGGTGTATCGTTGCCATTATCCCGATCAGCCTCAGGGCTATGCACGCTAAGGGGATGTGAACAGATGACTGCTATGAATCCCGATTCTTCGCTGCAAACTACGGACTTACAGGCTGAAAATCTGCAGCCTAAAGAGCCACTTTTAAGCATTGAACATCTATCCAAATCATTTGTGATGCATATGGTGGATCGCCGCATTTTGGGTTGCCAAGACATCAATCTGTCAGTTAACGAGGGTGAATTCGTAGGCATTACCGGCCGCAGTGGTTCGGGCAAGTCTACGATTTTGCGGTGTATCTATCGCACGAATTTGCCGGAGAAAGGCTCTATTTGGTATCGCTCTGAAAGCTTTGGCAAGGTCGATTTATGCACTATTGGTGATCGTGAAATGATCCATATTCGCGCTTACGAGATGGGTTATGTTTCGCAGTTCTTGAATGTGCTGCCACGTCAGAGCGCGTACGACATCGTATTGCAGAGCGCGCTTGAAACGTTCGGCTCGCAGGATATCGATTATGCCAAGGCTGAAACGGAGCGTATGCTGCATCATTTTGACATTAGCGAATCGCTCTGGCCTTTATACCCACGCACGTTTTCTGGTGGGGAAAAGTTGCGCCTTAACATCGCCGCAGCCATGATCAAGCAGCCTCGCTTGTTGCTCTTGGACGAACCTACTGCATCGCTTGATGCCGCTTCTAAAATGAAGGTGCGTGAACTTATTGAACAGCTCAAAGCGCAGGGAACTACGATGTTGGGTATATTCCATGATTTAGAATTCATGGAAGGCCTATGCGATCACGAATTTAATATGCAAAAGGGGCAGATTGCATGAAAAAGCCTGATATTACGCTTGCTGAATTGCTGGGGGTTGACCAGGCGTTATCTGAGGTAGCTATGCCGCCGACCCCAGCGCCCGGTTCCGTTGGTGCATCAACGAGTATGAAGGTCGGCTCTGTTGGCGTACCAACACCTTCGACAGGAGCATCTGCTACGTTTGCAGTGCATGCCGATTTGCATAGTCACTCCACTATTTCAGATGGATCTTTCACAGCAGAAGAACTCTTGCAACAGGCAGCCGATGCGCATATAACGCATCTTGCCATCACCAACCATGACACCACCTATGGCATCGATGCCATTCAGCGCGCTGCCGTACATTATCCAGTGCGCTATATCGGTGGCATCGAAATTTCTGCTTACGATTTCAAGCGCAATCGTAAGGTGCATGTATTAGGACTAGGCGTAAAGGAACAATCGCCCGCAATTAAAGAGCTGTGTGATCCGGTATTAAAGCGCCGCAGTGAAAATACCCAATGGCAGCAGGAACGCTTAGAGCGTTGTGGTTATGTGCTCAACACTGAAGTGTTGCATCGCTTGCGCAAGGCATCTACCGGTTTTTACAAGCAGCATCTCATGGCGGCATTAACCAGTGCGCCTTACACCAGCTCGGCATACCAGCAGCTCTATCGCAAGCTTTTCAAAGGTAACGGTATTTGCCACAGGGATATTACCTATGTGGATATGGGTGATGCGGTGCGGGCTATTACCGAAGATGGTGGGGTGGCAGTTCTTGCGCATCCTGGCCAGTTGGACAGCTACGACGCAGTACCGGAATTGGTCGATGCGGGGTTGTGGGGCATAGAAAAGTATCATCCCGATCACACCATCGACGATTGGCATCATGTCGATTGTTTGGCACAACGCTATGGACTTGCCTGCACGGGCGGATCCGATTTCCACGGTGCTTTCGGCGATGTTCCCAAATTGGGGGAGTGCTGGATTTCGCTCTAGGACGGTTTCGCCTGCACAAGAAACGACGCAGGTGAGTTTGAGAGTGGCTTCCTTTTAAAAGAGCAGATGCAATACCGCGTTAGAACTGGGGTCGTGTACTAATTCTGATGAGCTCTAGTTTGTGCGTTGTGTTTCTCGGGGCTTGCCTATATAATTTGTTTCTGCTTACGGACAGCCAAGCAGCTTGCGGCTCGCAGCGCTCTGTTTGATAAGTCGTTCCGTTTGCAATTCTGGGCCATCGTCCAATGGTAGGACTCTGGTTTTTGGTACCAGCTATGTAGGTTCGAATCCTGCTGGCCCAGCCAGTCTTAACTTTTCGAAGCAGGTGAAAGCCTGCTTCTTCTATATTAGGCGTCAAGAAAGGCATGCACCATCATGGCAGAATTCGTAGAAGGCAAGCGTCCTGTTCTGGAAGCCTTAAAGGCAAAGGTTCCTGGAAAATGCCTGTATGTTGCCGAAGGTTTGAAGGGCGATAAAGTAGTGGACGATGTTGTTCGTCGTTGTCATAAGATGGGTATGTCGGTAAAGCAGGTTAAGCGTTCCGAGCTGGATGCAAAAAGCGAACGCGGATCGCACCAGGGCTTGATGCTGGAGACGAAACCCTACGCGTATGTAAGTGCACAGGATATTATTGACGATGCACACTCTCATGCCGAAGAGCATGGTGGCAATGCACTTATTGTTCTGCTCGATCATATTACGGATGCTGGCAACTTGGGAGCTATTGCCCGTTCGGCTGAAATCGTGGGAGCTTCTGGCATCATCATTCCCAACAAGCGCTCTGCCCGCGTGACGGCAGCAACTTACAAAAGCTCTGCGGGTGCTATTTCTCATTTGAACATTGCTCAGGTGGGTAACATCGCTCAGGTTATAGAACGGTTAAAGAAGAATAATTTTTGGGTTGCTGGTGCATCTGAGCATGCTACGCAGTGCATCTGGGATGCACCGATGGCCGGGCGTTTGGCTCTCGTTATGGGCAATGAAGGAGAAGGTCTTTCGCGTCTTACGCAGGAGCGTTGCGATTTTCTGGTGGCACTTCCACAGGCTGGCAAGGTTGGTTCACTGAATGTGGCACAGGCGGCAACGGCGTGTATGTATGAATGGATGCGCCAATCGGAACGTGGCCGCTAGTTCTTTGTACTATTTTTGGCTTAAGAAGGTAAGAGCACATGGCTCGCAAACGTAATAAATTGTTGATCGTCGATGGGTACAACGTATTGCGCTCAGGGCAGCGCTACGTCCATATGCGTCGTCAGGATGACTATACGGTTGAAAAATACAACAATGTCCGTGAGGCGCTGATCAGCGATGTGGCTGCTTTTGCGGGCAGTGAATACCGCGCCATTATTGTATTCGATGGTGCGGATAACCCTGAATCGGCGGGTAAAACGCAGCGCGTGGGTGGCATCAAGATTATGTTTTCGCCCTTTGGTTCTTCTGCCGACAAGGTCATTGAAAAGCTTGCTCATGATGCGCGTGAACAGCACGTTGAAGTTATGGTAGTCACCAGCGATGCATCTATTCAAGATGCCGTATTCGGTGGTGGAGTCGACCGTATGAGTGCTAATGGTTTTAGCCTGGAAATGGACGATCTGTCCGAAGATGCGCGCATTGATTCTACAACGCAGGTATCACAGAAGAACACGGTGGCAGACCGTCTGAATCCTGACGTGTTAGCAAAGCTTCAAGCGCTGCGCGACGGCAAATAATCACGTCATCAATAAGTGTGTCATCAATAATCATGTCATCAATATTCACGTCATCAATAATCAAGCGGCGTGTCTGTTGCATCGGAACAATCAAGCGGAGCTCCTGGCGTATCGAAATAGCCAAACGGCGTGCCTGTTGTGCAGTGTTGCTACGCTGTACCATCGCAAGGGCTCAAATCATCCAGAATGAATGAGTTGAGCCCTATCTACCTGGTCAATTTTCCCTATACTACAAATTACGTATAAAAGCAGGCATTTAGTAGGGACACTATAGCTGTTGTGCATAATGCCTGGCTAAGGGGGAGAGGAATTTCTAATGAAGCCATTAAAGGGACTAAAGGTGGTTGACCTTACGACATACATGGCAACGCCTGCGACGGGTCGTGTGCTTGGTGAATGGGGCGCCGATGTTATTAAGGTTGAAGCAGCTAAGGGCGATCCGTTGCGCGTGACCCAGGCAGCGGTATTTAATATGCCCATGTCTGATGAAGAAAACCTGGCATTTGATATGTGCAACCTGCACAAGCGCTTTATTGCTCTGAACCTAAAGAGCAAAACGGGCGCTGAAGTTATGGATAAGCTGCTTTCCGAGGCAGACATTTTTATTACCAACACGCGTACCAAGTCTCTGCGTAAGCTCGGGCTTGATTGGGAAACGTTGCACGCAAAGTATCCCCGTCTCATCATGGGTCATGGCTTGGGCTATGGCAAAAAGGGTGCCGAAAAGGACGACGCTGGTTTTGATGTAACGTGCTATATGGCACGTGGCGGTGTATTTGGCACAACTGTTAATCGCGGCGATTCGCCCATGATTCCCACCAATGGCTATGGCGATTTGCAGGCGGCAATGTTTCTGGCAGCAGGTATTTGCGCAGCCGTTATTGGTCGTGCTCAATCTGGTCAGGGCGAATATGTGACGTGCGCTTTGCAGCACGCAGGCGTATATGCTTTGATGACGGGTATGATCTCGGCTCAATATGGCAATCCTTATCCGAAGAGCCGTCTGGAAGTTATCTGTCCTTTCAATAATGTATATATGACTGGCGATGGCAAATATCTGGCGATGTGCGATCCAGAATATGACCGCGACTATAACAAGATCATGCAGCTTATTGGACGCGACGATTTGGTTGATGACGAGCGCCTTTCTAATTGCAACAAGATGAATGAGGCAGGGCTTAATGCTGAAGTGGTGGGCATTATGGATGAAGCCTTGGGCAAGATGGATGCGAAAGGTGCTCTGAAACTGTTCAAGGATGCTGGCATTCCTATCGAGTTATGCCAGACGCCGCTTGATGTTTACGAGGATCAAAACGTGTGGGATAACGATTATCTGGTGAAAATTAAGTATCCCGAATCGGAGCGCAATATTCCCACCGTTCCAATTCAATTCGACTCAGAGTCCACGCCGATATTCACACCAACCGATAAGTTGGGAAGTTCAACTGTAAGCATTATGAAAGACTTGGGTTACACGGACGAACAAATTAAGACCGCCCTGGAAGATGGTTCAGTAACTGGCACTACTTCTCTTGACGATTTAGTGGGCTAGGGCGCTCATTCCTTGCGAATTTGGGGCATGCTGCTATACTGCAAAGGCTGCAAAACTGCAGCAAGATAATTCACATGCATGGCGGACCTGGGTTTGCCAGTGGCTGTTTGGCGTAAAGATGCTGATCAGTTGCAGACGCCGGGAATGATTCCATGCAGAGGTTCAACGAATGGAGAAAAGAATGTCCAAGATTACTCTTAAGACCCTGCTTGATGCAGGTGCCCACTTCGGTCACCAGACTCGTCGCTGGAATCCTAAGATGAAGCCCTACATTTTTGGTAACCGCGGCGACATCTACATCATCGACCTGAAGGAAACCCTCTATGGCATGGACGCTGCTTACACCGCAGTTTCTCGTTGCGCTGCTAAGGGTGGCACCGTACTGTTCGTAGGTACCAAGAAGCAGGCTCAGGAGTCCATTGCTAATGCTGCTAACCGTTGCGGCATGCCCTATGTAAATTCTCGTTGGCTCGGTGGTATGCTGACCAACTTTGTAACCATCCGTTCTCGTATTCAGCGCATGGAAGAACTCGAAGCTATGGAAACGGACGGTCGCATGGAGGTTCTGCCTAAGAAGGAGCAGATCCTGCTGAAGAAGGAACTGGCTAAGTTGCAGTTGAATCTGAATGGTATCCGCAACATGAAGAAGGTTCCTGACATGATCTTCGTTATCGATACCAATCGTGAACAGATTGCTATCCACGAAGCTCATCGTTTGAACATTCCGATTGTTGGTACTCTGGACACCAACTGCGATCCTGACGACGTAGATTATGGCATTCCTGCAAACGACGATGCTATTCGTTCCGTTCGTCTGATGGCAGACTTCATCGCTGATGCTGTTATCGCTGGTACTGGTGCACCGGTAACTGTTGAAGATATGACCGAAGAGGCTGCAGAGGCCACTGAAGAAGCTGCTCCGGCAGAAGCTCAGGCACCAGCTGCTGAATAAATTTAGCTTAAGTATCCGCTAAAACGTATATATTGGTTGCCCCGCCCGGGTGGTGGGGCATTACCTTTGAGAAAGGATGTTCCATGGCAGAAATCACTGCTGCACTCGTAAAACAGCTGCGTGAAATGACTGGCGCTGGCATGATGGAGTGCAAAAAGGCTCTGACCGAGGCTGAAGGCGACATCGATAAGGCTGTTGACG
>UQDJ01000010.1 GCA_900539675.1 uncultured Coriobacteriaceae bacterium | reverse complement strand
ATTTCCATCAACAAGGATTGCTGGAACAACCTTGATCCTGCTTACCAGGATGCCCTGAAGCAGGCTATCCAGGAAGCAACCGATACCATTCGTCCTCAGATCACCGATCTTGAAGCATCCAACACCAAGGTTATGACTGACGCTGGCGTTCAGGTTATCGAATATGACGAGAACTTCTTCGACACGGTAAAGAATCTGCCTGACGTACAGAAGCTCTACTCTGACATCGACAGCCAGACCAACGGCCTGTCCTCCACGATGTTGAAGGTATTGGAAGAACAGAAGTAAATAGCAAGCACGTGCTATTAGTTAACGCGTAAGGATTGTCTTTTCCTCTTAGGCAATGCCTTACAAAACAAACCCCCGGGGATAACCTCGGGGGTTTTGTTGTAGGGGGGTGCGAGTATGCTGCGCTAAGCATGCTGCGCCAAGTATGTCGCAACTCTAGCGGGTGAAAACACCGAGCGCGCCCGATAGCGCTTAAAGCTCAGCTTCGATTTCTGTTAAGCGCTGTTGCAATAGATCAACTTGCGCCTTGAGTGAAGCCGTGTTGATTTCTAGCTGGGAGTCGATTTCTGCGATCTTGTTTTCGACGGCAGCAATTTGGCGATTCATCTCTTGACGCTTCACCAATTTATAAGGCTTAAGCTTGGCAAGCTGTTTCTTCATTTCTTCAAGTTGGTCGGCGTACAAGGATCTATTAGACATGCCAACCAGGTTATTGATACTGATGGTGATGTTCGCTAGATCCTTTTCAAGCAGGGCTTTTTCCTCTGCAGGCGAAAGCTCTCCAGATTCACGGCGCTGTTTGTATTGAGCAAGGTTGTCTTCGATTTCCTTGCGAGCTGATTCCAATTCGCCAGCTGTTTGCTGCGCTTCGCCTTCGATGCGTGACATGAGTGCTTTTCGGAAGGTGTCCCCATAGTTTTCTTTTTTGTTGAACGTGGCATACGCTGTGTAGACCAGACGGTCAGCGGGCATAATGCCCATCTTGGATCGCTTGCATAAATTTGTGCACAGATTAATTTCGCCTTCAATAAGGCTTGGGGTTAGGTAGGGCAGTTTTACTAAGAGCTGCTCCCAATCATGCATGATGGCGTGAACCTTTTTTGCCCCCTGGTATGACGGCATCATCAAGGCAGATTCAAGCTGAGCTGCTATTTGCTTCTTTCGAGCGGTGTAAATCTTGGATCCCAAGTTATAACGAACACCCTCGGGTGCCAATTCGGTTGCACGCTTTGCGGCAGCAACGGCCTGTAGAACATCCATCTCAAGCATCTTGGAATCCCAGGCGCCAAACTTAGCAAGCAGTTCCCACGCATCGAAGTTTTCCGAGTCAATCTTGAGTATTTCATCGCAGCATTCAGCAACCGTTTTCGAATCATCGGCTTCATAGGCCTTTTGAGCTTTGTCGATAAGCTCTGTGATGCGTGGATCTAGTGCAGAGTTACTTGAGGTGCTCGCACCGGTTGACGCATCTTCTGATGCGTGTTTGGTAGTTTCGATATCAGTTGCGTCGTTAGTTGGCGCGGCGTTGGTGTTCCCCACGGGTTGAGGTGCGGTGTTGCTCGTAGATTGTGATGCGGTATCACTCGTAGGTTTGGGTGCGGTGTCGCTCATAGATGATAAGTCTCCTTGGGTGTCTTTGAATACTGCATGTACCATGTTTATCGTGCTCTATTTTAGCGCTTGACGCCTAGGCATTTATTGCAAGGCGGCAGCCTGATAGGCGCTTCCCCAATTCCACATGGCTTCGATAATGGGCTGTAAACTTTTGCCCGTTTCAGTCAGCGAATACTCAACACGTGGTGGCACCTCTGGGTACACGCGGCGAACGATAAGGCCGGCATCTTCCATTTCTCGCAAATTGGTGGTTAACACCTTTTGCGAAATTGATCCTACTGAGAGCTGAAGCTCTTTAAAGCGCATATGCCCATTCATTAAAAGATCGCGCATGATAAGCAGACGCCACTTGCTGCCAATAAGCTGGACGCAGGTTTCAACAGGACAGGCGGGCAGGCTATCGCGCCGCGGTTTTGCATCATTGCGATACTCAATATAGGGCTCATTTGTAGATGGATCGGTCATTATTAACACTCCAAAAGGCCAGGAATATCAAAAGTTACTAAAAGGTACCTATAGCACAAAATTGTGCCTACTTCATAAAACACACTGTACGTCTTATCTTTTGAGGTGTCAAAAGGAAGAAAGGATTATTCCCATGAGTATGGCAATGGTAAAGAACAACTACACTCAAACCGATTTAAGTAAAGGTAAGGTGCGCGTGTACGATTTTGGTAGTGCAAAACTACACGCATATCAAACCTGCGATTTGATTGACGACGAAGTATTTGTTGTTGAAAAGCAAGGCAAAGGGTTCGTCATTGAATACCCCTGTTTCTTCGACAATATCAAGGAGCTGGAGAACTACATCAAAGAACAAAGCATTCAGATTGAAGGCATTGTGGCTTCTTACCATATGGCTGGCGCGAGTTTTATGAAGGGGACCCCGGTGTATGCAACTGCTGAAGCGGATACCTATGGTCATGAAGGCGGTGGTAAGGCGCTGATTGATGGTTTTGTTCAGGCATTTGGCGATGCTTTTGACGGTTCTATCGCTACCGTAACCAACACGATTGAAGGCGATACGCTTGAGTTGGCAGGCGTGGCAATGAACATCGTTAGAAACGATGAAGCATTTGATATTCAGATTCCTGAACTTAACGTGGTGTATACACACATGATGGGTCACGATTGTCATTCCATCGTGCCGGGCGAATCTGGCGCTGATGTGATGATTTGCCAGCTGAAAGGATTTGTATCAGACGGGTATAGCCTCATTTTGACCAGTCACTATGTTCCAGAAGATTTAAAGGACGCTCAAATTAAGATTGACTACCTTGAGAATCTGAAAGACTTGGCAGCAGAAAGCAGTAATGCAGCAGATTTCAAGGCAAAGGTCCAAAAGAAGTATCCTCTGTATGCAGGCGAAAACTATCTGGATATGACCTGCGGCATGTTCTTTGCGAACTAAATCGGATGAACTGCAGTGGGCGAGCTGATCTGGATGGTCTTTATCTGACGAACGGTATCAGACGATCCGAATCGATCGGATTAAATCGGAGGTAGCTATGGGTACGGTAGCGGCAGTAAGGCGTTACGCTGAAAACGAATTGCAGCATGACAGAGCTCAGAGTTGCTTGCATAAGGTTGCTGCATGGCTTGCCGAAGAGCGTTTTGGCATGGCGGAAGGCGCACAGGCAGTGGCCAAAGCAAAAACGGAGGAAGATCTGTTTCGACTGTATCGCGATTTGGTGAACGTACGCGAGCCGCTGCCCGTACCCGATTCGATCTTGGCTGCGCAAGATTATATGTTGCAGGAACGCATAGCACGCCTGGGGATCACCGATGTGGTTGATCTGCCGTGCGTGCCCATGAATCATGCACCCTTCCATCACTTACCAAAGATTTCGATTTGGCGAGGCGATATTACGCGTTTGCGGGTTGACGCTATTGTGAATGCCGCAAACGATCGTATGTTGGGATGCTGGATTCCCGGGCATTTCTGTATTGATAATGCCATTCATACCTATGCGGGCATCCAATTGCGCCTGGAATGCAACCGCCTTATGCAAAAGCAGGGCCATCGCGAACCCACCGGTAGTGCAAAGATAACACCTGGCTACAATTTGCCCGCGTCCTACGTTATTCATACAGTTGGGCCTATCGCTCGTGGTTGTGCTAGCCCGAAGGAACGTGCGGCCCTGCGCAGTTGCTATATCAGCTGTTTGGATGCGGCAGTGCAGGCAGGATGTAAGAACATCGCGTTTTGTTGTATCAGCACGGGTGTATTTGGTTTTCCGCAAAAAGAAGCTGCCGAAGTGGCGCGTGAAAGCGTGCTGGATTATTTTGCACAGCACCCGGACTTTTACGTTGTCTTTAACGTCTTTAAGGAAGAAGATGAGCGCATTTATCATGAGCTCTTTTATTGATGATCTTGTTCGGCAGCAGGTGAGCTATCAACGGCAGGAAAAGCGCCATCAGCGTCAGGAAAAGCGCCATCAGTGTCAGCGCGGGATAGATGAAGCTAACGGATCGGTGTTGCCATCGTTGCAGCCGTGGGCAGCTTCTTGCTGGGGCTATGATGCGCTCCAAGCTCTGAGTGGGAGTGTTCAGGATCTGGCGAGGTTGTTGGATCAGGTTGATGCAGTGGTTGTGGGCATTGGCGCAGGCATGTCGAGCGCAGCGGGGCTCAGCTACACAGGGGAGCGCTTCAAGAAATACTTTGCCGATTTCCGTAGTGCCTATGGCATTCGCGATATGTATTCCGGCGGTTTTTACCCCTTTCCCAATTTGGAAACGTATTGGGCGTGGTGGAGCAGGCACATTCTGATTAATCGCTTTGATGCGCCGGTGGGAAAACCGTATCTGCAGCTGGTGGAACTACTGCAGAATTTGCTGGAAAGCGGCGTGGAGTATTTCGCTATTACCACCAATGTGGATCATCAGCTTCAGCGTGCAGGCATCGATAAAGCAAGGCTGTTCTATACGCAGGGCGATTACGGACTTCTTCAGTGCAGTCGTGCCTGTACGCCTGAAACCTACGACAACGAACAGGTAGTTCGCGCTATGGTGAATGAACAGCACAACTTGCGCGTGCCTTCTGAATTGGTACCGCGCTGTCCGCATTGTGGGGCACCAATGGCTCCGAACTTGCGTGCCGATGATACGTTTGTTGAAGATGCGGGATGGCACCAGGCGTGCAATGCGTACGTGGATTTTTTGGTGCGCCATAAACACGATAGGGTGCTGTATTGGGAGCTGGGTGTTGGCGATAACACGCCCGTGATTATCAAGTATCCGTTTTGGATAATGACTGCTGAAAACCCACAGGCACACTATGCTACGGTGAATGTCGCTTCTCCGTTTGCGCCTGCAGAAATTGTCAATCGATCATGTGGTATACAGGGCGATATTGCCAACGTGATGGATGACCTTATAGAAGCTATGGCGCATTAAAGACGCATTAAAAACCCCGATTGATGCATCATAAAACCCCGAGTGGCGCTTGATAAGGCGCTGCTCGGGGTTGTAATCCGCACGGACGCTCAATAAAAGCTGCCAGCATTGACGCTCAGCAACAATGCCGGCAAAAGGTGCGGCGTCCGGGTGTTTGGGCGTCCGGGTGTCCGGGTGTTCGGGCGTTCGGGTGTTCGGGCGTCAGAATTTATTTCGCGCGCTTGGCGTTCAATTCCTCCATCTGCTTATGTGCGGTGCAGGTGATACGCAAGGTGCGCATGGCGTTTTCAAGTGTGCTGGTGCAGGTGCAGCCAGGTACACCCAGCAAGTCATTGACGATATCTTGCATATTGCCCAAGCCAGGATATTCATCCACGCGAGGCGTAATATCCTGGTGCTGCATTTCGGGCTCTTTGCGAACGCCACCCATGACGCCCTCATGGGCAACACGTGCTTCGGGATCGTCTGGCAGAGTTTCAATGTGCAGTGGAGCAGCGTTGTTGTAGTAGGAAAATTCCATGCTGCCGTTATCGCCGAAAATGAGGAACCGGTCGATTGCCTTATAGGTGGCATAGCACCATATGCCGGACACCATTACGCGGTTGGCGGTAATGCCGGAAAGCGACACCACATCTTCGTCCTTGTAACAGTGGGTTTCATTGGAAACTTCCAGCTTGAAATCGGTTAGTGGGCCTGCCAGGTAGTCGATCAAATCCAGCATGTGGGCATCGCCTTCATAGAAGTGGCTGCCGCCGGAAACTTCCGGGCGAACGCGCCAAGGCTTCTTGTCTTCGGGCAGCAACTCTTCGGCAGTTTGGCGCTGGGTGCGAATTACCTGCACACCGCGCACTTTGCCCAACACGCCAGAATCAATAAGGCGCTTGGCTTCCTTGTAGCGCGGCATACCGCGACGATAATGGGCCACATAGCAGCGCTTGCCAGCCTTTTCGAACGCGGCTTTAATTTCTTCAGCCTCTTCGTAGGAAAGCGCGATGGGCTTCTCCAAATAGCAGTGCTTGCCTGCTGCTGCAACGGCAAGAGCTTGGTCCTTATGACAATTGGGGGTTGTGGCAACGTAAACGATATCAATCACAGGGTCGGCAAGTAAATCTTCCATGGTGTCATATACCTTGCCGTGGCCATGGCGTTGCGTCCAAGCTTCGGCCTTGGACTTCGTGCGATTCCACATGCCCGTCAATTCAGAATGGTCGCACAGGTATGTGGCCGGGCCACTTTTGGTTTCGACCACATCGCCACAACCGATGATGCCCCAATGAATAGTGTTTTCTGATGTCATAACTTCCCCTCCTCAAGAAGCCATTCAATGCTGAAGTGTCTGCGCGAACTACTCGCCAGCATCGTGTTTACAGCATTTATTGTACCGATTTGGCTAGGACGCACGTATGCAGAATTGGACTAGTTGGTAGGGGTTTGCCTTAATGTGTGCATTGGTTTCAGCGCGTGGTTTGTAGGGCAACGGCTCTGCAGATGTGGCTCGATTGATGCAGGGAGCTACTCATTGCTTTCATTGGTTTCGGCTCAATCTATACCCGGCTACTAAAAATGACTCTAACTAGCAGGCGCGCATCCTGCGTATACTTAACAGCGGTAAACATTGCCAGATACTGCAAGGGCGGCTTACGCGCGCTGCTGTCAAACAGCTGGGCGGCGGCAGTCATGCGGCAGTAACCCGTCAGTTGTGCAGCTGCGAGCTGCGATGCAGTAGCAGGTACATGCATAGTACAAACTACGATACGAATCTAGACATCACAAAACGGAGGAGTTTTTATGGCAAAGATAGCAGCACCATTTCGATATGACATTGTTGGCAGTTTCTTGCGCCCGCAGCGCCTCAAAGACGCGCGCGATCAATTCGCAAAGGGCGAAATTTCAGCTGATGATTTGACGAAGGTTGAAGATGAAGAAATTGCCAAGCTGATCGAAAAGGAAAAACAGGTTGGTTTGCATGCCGTCACGGATGGCGAATTCAGGCGTTCCATGTGGCATCTGGACTTTCTGACTGAATTGGTGGGCGCAAAAGAAGTGAGCGCTGAACATTGGTCGGTTCATTTCCAAGGCCATCAGCCAAAGTCAAAGACCGTTGTTATTGCCGACAAGATTGACTTTGAGAATCATCCGTTCGTGGAACACTTCAAGAAAACCCAGCAGTTGGCAGGTGGCGCCCTGGTAAAGCAGACCATCCCTTCGCCGACCATGCTGCACCTGATTTGCTGCGTGCGCGAAGAGCATTACCAGCCCATTGATCGCTACAAGGATAACGAAGCGCTGCTGTTAGAAGATATCGCTTTGGCTTATCAGAAAGCGGTGCAGGCATTCTATGATGCGGGGTGTCGCTATCTGCAGTTTGATGATACGAGTTGGGGCGAACTGTGCGACCCCGAAAAGCGTGCCGCTTATGAGGCGCGTGGCATCAATGTGGATGAACTGGCAAAAAAGTATGTGGCGTTGATTAATAAAGCCCTGGAAAATAAGCCTGAAGATTTGGCCGTGACCATTCATATTTGCCGTGGCAACTTCCGTTCCACCTGGTTTTCTTCAGGCGGCTATGATCCGGTGGCGCCTATTCTGTTCCCGAATTTGAAGGTGGACGGCTTCTTCTTGGAATATGACTCTGATCGTGCGGGTGGCTTTGAGCCATTAGCTCATATTGCCAACCAGAAGGTAGTTCTGGGCTTGGTTACCAGTAAGTCGGGCGAACTGGAAGACCCGGTAGATGTTAAGGCACGTATCAATGAGGCATCCAAGTATGTGCCTCTTGAACAGCTGTGCTTAAGCCCTCAGTGCGGTTTCTCTTCAACCGAAGAGGGCAATATCTTGACCGAAGAGGATCAGTGGAAAAAGCTGACGTTGATTCGCCAGGTTGCCAAGGAAGTTTGGCAGGACGCGTAAAGGGTCGCAACGACTCATCACATAACTCGGAAAAGAAAAGCCGAACCGGCAACAGGAAGAACTCCTTATTGCCAGCTCGGCTTTCTTTTTTGTCATGGCTTGCCGCCTTGCCACCTTGTCTAGGCTCTGGCAGCCGCTCCGTTGGGACTTGGCTTGCCGCCTTGCCACCTTGCCTAGGCTCTGGCAGCCGCTCTGTTGGGACTTGGCTGCCGTGCCGTGAGCGGCATCAGGCTCGCAGCCGTATCTAGGCTCTGGCAGCCGCCACATCTGCCTCTTCGTCGGCTTCGGCGCGATCCAAATACGTCTCCATAGCGTAGTGGGTAATGTCGGAACGGTTGATAACGCCAACTACCTTGCCGTGGTCGAGTACCGGTGCCTTCTTCAGGTGGTTGTCACCCAAAATACGGCAGACGGTGGGCAGGTCGGCAGTTACGTTGATACCGATAGTGTTGCGCGTAGCAATTTCGGTAACCTTGCGTTTTGCCAGTGCTTCCAACTTTTCGTCAAAGCCCGATTCATCGCGCTGCAAACGCATAATCATGACAATCGGGTCGGTGTAAAGCTGACTGCGGTCAGACAGTCGACGCATAATGTCACCGTCAGAAACAAAGCCAATCGGTTCGTTTTTGTCATTCACAATAGGCGCAGCGCTAATGTTCTTTTCAACGAATAGGTGCATGGCATCTAAAACGGTGGAGTCACCGGAAAGCGTGTACGTATCGCGACGCATGATGGTTTCCAGAAGCGACTGTTCGGTACGTGCCGGCGCATTCACTTCCTGCTTGTTTGGCTTGTCCTGTACGAAAATGATGGTCAAGATAAGGCCAATCAAGCACAGGGCGGCGCCTGTCATAAAGGCAATGTTTACGCCCGTGATGTTCGCGTGGATGTAATCTTGTCCGCCGCCCATCAAGCTGGCGCTTACCAACGTGGATACGGAAACCAACACTGCCGTACCAAGGGAGCCTGCAACCTGTCGGAACGTATTGTTGACCGACGTGCCGTGGTTAATAACCTTGTTGTCCAGCGCGTTCATAGCCCAGGTGGTAATTGGCATATTTACCAGCGTCATGGAAAACATTCGAATGGTGTAAATAACCGTGAGCAGCACAATGTCGGTAGTGTCGTTGAGCAAGCCGAAGAATACGGTAGAAAAGGCGAGCAACGCCATACCGATAATGCTCATAACGCGTGCGCCATGCTTGTCGAAGATACGGCCAGCGATGGGGCCCATAATGCCGGTCAAGATAGCGCCTGGCATCAGTACCAAACCGGAAACGGTAGCCGAAAAGCCACGCAATGACTGCAGATAAATTGGCATCAAAACGCCTGCCGCCAACAGCGATGCCTGGACCAGCATGCCGATGATGGTGCCAATAAGAAACTTGTGATTCCACAGGATGCGCACCTGCAGCATAGGAGTTTCCATATGCAGCTGACGGCGGAAAAAGAACACCACAATAACCAAGCCGATAAGGCTGATAATAATTGCTTCGAGGCTAACGCCATTTGAACCAATGGAACTAAAGCCATAGAGCATAATGCCAAAGCCCAGCGTGGAAAGCACCACAGATATTTTGTCCAGGGTTACGCCGGTATTCTTTGGCTCCTGCTTTTCCAGCAGTACCAGTGTAAGGACAAGCACCAACACGGCAAGAGCGGTGATGGCGTAGAACAGATCGCGCCAGTTTAGGGTATCGATAACCAAACCAGCTACCGTAGGGCCGATGGCAGGTGCAAAGGCAATAACCACGCCGAACATACCCATTGCGGTGCCACGGCGCTCAACCGGGAACATCAACATCAGTACGGTCATGGTCATAGGCATCATGATGCCGGCGCCTGCTGCTTGGACCAAACGGCCAACAAGAAGCAAGGGGAAGTCGGGCGCAATGCCGCAGATCAAACTACCCAGCGCAAACACACCCATGGCGAAAAGGAACAGGGCACGTGTGGTGAATCGGTCAATCATATATGCCGTAATAGGAATCATGATGGCGTTGACCAGCGTGAAGCCCGTGGTCAACCACTGAGCGGTTGCTGCATCAACCAGCATTTCGTTCATGATTGGTGGCAGTGCTGGGGTAACAACGGTCTGGTTCAAAATAGTAATGAACGCGCCGATCATCAGCACGATGAGCGTCATTGTTTGTTTGCGTGTGAGACCAAATGCCATATGCGCCTTACTTTCCTGGTTTCGCTCTTTGATACTGCGTTTGCGTGGTGTCTGAGCACAAGAAAAGCCGCTCAAGATGCAAGGTGTACAAAACGTGAATGTTTTGAAATAGCGAGCACCTTTTGCGACATTCGTCATGCGAGTGATAATATTACACGCGGTGTATTTATATAGTAAGTATAAGTTTGCACTTATGGAAGATATCGAGCCCGGTTCGTCACTGATTCTTCAAACGAACGTGTTCTAGTCTGCCGCAAAAGAATTGGTAAGAAATTTGACTGGTGTGATCACACGTATGAGCACAAGTGAAAAGGTACAAGAAAACAAAGACGCCCGGAGCGATTGCGAAGACTCCCCGCAGCCTAGTTTGCGCGAACGCAAGAAGGAACAAACGCGTCAGGCTATCGAAAAGGCCATTCTTGAGCTCACGCTGGAAAAGGGCTATGAAAGTGTGACGGTAGAAGAGGTGTGTGAGCGCGTGGGCATATCGCGCAAAACATTCTTCAACTACTTTGCTTCTAAGCGATCTGCGGTGCTAGGACGTGCGTACATTCCCAGCGCGGAACAAATTCTTGAGGCTCTTACAACCCATCCGGATAGCAACTATTTAGATGTAGTTACCCACTGTTTAGAGAAGGGGCTTACCGCATTAGATGCAACCGAAGAAATCATGACGTTGCGCAACAGCGTGATGAGCAAATATCCCGAAATTTTCTTCCGCACGAATAAAAGTTCACTGACGATGCAGCCCAGCATTAAATCAGCTCTGCAGGAATTCTTGACGGCTTATCCCGAAAAGCGCAAGTTGCAGCATTTGACGCTAGAAGAAGAATGTCTGGCAGGGACATCGCTTATTGTTTGCCTGATGCGCACCCATATTATGATGGCAAGCTTTGGCGAAATTCAGCCAATTCGCGAAACTCGTGCCATGATGGCAGAACATCTGCGTTAGCCTTACCCGCTGCTGCGGATCCTGCGGGTCCGCGCCAAGATATAGGGCGAAACATAAAAACCCGTAACGCTTAGCATAAAAAGACTTAAAATAACGAACCATGTCTTAGGATGAAGTGAGTAGTAGGAATGCTCCAGTGCATGGTGCGCCATTGTGCGTGTGCAACGAGACGTGCAGGCAAGTTGTGGCGTAGGTGCCATTGTGTGCGCAGGCGAGTCGTGTGTGCAGGTGCGTTGTGCGCGGGGCGTTTTCAATGGATGAGTAGGGTTAAGGTTCGTGGAGTTAAGCGCTGGTCGTTTAAAGCTGGCAACGGTTGCGTTGGTAACGGTTGGCTTCGCTTTGGGTTTCGCCGAATTTATTGTGATTGGCATCACGCCCGATATTTCTGAAATGTATGGCATCCCGCTCTCGGATGCGGGCAACTTGGTGGGTTATTTCGCAGTAGCCTATGCGGTGTCCACTCCGATCATCGTGCTTTCGACGGGTCGATTCAGGCGTTTTCCGTTGTTCTGCATCTTTTTGCTGGTGTTTAACGTTGGTAATACGCTTGCCATCGTGGCTCCCAGCTACGAAGTGCTTATGATGGCACGCATTTGTACCGCAGTAGTTTCTGGCGTCACGCTTTCAACGGTGATGACCTTTATCAACGACATTATTCCGCAGCAGCAGGCGCCGCGCATTATTTCGTTTGTGTATGCGGGCTTTTCGGTGGCCAGCGTTTTGGGTACGCCGGTAGGTACACTGCTTTCGGATGCATTCGGCATTAAGGCTGCCTTTGTGGCGGTTGAATTGATTGCACTGGTGGTTACGCTTCTCTTGCTTATTTCGGTGCCGCGTTCCGGATCGACCGATGTAAGTTCCAGTGTGCGCGAACAGCTGGTCATCTTGAAGGATCGTCGCATTATCTTGGTGCTGGTGATGAAGGCGTTTGGCATGGCGGCAACGTATGTGTTCTACGTGTATGTAACGCCTATCTTGGAAGATGCCGTTGGCCTTTCGGTGTGGATGGTTTCTATCGTGTTGTTCTTCTACGGCGGTGCCACCATTGTGTCGAACTTGGGCAGTGGATCGCTGGCTCAGCGCTATGGCTTGGGGAAATTGCCGCTGATGTTTGCCCTGCAGGCAGTGGTGTTGCTGCTGTTGGGGGTAAGTTTGGCGTCGGGCAATACGGTGCTATGCATTATTAATGTTGTGCTAACCGGTGTATTTATCTATCACATGAATGCGCCGTTGCAGTCCTACTTGCTGCAGGTGTCTGCAAAGGATTACCCACGCGCGTTGACGCTGGCATCGGCTGTGATGCCCACATCATCTGATATTGGCATTGTAACTGGATCGTTTTTGGGCGGTGTGGTGGCCACCAACTTGGGCTTTACCTGGTCGGGTCCGATTGGCGCTGTGCTGGCAGTGGTGTCGGTTGTTGCAGCGTTTATGATTCTGCAGCCTGAAAGCTGTATGGGCGGATCGCTTCGTTCTCGCATGCGCAAGCAGAAGCGCCAGGACAAGTAGCGAAAAGCTACCGGTGCAGGTTCCTCTAATACAAGAAGCCCAGTTTTTTCGCTTCAAAGGTAAGCTCATCACGGAAATCGGGATGAGCGATGTTGATAAGACGCTGTGCGCGCGTGGGGATATCGGCCCAGCGCAAATCGGCCACGCCATATTCGGTAACCACGTATTGCAAATCGTTGCGCAATGAAGTGATGGCGCTGCCCGGAGCCAGGGTGGGCACAATCTTGGAAACGGGGCCTTTCTTGGTGTGAGCGACGCTGGTTACCGCAATGAACCCGCGACCATTTTTCGCGTTTTTAACGCCGCGCACAAAATCGAACTGGCCACCACTGGCGGAATACTGGCGCGGACCAATGCTTTCTGCGCACACCTGACCGGTCAAATCAATACTTACAGCCGTGTTTACCGAAACCAGGTTATCGTTTTGGGCAATGCAGGCAGGGTTGCATACGGTTTCATACGAGCAGTAATACATAGCCGGGTTTTCGTTGATGAAATCGTATAAACGCTGGGTGCCAGTGGAATATCCGCCAACAGAAACGCCGGGCATATAACTTTTGCGGGAATTGTCCAACACACCATCGAGTGCCAACTGAACAAACGCATCTGAAAACATTTCTGTGAAAGCACCCAGATGACGCTTGGTTTTAAGCCCTTTGGCAACCGCATTGATAATGCCGCCAATGCCTAACTGGATGCAGTCACCATCGTTGACACGATCGACTATCCATTGCGCCACCTTCATTTCTTCGGGGGTGGGCTCAGGCGTTTGAACGTTTTCGAGCGGTTCGTCTTGAATCAGAAAAGCGTCGATGTTGCTGACATGATAGTTGTGCGAATCGCCAAAGACGCGCGGCAGGTTGGTATTGATTTGGGCAATGATGCGTTTGGCGCCATGTACCGGATCCAGCGCACCCTGCTCAAAACCAACCGGGCCAATATTGCAGTTGCCCAACTCATCGGGCGGGGTCATTTGAACCACTGCATAATCCAGGTCAAGTTCGCGCAACATCCGATTGGTATCGGAGAAGTGCACTGGGATGTGGGCAACGCAGCCTGATCCTGCAGCGAATCCGGTGCGTTCGTTGGGGCCCGCAAAATAGGTGTGATAGCGGAAATTGTCGGGTGTGGTATGAATGTCTGCAAAGGTGATATCGCCATTCATCCAGTTGGCATATATATCAACGCCGTGTAAGGTGCCCGCCTTAATGTGGTCAAGCAGGGCATTGATAATAGTGGTTGCTACGTGCAAGCCGCCCATATAGATGCGCTGTTTGCGACCAAGTAAGCGGGAACCCGTGAGATGCTTCTCAAAGATTTCATCGAGCGTCACTTGCTTGCGCTCGTATTCTGCTTGCCAATTCATCTATGCCCCTCCTGTATGTAGTTGCGCGAAGTTACGCATCATCCACTGCAGCCGCGCGACGCTGTGCTTCGCACATTTTTTACCTCAGAAGCAGTGTATACCTCAGTTGCACTGAATCACGGGTAAATGATGCCGGTTGTGTTACAGCGGCGTTACAGTATGGCGAAATGACGCCGTTTATCTGCGTTTCCGACGCGTCGGAAACACGCAGGAAACCAAAGCGCACACGTCTAGGGCTTACAATGGTACGCGTTGAGGAAAGGATCGCTCATGACCGAACATACGCTATCTTTGTACGACAATTTCACGAAAGTAAATTCCGTCAATCCGGAAATGTACGAGCGCTATCCCGTCAAGCGCGGGCTGCGCAATGCGGATGGTTCGGGCGTCATTGTGGGCGTGACCAATATCTCTAACGTTCATGGTTACTTAATGAGTGAAGGTGACAAGATTCCCGATGAGGGCAGGCTTACCTTCCGTGGCTACGATATTTATGATCTGTTGGGCGGAGATCCTGACCGTCGATTCCGTTTTGAAGAAGTGGCCTATCTGCTTTTGATGGGTAACTTGCCCACGCAAAAGCAGCTTGATCAGTTTATTGCTGCTTTGGATGCGCAGCGCAACTTGCCCGATGGCTTTACTGCATCCAAGATTATGATTACCCCTTCGCGTGACATTATGAATCTGTTGGCGCGCTCGGTGTTGATGCTCTATGCGGACGATCCTGATGCTGAAAGCCGCAGCTACGAGCATGAAATTTCAACGGCCATTTCGCTTCTGTCCCGCATTCCTCGCATGATGGTGCTGGCTTACTACGCCAAGCGCGCAGCGTTTTACGGCGAATCTATGATTATGCACCGCTTTGTTCCGGGCGAATCTACCGCAGAAACTATTTTGTCCATGCTGCGCCCTGATCGTCAGTACACCCCGGAAGAGGCACGCATGCTGGATATTATGATGTGCCTGCATGCCGAACATGGTGGCGGTAACAATTCAACGTTTACTTGCCGCGTTTTGACGTCGGCTGATACCGATCCCTATTCTGCCTATGCCGGCGCTATTGGTTCGCTTAAGGGCGCCAAGCATGGGGGCGCTAATCATCAGGTGCTGGCCATGCAGCAGGAAATTAAGGAAAACGTTAAGGATTGGGAAAACGAAGACGAAGTTGCGTCCTATATTGCCAAGATTGTGAACAAGCAGGCCTTCGATCACACCGGTTTGATTTATGGCATGGGTCATGCGGTGTACACCAAGTCGGATCCGCGCGCAATTATTTGCAAGCGTTTTGCCACCAAGCTGGCAGAAGGTACGGAATACGAAGCTGAACTGAACTTGCTGAAGATGATTGAGCGCATTAGCCCTGAAGTGATTGAACGCGAAAAGGGCACTAAAAAAGAAATGTGCGCAAACATTGATATGTATTCCGGCTTCGTATATTCGCTGCTGGGCATTCCGGCAGATCTGATTACGCCGCTGTTTGCATCGTCGCGTATGGCGGGCTGGGCGGCTCATCGTTTTGAAGAGCTGGTCAGCGGCAAGCGCATTATGCGTCCGGCTTACAAGACTGACGTCCCACGTCGTAAATACATTCCAATCGAGGACCGCAAATAAGCAAACGCACTATCCTGCAGCGGCTTGCAGTGCCGAATGGAGCCAGCCCCTGCGCCGTATCGAAGGATGCCGCTGTACGCACCTTAAGGTGCAGGATGCCGCTGTTCGCACCTCAAGTTGCAACCCTTTAAATGCGCACCCCTAAGGTGCGCATTTGCTATGATGGATTCATACTTTAAATGGTACAGTCAACCAAACGGTACAGGTAACCTGCTGGTTAACCCAAAGAGAGAAGAGGCATTCATGGAGGATTACAAGAAGGAGTTCATCGAATTCATGGTGGAAAGCCACGTATTGAAGTTTGGTGAGTTCACCTTAAAGAGTGGTCGTAAGTCGCCGTTCTTCATGAATGCGGGTGCCTATGTAACGGGCAGTCAGCTGCGTCGTCTGGGCGAATACTATGCACGCGCCATTCATGACAACTTCGGCTTGGATTTCGATGTGGTTTTCGGTCTAGCTTATAAGGGCATTCCTTTGGCAGTGGTAACCGCTATTGCGCTGGAAGAACTCTACGGCAAAGAAGTGAAGTATTGCTCCAATCGTAAAGAAGTAAAAGATCACGGTGCCGATGCTGGCAATTTGCTGGGTGCCGATTTACACGATGGCGATCGCGTAATTATGGTTGAAGACGTTACCACATCAGGCAAATCCATTGATGAAACGTACCCCATCTTAAAGGCAGCCGCCGATGTGGATGTAAAGGGGTTAATCGTTTCGCTGAACCGCATGGAAGTAGGCAAAGGCGGTAAGGTTACCGCCCAGCAGGAAGTCCAGGAAAAGTACGGCTTTCCGGTGGCATCTATTGTCAGCATGAAAGAAGTCGTGGACATGCTGTACAACCACGAAGTGCAGGGCAGCGTTGTGATTGATGATGCCACCAAGGCTGCACTTGATGCGTACTATGAACAGTACGGCGTCAAGGAAGCGAAATAGCGGCAAAAGAAAAAGCGCCACAAAGAGAAGTAGCGACACGAAGAAGTAGCGCCACGCAAAAGTAGTGACAAAAGGAAACAACAACACAAGGAAATAGCGACAAAAGCCGTCCGAACTATAGAGGAGCCCACTATGTCTAACTTATTGGATACGCCGAAGCTCGGCTTCGGGTGCATGCGCCTGCCCTTAACTAATCCTGAAGATCAAACTTCTATTGATATTGAGCAGCTCAAGCAGATGGTTGATGTGTTCATCGAGGGTGGTGGCACGTATTTCGACACAGCGTATGTGTACCACGAAGGTCACTCTGAAGAGGCAATGCGCAAAGCGTTGGTGGAGCGCTATCCGCGCGATGCATACACTATTGCCACCAAGTGTCTAGCCTGGGCACAGCCCACCGCCGAAGCGGCGAAGGCCTGCTTGGATACATCGCTTGAACGTCTGGGCGTTGATTATGTTGACTTCTATTTGCTGCACAACTGTGGCGGCCCCCGCACGGCAAAGTTTGATGAATATGGCATGTGGGAATGGGCTCAGCAGAAAAAGGATGAGGGCATTATCAAGCACTTGGGCTTTTCGATGCACGATGGCCCAGAGGCGCTGGATAAGTTGCTCACCGATCATCCCAATATGGATTTTGTTCAGCTGCAGGTAAATTACTTGGACTGGGAAGATCCGGTAACTGAATCCAAGAAGTGCATGGAAGTTGCCCAAAAGCATGGCGTACCCGTTGTGATTATGGAGCCAGCTCGTGGTGGACGCTTGGCGGAATTGCCCAAGCGTGGCGCTGAAATTTTGAAGGCAGCCGAACCTGACAAGAGCGAAGTGCCGTGGGCGTATCGTTTTTGCTACAACCTGCCCAACGTAATTACGGTGCTCTCTGGCGTATCATCGCTGGACCAGATTAAAGAAAATGTAGCCGAATGGCATGAGCAGACGCCATTGACGGAAGCGGACATGGCGGTATTACAAAAAGCCATCGCTGCACTGAAAAGCGTTGGCTTAATTCCGTGTACGAATTGCCGTTATTGCGCGAAAGATTGTCCTTCCGGGGTAAAGATTCCTGAAATTATGGGTCTGCTGAACTTGGAAAAGATGACCGAAAATCGCGAATTCGTAAAGGGCTTGTACAGCTGGCAAACAACTGGTGGTCGCGCTTCGCAGTGCATCCAATGCGGCAATTGTGAAGACATGTGTCCGCAGGGTATCAAGATTATTGATCATTTGGAAGATGCAGCCGAATACTACGAAGATTAGCGCTTACATACCTTGGCCGACTCACTCGGCCAAGGTGCAGATTGCGCCAGGCTGACATAGCTCTGCCAAGATTCTCTGATTGCGCCAGGTCGACAAGACGTGGCGCTTTTTACTTGTGGGCATACAGTTCGATACGTATACCGCCCACGCTTCGGGAAAACTTAAATACCTAAGCCACCCATGTTGTGGAATCTCTGTTGCAAGTATTCGGTGGGGTATACGTCATCGCAGAATTGTTCCAGGGCGTTTTGAGGCGGAATATCATGCGTGCGTGCATCGGCGCGCAGCAACACCACGATAGTCATAACAATATCCAAGATAACAAAGATAGTCAGGCCTACCGTAATAATACGGTAAAGCTTGCTCTTCAGATTGACGTGCGAAAATACCTTTTCACACAAAGGCAGGCCAATGCGCACCCAAATAGCGCCAAGGGATCCCCACAACAGTGCATGAAACAGGTCGGTTCGGCCATCAATATTGAACGGAACATCCAAATAGCTCCACGCTACAATGCCGCCAAACGTTTCCATTGCCCAACTGGCGAAGTATTCCAGTCCGCCGCCTACGATGGCGCCAACAATGATAATGAGGGGTAAGCTTCGACGCTGAAATGGTTCAAGGATAATGGTGAGCAGCACGGCGGCGGTGCCATAGATGGGAGAAAAGGGGCCCCAGATAAAGCCTGCACGGCTTTCCCATTCGCCAAACGCCACAAGGTGCTGAATGGTTTCGCCCACAAGGCCAAGAAACGACATAACCAGAAAAACCCAAACCAATTTACCAACACTATTACCCACATGGGTACGCTGGGGTTCTTCTTTTGCCGTACTGAGTTCTATGGTGCTCGCTTCTTCCACAAAGTTCCTTATCTAGTAGGCGTATCAATTTATTGTAGCTACCAAAAGAGCTCAACACCAATATCTGGCAGCTTTGCGAAAAGAACTACACGACTGCTATATATAAAAATGATCTGCGCTATGATCTATATATGGCACACCATCCTATACACAGCACATCAAAAATCACTGAATTGTTGCACAAAATACGGGCGAAGGTGCTGCCAATAATTTCTGCTTTAATTCATAAGTCTTATGGCGAACATTCTTCCAGGAAACAATTCTTTGTAGCGCTCAGTCGAAGGGGCTCTATGGTGCTAGGTACTGCAGTCGTCGTGGTGATTGTGGCGATAGTGCTTTTAATCGGCGCAGTGGCAGGTGCCTTTTCCAGTGAAACGAACGGGAACAACACAGGTGCTGTGGGCGAACAAGGTACAGGCAACAGCTCTTTAAGCGACACTACATTGATCAGCAACAGCGCATTGAGCGGCAGCGCTTCAGCCATGAATCAGCAAAATTCTTTCCAGCAAGCACCGTTGTATCAGGCGCTTATGCCGCGGACTTTTTGGCAAGAAACTGCAGAACCTGAATCGGTATTGGTGCAAGATGCTTGTGCACGCAAGGCGCAAATGCAGCGCCAGCACATAATTCAAGAAGCGGCAGATCAGGCAGTTACTGCAGAAACATTACTGCAGGTAGATGCCGCACCAGAGGAACCCCAGGCGTTTTCGCTTGTGCAGCTTGCCGGTATTGAACCAGAGGTGATCAGTTCGTCCATCGGTATTGAACCAGAGGCTGCCAGTTCGTCCGCCGGCGCCGAGCCCGAAGCTGTCAGCTCTTCTGTCGGCGCCGAATCTGGGGGCAGCGCGCCCGTGGATCCGTCTCTTGGTTTTCAGCCTCCCTTTGTGGCACCAACACTGAGTGCGCAGGATGAATTGCAGCTACAAGAGGCAATTTCTGCCATAACTTCTCAGGGCTACGACTGCGGTGTGGTGGCATTCAATGTGAATACCGGGTGCGGCATTGCCTATAATGCCGATACGCGCATTTACGGTGCAAGCTCTTTTAAGGGCCCCTATGCGGCATTTATGTGCGAGGCAATTGGCGATGCTGAAGGGCTGTCGTCTTCGACGCGCAGTTTAATTGACGACACGGTGCAATATTCTGACAACGATTCATTTAAGACGCTTCGCGATACGTATGACTCCCATGGTTTTGCGGACTGGCTCGAATCGTGCGGCGTGAATTCCGACATCATGGATGACACGCATTTTCCACGCTATTCGGCACGTGAAGCGGCATTGCTGTGGCTTCACACGTATAGCTATTTACAGAGCGATTCTGAATATGTGTCGTATTTAGCCCAGCTATTTCAGAACACCAACACCTCGTTTATTCGTGATGGGGTAGATGCTGCCATGGCAGATGATGCGCCGGTTGTCATGAACAAGGCAGGGTGGAACGCGAGTGATGCCCGCTTCAGTGGCACGTGCGATGCTGGTATTGTTGAATACCTTGGTCAGACGTACATAATGGCCATTATGACCAACGCGCCAGACAGCGATGACAGCCGGACAGCTGTTTCTAACGTGGCACAGGTGTTGTTTTCCATAGAAACTGTGAACCGGTTCTGAAAACTAGGCCTTTAGGCGCTTCGTTGATTGACATCAAACTTCTGCTTGTTAACATTAATTTTTGTATACGAGAAACGTCCTTTACTTTGAGATAAGCATCCACGTGTTGGGTAGAATCGCTTGTTAGTTAAAGAGTATTGCTCTTTAGAGGGACGAATTAGTTGTTGTCTATGGTGAATGCGAATTTGCAGGAACCAGAAAAGGAGATTTAGCTGTCGTGAATGACTCCGACGGCGGCGGTCGATGTAGTTCGGCTCGAAAACGCACTTTAAGTTATATACATTTTGATGCTTTAACGCAGTCTGTCTTTTTGCGCGAATTTTCAGTGCGCAAAAATTCGACTGCGTTTTTTGTTTGTGCTGCACGGGTTTGTGAAAGGATGAATTAATTCATGCCCATATGGATAAGTTTGATATTGGTTGTTCTGTTCATTTTGATGAACGCCTTCTTTGTTGTTGCGGAGTTTTCCTTAGTCCGCGTGCGTAAATCGCAGATTGAACTGTTGTTGGAAGAAGGCGTTCGTGGTGCTAAGCGTGCGGCAGAAGTTTCCAACAATGTAAATGCGTACCTTTCTGCCTGCCAGCTGGGTATTACGCTTGCGTCCCTGGCCCTAGGTTGGTTGGGTGAACCGGCAATTTCGGCTTTATTCCACCCGCTGTTCGTGATGTTGGGCCTGCCGGATACTGCAGTAACGGTAATTTCGGTGGCTATTGGTTACTTCATCATGACCACGTTGCATGTGGTGTTTGGCGAACTGGTGCCAAAGTCTATGGCGATTTTAAACACCGAAAGCTATGCCTTGCACACCGCAGGTGTTCTGCATGCGTTCTATTACATTACCTACCCCATCATGTGGCTGTTTAATAAGACCACTAACGGCATCATGCATTTGACAGGCCACGATGTAACGAAAGAACATGACGCCTATTCCGAAGAAGAAATTAAAATTCTTCTGGAAGAAAGTGCTGAAAGCGGTTCAATTGAGCAGGACCAGTACCAATACCTGGACAACATCTTCGACTTGGACGACAAGGATGCCAAGGCTATCATGACGCCGCGTACCGATGTGATGGCTATTGACTTGGACGATGATTTAGAAACCAATCTGGAATTCATGGGCCAAAATAAGTTCACCCGTTACCCGGTGTATCGCGAAGATAAGGACAACATCATCGGCTTCGTGCATATCAAGGATGCTTACCTGTTGCCTCCGGGATCCACGATGAAGGACTTGCGTATTCGCACCATTCAGGCAGTGCCAGAAAGCATTTCCATTTCCAAGTTGCTCCAGATGCTGCAGCAGAAGCACACTAAGATTGCCGTTGTAGTGGATGAACACGGCGGTACGTCTGGCATTGTTACCATGACCGACGTGGTAGAGCAGATTATTGGTCGTATGGAAGACGAATACTTGCACGATGACCAGGACGAAATCTTAAAGCTTTCTGACAATCATTACTTGGTTGATGGATCGCTGCCGGTGGATCAGTTCGTGGAATTCTTAGGCTTTGAGCCGGTGCCGGTATACGACTACGAAACAGCAAGTGGCTTGCTGCTGGACTTGCTGGACAAGATCCCCGAAGAGGGCGACACCTATGTGCTGCGCAACGATGGCAAGAAGTACACGCTATGCGCTAACTTGATGGATGGCCTGCGTATTGACAAGATTAGTGTTCTGATTGAGCCGGACGATACCGTCGAAAATGACGAAGATGAAAACGACGATTCCGACAAGAACAAGAGCAAGGACAAAGATAAGGATAAGGACTAGGATTAAGACTAGCCCTAACGTTAGATCCTTGGGCAGGCTGAAGATCCAGCAACGAATAACAACTGTATAGAAACTAATGGCGAAGCGAGTCGTATGGCTCGCTTCGTTGTACTGGGTACACATCAATGGATTGTTTGTTACTAGTACCTATCTCTTATCTCTCACACTTATCTGTAACAATCGTGAGAGATAGCGAGTGAGTGATGAGAGATAAAGTGAGAGATAGCGAACGGGGGCAAATAGCGTCTGGATCTATCACTAATGAACCAAAAATCATACTGCAGCAGAACGGACGGCTGTTCTAAGTGTGCGAAAGTCTTGACGGGATTAGTCAAGCATCTGTGGTAGGGTCCACTGAATCAGGCATGGGATGCAATGCCGTAAAGGATGGGAATGCTGCTTAAGAGCAAGCATTAAAAAGAATCCTCCAATAGTGAACCAAACCATTACGCCTTGAGCGAACATTAGTGGAAAGACTGAAGTTAGCGTTTGGCAGACTGTATAAGAATTTAAAGATATACCAATGAGAGAGTGTGGGTTGTCTTGTAAATAGGGAGTGTTGCATCCTGCTTCTGTTATATAGTCAGGATTCCAGAATCCACCAGTTTCGTTAATCCATGCCTTAAGAAAAACTAATAGGTAAAAGCACGTAGGAAAATTAGAACCGTAGTAACGAACATGATCAGAAGCTCTTCCGGAAGAACGAAACTATAGCCAATGTAACGTGTAGTGTCGATAAAGGCATAATAGTGCAGCCTAGGAACTAGCTGTGAGACGTACCAAAACGACCTACACACTAACGCAATGAGTAATACTTTATGTTGATCAATCTTGGCAGCAATTGAGGGCATGCCTGCAAGGTCTATAGCGCTCATTTTGGTAGCAGGGAACCATCTACGTTGAGATTGTCTTGAATCGGGGCCTAGCGCTTTCTTGGTTAGATTGTTGGAATGACTTTCTATTAATGTAATGTACTATTAATCCCATTATGTCCATACCGAATAGCTGATCTAAACTGCGCAAAACTGTCTGAGTGTTTAGTTGCACGCAATCCTATCCACATTCAAGCTTGTCCAGATGCCGCTGATTACTCACGAACGATTTGTTCTTGTGACTCTGGAATGTATGTAGGAAAATCAACTAAACATTATTTTCTTGATAGGCGGTATTTATGGTAGGGACGAAGATTTTAAAGGGCTTCCTGTCAGTAGTTTTAGCGGCAGGCTTATGTCCCTCGGTTGCTTTTGCGCAGCCTAATGAAGAAGCAACCAATGGGGTATCGGCCTTGACTGTCGTAGATACCGACTCTGGCGATTCAGTTCTAGGGGAAGATCACGAACAAAGCGGCAGCAATGATAATGACATCCAATCGGATGTAGAGAGCTCTACGGATTCTGGTACAAAGGGTAATGATGCCAGCGATGATTTCACCCAAGATGGCAATGAAAATTTTCAAGGGAATGAAAGTGATAAGTCTGGTTTAACGCCAGACAGTTCAGATGGTGGACTGTCCATAAATGAACCTTCTGAGAATTATGACGAGGCAAAGGTATCACAAGAAACTGAATCGAGTAATTCTGATAATGATTCGAACACTGATGAGATAAGCGATGGCGCACGGGCTCTAGAAAAGTTTGGGTATGTGCCAGCTGATAATATAGAGGATGGTCAATATTTATTGCAGCCTTCAAGCAATATGGATCTGACTTTTAGTCCAACTGCGTTAAACCTGAATTCTACAGAAACTCCCCGCGATGAAATTTTCTCAATAGATGTCATTAGTGAAGACTCTATTCAAATCAGTAATCAGCAGGGCAAGATCCTTACTGCTGGTACTAATGATGTGCTCTTTACGGATGAAAACGGTTCAGATTCTCAAAAATGGCAGTTCTTTGTCCAGTCTCAAAGTGATTCCAATTACGCAATACTAAACATTGCAACTAATAAAGTATTAGATATTTCTAGTGGAAGAATTACTCAAGGCACAAAAGTTGGACTTTACCAGCCCAACGGAACCGTAGCTCAGCAGTGGCAGCTGTTTGATGCTGGACAAGTGATTGAGAAATTAGATAAGCAAGCCTCTGGCACTAAGAATCTACTATCTACTGATCAAATTTATTGGATTGAAACAACTATAGAACCCAATATGGTTATTGATGTCAGTGGGGCATCTTCAGAAAATGACGCTAATGTGCAACTATATCGTTTCAATAACACTGCAGCGCAGCAATGGACTGTTTCGTACGATGAGCAAGGGTATGTTACCTTTATTAATGTCCAGTCTGGTAAGGCGCTTGATGTGCAGGCCGGAAAAGGTGTTTCTGGTGCTAACGTGCGTCAATACACTCCAAATGGAACGTATGCTCAAAAATGGATCGTTTCTCAATCTAGCGATGGCTCCTACGAAATAAAGTCAGCCCTTTGGCAAGGTTTGAGTTTAGATTTGGCGGGGGGTTCGGTGGTAAATAAGACAAATATTCGCCTGTATCACTCCAATGACACTGCAGCTCAACGCTTTAATATTGTTACTGAAGATATGCTATATAGCACGCTAGATGAAGAAGCGGCAGCAAATGCCGGTGTGCTAAAAGACGGTACGTATTTAATAAACAGCAGCTTAGCCAATGATAAAGTTTTGGATGTTGCCAACGCATCTTTAGAAAATGCAGCAAATGTTCAGCTGTATACGTCTAATATGACTAAAGCTCAACAATGGACAGTTTCTCATGACGCCATGGGATATATCACTTTTACTAATGTGGGGTCAGAAAAGGTGCTCGATGTAGCTAGTGGCAACATTCTGCCCGGTACGAATGTGCGCCAATATGCTAGCAATGAATCACGAGCACAGAAGTGGATTGCCCTTCCTAATGAAGATGGAACATTTAGGATTAAGTCTGCATTAGGTAATGATATTGTGCTTGACATTTCGAAGGCGTCAGCGAGCAATAAAGCGAATGTCCAGACTTATACCAGCAATGGAACAATTGCCCAAAAATTCAATTTCATCGATGTTAATCCCGTCGTTGATCCCTGCCAAGATTGCGAGCTGGGCGGAAAGTATTACAAAGTTGTGTCAGCTTTGGATGGTGATTATGTTTTAGATGTGGCGAAAGCTTCCTTGGCAAATGGCGCCAACATCCAATTATATAAAGCCAACGAATCATATGCGCAACTTTATAAGTTTGAATTTATCCCTACGCCAAATGATCAGTCGAAGGGATATTACCAAATTATTAACGCTCGAAGTGGGAAGGCTCTAGATGTTCAAGATGGCAATCTAGTAAACAAGACTAACATTCAGCAATGGGAGCCCGACTCGGCTAATCCGAACCAGTTATTTTCTCTAGTTCAGAATAAGGATTATACCTATACCTTTATTAACAAAGGTACTGGCTTAGTGTTAGATGTTTCTGGAGCAGTTGCTAAAAATGGCTCCAATATTCAAGGCTATAACAATAATGACAGTAATGCACAGCGGTTTGTGGTGGAGGAAGTTTCCGATCTTATGCCGGAGGGAGTTGTATCCCTGTATTCTGATCTGAATTCATCTAAAGTTGTTGATGTGGAATCGGGCAGTTTGTCTAGCGGTGCCAATGTGCAGCTTTATACCGAAAATGGATCATTAGCACAGAAATGGAATTGCTCTAAAGTTGGCAATAACGTTTTCACGTTACAGTCTTTGCGATCGGGTATGAATCTAGCTGTGGATGCTAGTGGCAATGTTTGCCAACAGACTCCTTCTGATAGCAAGGCTCAGCAATGGATTCCAACTATTTCAAATGGGCTGACTGTGTTAAAGAATGCGCAAACAGGCAAAGTGCTGGACGTGAAAAACGGCTCATCTGCCGATGGAACTAATATTCAGACGTATGAGAATAATGGTACTGCTGCGCAACGGTTTAATGTTGTGTCAGTCGACATTCTTGCAGGTGGAACATACTTTATTCAAGCACTTAAGAGCCCTGGGTTTGTAATGGATGTGTCCGGTGCTTCATCATCTGATGGCGCTAACGTGCAGTTGTATAGCAATAACGATTCCGGTGCACAAAAATGGAATGTTACTAAAAACGGAGATGGCACCTATACCTTTAAGAATGCAGCAAATGGAAAAGCCTTGGACTTAAAATCGGCCAATGCGACGTCTGGATCCAATATTCAGCAATGGACAGCAAATGGTTCAGCAGCTCAAAAGTGGAATTTGCAATACATGAATGGCGGCGGCATTCGTATAGTGTCAGCGGTAAATCCTGATTATTCGATTGGAATTTCCGGAAATGCTTACATAAATAAGGCAAACATCGAATTGCAAAGCAATGCTACCAGCGATGGCCAGAGGTTTACCTTTGAGCCAACAAAATATGTGCCTCCTTTGCCTTCCGATAGACAAGCAATGCTAGACACTATTTCAAATTATTCGAGTGGGACACAATGGCTTATCGCGGTCGATCGCTCCACTCACAAAGTTGGTGTGTTTAAAGGATCTATGAACAACTGGTCGTATCAGTATTACTGGAGCTGCGTTACGGGTGCTCCGGGAACACCCACTATAACAGGTGATTACTATACGACTGGCTTTAAGCGTACTGCTTTGACTACTGACAGTCGTGCCTTATGGGCAACACAGATATGGGGTGGCTATTTCTTCCACAGTATTCTTGCATCCACCAGTGAACTAGGAAATAGTTTATCTCATGGCTGTATAAGACTGGACTATTCTGACGCTTTGTGGATTTATAACAATATTTATGCAGGCACCCGTGTGGTAATTTATGGCTAAAAGTTTGCATAAATTCATAGAATCATTTCAATAGAACGCAATTTGGTATGATGGTTTTTCTCCATGAGGGCGGAGAAAAACCATCATTGTATCGAGAGGAACTAAATGCAGACAGTCTTGAAAACAGGTTTGTCATTTTTGGTGTCTATTACCCTTGTGTTGGGGTGTTGCCCAACTTTGGCTTTTGCTACAAATACTGAAAGTGATGACTCGGTATTACTGAGTGGCTCTGATAGCAATGAAGATGGCTCTAAAAATGCCAGCAATGACAATTCGGAAGCATCTGAATCAGATGAAAGTGCTGACGCAAATGACTTTGATGCAGATCAGAATGTCAATGGAGCAAATTCGAATTCCGATGAGCATAATTCGTCATTAGACTCTAGCCAAGACAATGCGATGGTAGGTTCAGTGTCTGATAGCAGTGATAGTAGTAGTAATGAAAGCGACAATGCGGCTCCTGTTGAGAATGACGAAAATGCCTCTCAGGAAAATAGCTGGCGTTATGTCAATGGTCAGCACATTACGAGCGAGCAAGGCGCAAGCACTGATTCGTTAGATTCAAACAATCTGATTTCAACCTATAGCGCGGTTATTAATCCAGATGGTTTTAAAGTATTTAATTGGTTCGATCGATTTAGTCGGGGATATTACACTGGCACAGATGCTTATAAAGGCATTGATGTCAGCTATCACAATGGAAAGATTGATTGGGCAAAGGTTAAATCTTCCGGCGTTGATTACGCAATTATTCGATGTGGCTACGGGATGGATCAACGTAACCAAGATGACCAGCAATGGATGAATAATGTTCGCGGTTGCATCGAAAATGATATTCCGTTCGGAGTTTATTTATATTCCTACGCGACAGATGTTTCGAGGGCATCAAGCGAAGCGGATCATGTTTTAAGGCTTTTGCGGGAAGCAGGACTAAACCCGGGGGATTTAGCATATCCTGTGTATTTCGATATGGAAGATAAATCGACCCAGAATTCTAATCTGGCGGCAATTGCTCAAACATTTTGTAACAAAATTGAATCTGCAGGTTATCAAGTTGGGATCTATGCCAATAAGGCTTGGTTCAACGAATTACTGACTGATAAGTGTTTTAATAATTGGACCAAATGGGTTGCTGAATGGAATGCAAGCAGCGGATTAACCTACAAGGGCTTATCTAATTTTACTTCTGGCAATGGTATGTGGCAGTTTTCTGACTATGGATCTGTTCCTGGTGTTGGTGGAGCGTGCGACTTAAATTACACGTTTATTGAACCAAAGGGTATAGAAACAATTGAAGATCAATATCAGGCGCCCAGCAGCCCGTACGAGCGTTCGCTCCCGGATGGAGATTATGTTATCAATACATCTCTTTTGAATAGCTCCGTATTGGATATTAAGAGTGCTTCAAAGGACAGTGGCGCTAATGTGCAAATTTACAATTACAACAAGACAGATGCTCAGGCATTTAGGCTTACCTATAACACCAAAAACGGTTTTTATTCGATTGTGAATAAAAATAGTGGAAAATCACTTGGCTTAGAAAAGGCTGCCAATGGGAGTTTTAGTGCGAATGTTGTCCAATTGGCGTCAAACTCAGACGATAACTCTCAAAAATGGGTAATCGCTAGAAATTCCAATGGATCCTACTCCTTGAAAAATGCCATTAACCTTAATTATTCCTTAGCGGTTGATTCAAGTGAGGCAACCAATGGGTGCAATGTATTGCTTGAGAAGACTTCTAATTCTACAAATCAAAATTGGATTCCATTGAATTTGCATCCGTCTGTGAGCAGTGAACGCACAATTAGTGATGGGGTATATGAAATATGCTCAAGCATCGATTCTGGACAAGTGCTTGATGTTGAAGGAGCGTCAAAGGACACCGCAGCAGCAGTTCAAGTTTATGCACGAAATAATACGTCAGCTCAGCGCTTTGTTATCCAACAGACCGCAGATGGGTTTTATAAGATAACCAACTTAAATAGTGGATTAGTGTTGGATGTGAAATCGGGCAACTTTATATTAAAAACGCCCATTCGGCAATATACGTCTAACGACTCTGATGCTCAAAAGTGGGCAATACAAGATAATGGAAATGGGACGTATACATTTATATCGAAGCTATCTGGCCAAGTACTTGATTTAGCTGGTGGGTCGGCTGTGAATAAAACCAAAGCGCAAACCTATTATTCAAATCAAACAGCCGCTCAGCAATTCGTTCTCCATTGTGTGACAGGAGAAAAATGCATTGAGGATGGCGTTTATGCCGTGTCTTCGGCATTGAATAGTACTCAAGTGTTAGATGTGCAATCAGCTAGTAAGAGTCGGGGTGCGAATATTCAGCTATATGCTTCGAATCAATCTTTAGCTCAGCAGTTTGAGTTTAAATACGACACTCTGACGGGCTTCTATAAAATTACGAATATAAATTCAGGCCTAGTATTGGATGTTGCAGGTGGTAATTGCGAAAATAAAGCCAATATCCAACAGTATACTTCTAACGATACTTTAGCTCAGCGTTGGCGATTGCAGCGTAATGACGACGGATCCATTGTGATTGCGTCTGCATTGAATAATGATTATGTTCTTGATGTTGCGGGGGCGCTTGGTACGAGTGGTACTAATGTTCAGTTGTATCTCGGCAATGAGACGACTGCGCAGAGATGGAACATTGAGTCAAAAGACTATAAGCCCGACAAGCCTGCGCCAGTTATTTCTGAAGGAGTTTATACACTGAAATCTGCGTTGAACAATAATTATGCATTAGATATTGCTAAGGCAAGTAAGGAAGAGCGGGCTAATGTCCAATTGTATTTACAGAATGGTACAAAAGCTCAGCAATTTGAAGTAAAGTTCGATCCCCAGACTCGTTTATATACTTTTATAAATGTTAATTCAGGCAAAGCTCTTGATGTAGAAAGCGGTATTGCTGAAAACAAATCTAATATCCAGCAATATAGCTGTAATAATACTCTCGCCCAAAAATGGGTTATATCCCAAAACTCAGATGGGACTTATAGCATTTGTTCTGCTTTAGATAATAAACTTGCATTGGACGTAAGTGGTGGTACAGCACAAAACGGAAGCAATGTTCAGTTATATACATCAAATGACACCCCAGCTCAAAAATGGGTCTTCGAACGAAGCTAATTCTGCATTGTGGATTACAAAATGGCATTATGTAGCTTAAATGCATAGGAAATGTGGTTATCAGGCTACAGTAAACTGAAAATAAATAATCTGTAATATTGTCATTGGAAACTTAGGCTTAAGAAGACTAGAGATATCCGTGTCAGTAAAAATAAGGTCAATTAAATTTAATTTCGTGATGAACTTGTTGTTAACAGGTTCATCACTGCTTTTTCCTCTTATAACGTTTCCTTTAGTGACACGTGCATTGTACGCTGATATGTATGGCCTTTGTAATTGGGCCATGAGCGTTGTGAATTGGTTTTCGCTTATTGGGATGCTTGGTGTAACTAAGTATGGAATACGTACTGTTGCTAGAAATAGAGATGACAAACAGTTACTGAATAAAGTTACTAAAGAGATATTATTTGTAACTATTATCTCAACATTAATTAGTTTCCTCGTCTTTTTAGCCTTAGTATTGTTTGTAGATCCGTTTAGATCAAATAAAGTGCTGTTGCTAATTAACGGATTGACCATTATTTGCAATACTTTAGGTGTTACCTGGTTCTTTCAGGGTATAGAGCAGTATGCGTACATCACAATCCGCGGTATTGTGATCAAGATTATATCTTTATTGGGCGTAATAGCTCTTGTTCATGTCCCTGATGATTATTTGGTATACGCTATGCTGATCGTTGTTGCAAACGGAGCAGCAAACCTAATTAATTTTTTCTATATGATGCATCTTATTGATGCTGGTAAACATGTTTCTGGGAGTTTGAAGAGCCTGGGCAGTATGTTTGGCGGGCTTGCTCAAATTGCCAGAGGCGCGTTCAAGCATGTGAAGCCATTAATGGTCTTTTTTACAATTACAGCGGCAATTTCAATATATGGAATTTTGGATACAGTGATGCTCGGCATATTGAGCACAACGCGTGAGGTTGGTTATTACACTGCCGCTGGTTATGTAAAGACGGCTCTTGCTGGCATCGTGTCAGCTTTGACTGGCGTTCTGCTGCCCCGAGCAGCGCATATGCTTTCACATGGTCAAAGACAAGATTATCTAGTAATTATAAAAAAGTGCATTTTTGTTGCTCTGATGATATCGTTCGGTTTAAGTGTTGTGATGACTTTAGCAGCTACCCCTTTGATTGCTTGGTATGCCGGCCCCGATTTTAAAGATGCAGGACCTGTTATAACTCTGGCCGTCTATTCATTGATCCCAGCTAGCCTCTCGACTATCTGTTGTGATGCAATTTTGGTTCCAATGGGTAAAGAAAAAATTTGTAGCATAGTATATTGCGTTGCCGCCGCAGTGGACTTTTCGCTTAATTTGGTTTTAATACCAAGTTTAGGTGCACAGGGAGCCGCACTATCTACCTTAATGGTAGAGATTCTCGTCCTGGTTATTGAAGGTTCTTACATTCTGAAAATGAAACTCTTAAAATCAGAACAACTCTAATGGTGGAATTTGAATCTTTTTGATGGGCTAATCAATGAATCTTCTATTTTTATGCGTTGGAATGGTTTTTGATGTAAATAAGAAAACCTCTTCTAGAACTACCGGATATAGCTATCTTGTTCGTGATTTGGCTACCCAATTGGTGCTGAACCCAGGCGTAAGCGTTGATTGCTATTCGAAGAATAAAGAACCTGAGCTCAGCTCTTGGCAAGGTGTTAAACTTCTTCATCGTCCTTTAAGGATGATCTTTCGTTATGCTAGGCCGTATTATTTTATTCGAGGTCTGAAGGCGGCTTATTACCAGAAGGGCACTTTATGGGAATCACTGAATACAGTTTTTGGTTTTCTTGAAGGCGGATTAGTTGAGCACTATATAAAACAGAATAAGTATGATCTTGTATGCATCCAAGGGGTTACCGAGCTCAGTTTGCCATATATCCTTGCCTGTAACCGTATGAAAGTTCCCTACAATGTATCGTTTCATTCTTTCAATTGCTTTCAAGAGACGATGGGGGATAATGAAGATCCATTGATGAAATGGGCAGTGAATGAGCTTGCAAAAAAAGGAGTACCAACCTCATATATCAGTACGGGAATGTTGAACAGAGCGTTAAATGTAGTTGATCATCGATTCCGATCTCAGGCCCAATTTTACTGCATACCAAATGGAAGTAAGAGCATTCCAGGTCAAAATAACAGCGCCCGTTGCGAACTGGGTATTCCAGAAAATGCTACCGTTTGTTTGTGCTGCGGAAATATATCTGTTTTAAAAAATCAAATTCAAGTAGTGAGAAGCTTTAATTATCTCGCTAAGAGCTTGCAGGAACGATTTTTTATAATGCTTGTTGGCAATAATAACGACGAACGTTTAGCTGAGGCGATTGAGGCATGTAATTATCCGGACCATATAAAACTTTGTGGATCGGTGGCACATGAGCAGCTAGCTAAGTACTTTAATGCGGCAACATTCGTATGCGTTTCAAGCCTCTCGGAGGGTTTTGGGTTGTCAGCCGTAGAGTCATTTATGTTTGGGAAGCCCGTTTTGATGTGGTCTGATTTGGATGCGGTAAAAGATCTATACAGTGGTTCAGCTATGATTTTAGTTGACGAAAGATCTGATCAACAGCTTGCAAAGGGGATTGAACGATTACTTAGTTGCAAATGGGATTCTAAAGCAATCAAGACCCATGCTCAGCAATTTACTTTCGATAAGATGGTAGAAAGCTACTATCGATGGTATAAAAATCAAATTGCAGCACATTCCCGGAAAGATCTTTCTTAGAAAATCTTATGGTCGTCAAATACTAAAGGTGAATAGATGAAAAGTAATAAGACTGAAGATTATATTGTTTATGACCGGAGTGATATTGATGCTCCAGACTTGAGCATTATTGTTCCTGTATACAACATGGCGGGAAACGGTTATTTAAAAGATTTTTTTAATTCATTATATTCTGGTGGCCAAGTCTCTTTTGAGCTTATCTGTGTTGATGATTGCTCTACTGATAATACCTTGCAAATTCTAAAGGATTATGCTCAAAAAAACAAATATGACACTACTTAGCATGAAGCGCAACTCTAAACAAGGTGCCGCTAGAAATAGGGGCCTCGATGTGGCTCAAGGTCGTTATATCGGCTTTATGGATCCTGACGACTTTATTTCTCCCGGGTATTATAAATCACTGGTTGAATACGCCGATAAGCATAAATGCGACGTAGTAGCTTCATCTTATCAATATACAAATGAGTTAGGCCATCCAGACGGTAAGGCAGTTGTACCTTATCCCGCTTCGTGTCTCGGTCTCATTGATCAAAAATCATTGAAAGAGATTTTGTTGTTAGAATGCCCTATTTGTTCCTGTATTTATTTGCGGTCTATTTTTGAAAGTGCAGATTCTCGTTTTCCTGAGCATGTCTACTTTGAAGATAATGCAGCACGTATTCATTGGAAACTTAAATTCTGTAAGTTAGGTCAAGTGCCGGATGCTGTTTACTATTGGAGGAGATATAATTCTTCGACAACTGCATTGTCCTTATCGGATCCTTCAAAAATTAAAGATAGAATCATTACTTCACGCCTTATTTTGACTCAGGCTAAAGCTGATGGGTATTACTATCAATATCAAGAGGAGCTAGACTTTTTATTTATTCGTTTAGGGGTATTCAACACCCTTAACTCAATGTGGAAGCTTGGCAAACAAACACGAAAGCAGTTTGCTGCAGAAGTCAAAGCTCTTATAAAATCTAACGTTCCGCATTATTATGCAAACATTTATATACGAAAACTGCCATTCGTTATGCGGGCTAAGTATCTTTTATGTTGTTGGTCGCCTAATTTGGCTTTAAAAATGATGGACCTTTTAAACATATTTAAAAAACATTAAGCTGGCTGTCTCTAATAAATACATTGAAATATAAGCAAGCAAGTGTTTACTTTTTAGTAAACACTGCGGAGAATCTTTAACTCTTTCTTATCCAGAGAAGCTTTTCTTCTTATCTCGTGGAACAATTAGACTATTAAACGATAAGTGGGAGGCTGTTGTGTCTACTATTGCAATAATTCCAGCACGCGGAGGGTCAAAGGGCATCCCGCGAAAAAACATGCGCCTTATGAACGGTGTACCCCTAATTGAACATGCCATCCGCCATGCGCTTGATTGCCAAGAGATTGATACGGTTGTTGTTTCAACAGATTCAAAGGAAATAGCGTCATTTGCAAAGCAGTTCGATGGCGTCATTGCCTTGGATAGAGATTCAAAATTAGCGCAAGATGCGGTAACTCTTGATCCAGTAATCTATGATGCCGTGGTTCGTGTGGAGGCGAAGCTCGGCCGGAAATATGACACAGTCGTAACTTTGCAGGCAACGTCTCCGCTCCTTCGAGCGGAGACCCTCACTAAAGGCATTCGGTACTTTAAAGAATCTGGGAAAGATTCTGTAATTAGTGTTACTAATGCCCCTCACTTAAGTTGGACAAAAAGTGACAGCGGGGAAGTAGTCCCTGCTTACAAAGCACGTCTTAATCGTCAGCAATTACCTCCGAATTATTTAGAAACAGGTGCATTCTTTGTTTCTCAGCGCAGTGTAGTTTTTCCTGACAGTAGATTGGGCACCACCGTTGGCGTGTTTGAAGTTCCCTCCGATGAGGCAATCGATATTGATTCCTGGCAAGATTGGGTTTTGTGCGAGACTAGCTTTAATCGCAAAAAGATTGTTTTTCGCGTAGATGGCTACGCAGAATTAGGGTTGGGCCACATTTATCGTTGCTTGACGCTTGCATACGAATGCACCGAACATGACGTCGTATTCATTACGCTGGCACAGTATAAAGAAGGTGTCGAGCGTTTGCGCTCTGCCAATATGCATGTAGTGGAGCTGAACTCGGAAGATGAACTCATCCCTTGGCTGACTGCAAATAAGACAGATATTTTTGTAAATGATTGCTTAGACACAACGCTTTCTTATGTGCAGAGCATCAAGCAGCATGTAGGTAGATTTATATCATTTGAAGATTTAGGCGAGGGTATCCGCGAAGCCGATGCGGTAATCAATGCCATTTATGAAGGTGCTTCACCATTGCCTAATGTTTACACCGGTAAGAAATATGTTTGCTTACGAGATGAATTCTTAACGGCTCGACCGAAGTCATTCTCTGAACAAGTGCAGCAAGTATTGGTTATGTTTGGGGGTACGGATCCGCTAAATTTGTCCCAGCGCGTCTATGATGTGGCGTGGGACTACAATGCTAAGGGTGTAAAAGTCCACTTCGATTTTGTACTGGGTAGCGGATATAGCCATCCCAAGCCCGAATCAAGCCCGGAACTGGGCATTAATGTTGTTCAAGATGTGGCTCGCGTCACTGATCATATGAAGCAAGCTGATTTAGCATTTTCATCCCAAGGACGCACTACGTTTGAATTGGCAACAATGGGTGTACCTACAATTATATTGGCTCAAAATACACGGGAACAACTTCATCCGTTTGCCCAGATGGATAATGGCTTTATAAATTTAGGATTGGGCAGCGATGTTTCTAATGCAGATATTTCTTCAACTCTTGATTGGTTGGTGAAGTCTGCTTCTATTCGTAAAGAAATGCATACGCTAATGCTACACAATGATCTTAAGTCTGGCATCAAGCGCGTTAAGCGCATTATCTTAGGAGAGATGGATTAATGAGCGAAATCATCGATCGAATTAACCAAGGTAAATTTGTGCTGATCGCCGAAATTGGCGTTAATTATTATGACATTGCTACTGAGCGCGGGATTACACCTATGGAAGCCGCAAAGCTTATGTGTGATGAAGCTAAGGCTGCTGGTGTAACTGCTGTTAAGTTTCAAACATATAAGGCCGATACTCTGGCTTCAAAAAACTCTCCTGCATACTGGGACACCTCAGAAGAATCAACGAAAAGCCAATATGAACTATTTAAAAAGTTCGATTCTTTTGGAGCGAAAGAGTATCAAGAACTCGCGAGCTATTGTGCAGAAATAGGCATCGAATTTTGTTCAACCGCCTTTGACTTTGAGTCGGCAGATTATTTAGAGCCGCTGATGAACGTGTATAAAGTGTCTTCTAGTGATCTGACTAATTTGCCGTTTATTGAGTATCAAGCAAAAAAGAATAAACCAATGATCATGTCGGTTGGTGCTGGCGATCTTGAAGAAATGAAACGTGCGGTTGCTACAGTGCGCAAGGTGAACAACCAACCGTTGGTGCTGTGTCATTGCGTGCTTGAATACCCGACGCCTTATAGCGATGCGAACTTATCACGTATTACTACGTTAAAACATGAATTTCCTAATTTGATTATTGGTTATTCAGATCATTGCAAGCCTGATTCAAATTATGATGTCATTAAAACGGCTTATATTTTGGGTGCACATGTTGTTGAAAAGCACTTCACGTTAGATAAAACACTTCCTGGTAATGATCATTATCACGCCATGGATCCCGATGATGTTCGCGGGATTTTAGCTGGTGTTGCTCATGTTCATGATTTGTTAGGTAACAGTTCATTAGGATTTTCCAAGACCGAACAAGCTGCCCGTTTAAATGCTCGTCGTTCTATCGTAGCGGCATGTGATATCACTGCTGGAACGGCTATTACGCGGGATATGCTCACTTTTAAGCGACCGGGAACGGGTATTTCTCCAACTGATATTGATAAAGTTCTTGGGAAAAAGACCTCTATCAATATAAAAGAAGATGCTATTTTGACTTTCGATATGTTCGGAGACTCAGGAAGAGAATAGTAATGGCTTCAAATAAAAGCGAGCAATCTGAGCTATATGTGTGTTCGACAATTTATCATTTACTAATTGCGTCCATAAAAGTACTTCTTAGAATCACGCCAAAGGCGGATATAGCTATTTTGGATACGATGCCTCAAGCAAATGTGCTATGTGATCGCTTGCGAGATCTGTCGAGTTTAAATGATGTGTTTATATATCGCATTAGGCATTTTGAAGAAGAATGGCATCCGTTTGAGCTCTGTTTTTTCAAGATGTTCTTTTTCCGGTCAAGCTTTCGTAGCTACTTTCATTTGCTTGATGATTACGATGAAATTTATTTATTTAATGACAAGGACATTTGTGGTTGGTATTGCTCGATAACGAAAAGAAAATATCATCTTTTGGAAGATGGACTTGATTGCTATAAGCTTTTCGATCAATACCAGGTAAAAGGGCATTTTATTATTCTTCGGAAGTTGGCGGCATTTTTCATGCGCTTTCCAATCTCATATGGTTGGTCAAGCCAGTGTATTGATGTTGAGGTTAATGACGCGGAAAATATGAAAACTAAGCTGCGTCATCCTATAAAAGTTTGCCCCAGAAAACAACTCTTTGATCAACTGCCGCAAAAGACGATAGATCAGTTGATAAACGTTTTTAATGGAAAGCCTTTAGCTGCTGTTCAGGGCGCTGTGCTGGTACTTACTCAACCATTAAAGGAATTAGGTTTAGTACACTGCGATGAGGAACAAAGGGCGTTCTACTCAAAGTTGGGCCATTCTCTTACGGGGAATCAACCGTTCTTTATAAAGCCTCATCCGCGTGATACTTGCGATTACTCCAAAATAGTTCCTTCTGGGTATTTAATAAGCCAGTTCATGCCCGCGGAGCTGCTTAACTACTCAGGATCATCTTTTAAAATAGGAGTAACGTATTCTTCCACTTCCTTAAATGCATTGTCATGCGTAAAACGCAAGTTGTTTTGCGATAAGAGCGTGGTATACCCAGGAGCGGAATACTACCCGATCTCTATCCCGTAAAAGAGTTTGATGCTGTTTGTGGTTGAGTCTTTTGAAACATGATGAAATTCAAGGCTACGATCCCTGAAACGAGAAATAATGAGCCCTTCGAAACTATCAATAATAATACCCATTTACAACGCAGAAGATTATCTTAAGCAATGCCTTGATAGTGTTGTGGGCCAGGGCTTTGATGAAGATCTTCAAGTAATATGCGTCAATGATGGTTCTTCTGATCAATCTGCATCCATATTGGAAGACTACAGAAAGCGTTATTCTTGCATTACGGTTATTACTCAAGAAAATGCCGGAGTTAGCGCTGCAAGGAACAACGGGCTTCGACATGTTACTGGTGACTATCTGATGTTTATTGATAGCGATGATTGGTTGAAGCACGAAAGCTTGTCTGTCATCCTTTCATATATCTCGCAAGATAAGCCAGATTGCATCCTCTTTGGTATTGAGCAAATAGACGGAAATAGCAGTGGCGATATTGGGGAATTACCGGCCGCTTCCGTATGGGGTACAAGTCATGAAATGCTTGTTCGGATGATGGATATTTACTCTCCTTATGGTGGATATGTCCACGGCAAGGTAGTTCGTTCTAACTTGGTAATAAATAATGGTTGTCTTCTAGAAAAGTTCGATCCTTCAAAAAGTATGATGGAGGATGAATGGTTTTGGATTCATGTTGCTAAGCGGTGTAATCGAATACTGTTTCTAAATAAGGTTTTGTATTGTTATCGCTTTAACGATAGCGGACTTTCGAGACTGCATACGCCGGAAAGAAATATTGAAGAAGTAAAAATGAAAGTTCTTTCGTACGAGTTTATGAAAGAGAACTGTCCACAAGCTGCTCAATGCGCAAAAGCACGTGTTACTTTGGCGGTTGGCGGATTTGTACGTCGGTATTATGTTTTGGGCGACAAAAAAGCTCTGGCAGACCTCAGGCCATATTGGAAGCAATTCCCAGGCAGAAGCCTTATGAATAATTCAGAGGTTCCTTTAGCGTTAAAGATTGGAGCGCTTTGCTGCGATGTACTCATGGGGGCCCATATTCCAGTTGCATTGATCAAGCCTTTTAAAAAACTTGCTGCAAAAGGCATGCAATAAGATCACTTAAATTTCTTTTTGTTTGCAATGACGCTCAATCATATCAATAAGCGTAGCCGAGTATGTACTGTCAATTTTTCGAACAAAATGGTAATCCCCCGAGATGATTTCATCGTAGTTTGATTCATCCAGAATCGCGGGATAGCTATCGTGCTGTTTTACAAGTTTAATGAGGCGATGGTTGTTGTTAACAAGCCTGTTCGCTAGTGGCGAATTGCATAAAAGAGTTTGGAACATGAATTCGTCAGAGCAGAAGCCGGTAGATAGCATCTTCTGAACTTCTGGATGTTTTTGCAGATAAGTTACGATATATTCTGCGGCATCACGAGGCATATCAACCCATTGTGACCCTTGGTACAAACTCAAAGAAATATTAAGGTCTTTAAGCTTGTTAGTTCGTTTAATGGTTTGTTTGAGTAGGGTAAGACGATGATAAAGAATCCCATACAGAGTTTGGCGCGGGATTCGATCGTAGTCAAAGTAATATTTCTGCCACCACTCTATGGGTTCTCCCGTTTCTTTCACGCCTACAACTGATCGATACTTCATATATATGTTGGAGTTGGCTTGATAATAATTAAAAATCTCTTCAGAGCTTTTTACAGGCCAATCTTGGCCGGATATGAAGTGAAAATAGCCTATTTCAGGATCTTTAAGGGCTTCATGTAGAACGGCAAGCACTGCTTGGCACACTGACCAAGCCCCCCAATGAACACTGTATTGTTGAATGAAATGAATTCCAGTGTTGAGGAGGGTGTCTTTCTGTTCTTGGGTAAGTTCAAACTTCGCGTCAAAGTGAATGTATATTTCAAAATGTGTTATGAGTCGCTTTGATAATCTTAAAATTTGCTGGAAGTCTTTATGGGCCAAAATCAGGATAGCTTGCTTCATGGATAGCCAGCTCCTCTAAATATCTATCGAACAGTAGGTTTACCACTTAATATCAATATTGAGCGTGTGAATCATGAACCTATATATATGTAGTGCTGTAGGCATTAAGCCAGACCGATATATTTTGCGCCCCAAGTATACTTTTTCTAGTGCGTTCTTATATTTCTTTGCGTTTGCTTTACATATAATGGCATCAGAGTTCCAGCTGGGGAAATTCGTATCCAAATACTCTTTATTGCGTTGAAGTTCTTCTTTTAAGTTGGCGCTTTTATCGTAGGAAATTCTGAACATAAGGGAAATTCCTAAGTGCAAAAAAGCTGCAGCATCTAAGAATTGTTTTAGGGTTGGAGTGGCATCCTGGTCGTAAACACTTTTAACTTCAAGCATTGCTTTATAGGTTGAGTCTATCTTGCTTTTGTCAATGGTGGTCATTATAGAATCATTACGAATAATGTAGTTGACCAGCGCATGTGGTGTAAATGCAATCCGATGCACGTAGGGAAAAGTAAGCAAATGCATCATCATGTCGTCAAAGATACGCGGTGGCTCTTTAAAGTCATGCAAATTCTTCAATAAGGGCGCACGAAAGACTTTATTCCAAGGGGCGCCATTGAGTTCTAGAAGGCGTTGGGGCTCCTGTTGAGCATCAAATGGCGCACGTTCTTCGGTCATTTCGGTATTCAGGATCTTGCCTGAATCAACGTCTACGCGATGGAATCCGCAAATTGCTATGTCGGCGTCGTTGTTTTTGGCGGCAGAATAAAGCTGTTCGGCAAAAGTGGGTTCCACGTAATCGTCGCTATCAACAAAACCAATGTATTCACCACGGGCGATGGCTATAGCGTCAAAACGGCCGCGCCAAACGCCTTCGTTTTGTTTGTCAATGACAATAATCGTGTCAGGGTAACGTCGTTCATAATCACGCAATATGTCTATGCAGTGATCAGGGGATCCGTCGTTAATACAGATTGCTTCAATATTATCTAAAGTTTGGTTAACTAGGGAGTCTAGGCAGCGTGGCAGGTAGTCTTCGACCTTATAACAGGGAACAACAATGCTTACCTTTTTCGTGGACATGAATAATGGACTCCAAATCATTTGTGTAATACATCAACGTTGTTCCGTTAATTGTAATTGAAAAGTACAATAGGGGTTTGTAGAACAGGCTTTAAGGACCCAGTTTGAAGACACTCCTCATAATACCGGCATACAATGAAGAAGAATCCCTTCAGCAAACCATTGAATCGGTTATGCAGAATGCTCCCCAGGTGGATTTCTTGATCGTTAATGATGGCTCTGCAGATGGCACGGTGCAAGTGTGCAGGGATAATCACTATCCCTTCTTGGACTTAGCGACAAACCTGGGTCTGGCAGGCGCATTTCAGGCGGGCATGAAGTATGCCTATCGTCATAACTATGATTGTGCAATCCAATTTGATGCCGATGGCCAGCATTTGCCCCAGTATATCGAGCCTCTTGTTGAAGCAATAAAGACGAACGATATTGCCATTGGGTCTCGTTTTATCAATAAAAAGAAACCCAAATCAATGCGCATGTTCGGCAGTAACTTAATATCTGGTGCTATTAGATTGGCTACTGGTCAAAAGTTAACGGATCCAACATCGGGCATGCGTGCATTCAATAAACGTATGATCAAGATTCTGGCAATGGGCCTCAATTATGGCCCTGAGCCTGATACGGTTTCGTTTTTAATTAAGCGTGCGAATGCAAAGGTTGTCGAAGTTCCCGTAGAAATGGCGGAGCGCACGGCAGGGGAAAGTTACCTGAATCCTTGGACATCTGCTATGTATATGCTTCGGATGACGATATCAATCTTGTTTATTCAGCATATTCGTAAGCGCGTGGGCGGTGATGAATAATGACTATCGTTTTGCGCATTGTTCTGATAGTGGTGGCGCTGTGTACGTTTATTTTTATTGGCAAGAAGGTTCGCAATGCAAAGGTAAAGCTTGAAGACTCAATTTTCTGGTTTTGCTTTGCGGGTGTCATTTTAATATTCAGCTTGTTCCCGCAGATCTTCTTCTGGCTGTCGGATATGGCAGGAACTATGGCGCCGGTCAACTTTGTGTTCCTGTTCTTCATCTTTATTCTGCTTATCCAAAGCTTTAATTTGAGCATGCGTATTTCCCAAGCAGACACCAAAATAAAAGAACTAACTCAGCAGCTTGCGGTTGAAAAGTTTGAGCGTTATCAAAATGATCATGAGCGCACTGTGGAAGCAAACGACAAAGATAACGTTGAAAAGCAAAGCAACGGAAAAACTGACAAGCCAGCTGTTAATAATGCCACTGAATCTGAAGGAGATCGTTAGTAATGAAGGGAATCATTCTGGCAGGTGGGTCGGGTACACGTTTGTATCCACTCACTACGGTAACATCAAAGCAGCTGTTGCCGGTATATGATAAGCCGATGATTTATTATCCTCTGTCAGTTCTTATGCTGGCAGGAATTAGGGATATATTACTTATTTCAACGCCAACCGATTTGCCTAATTTTGAGCGGTTGCTTGGTGATGGTTCTCAATTTGGTATTAACCTTTCGTACAAAGTGCAGCCCAGCCCCGATGGCTTAGCTCAAGCGCTACTTATTGGCGAAGAGTTTATCGGTGGCGATTCATGTGCACTCATTTTAGGCGACAACATTTTCTATGGTGGCGGCTTCACGGCAAGCCTTAAGCAGGCTGCATCTCGCAGCGAAGGTGCTACGGTATTTGGTTACTACGTTACCGACCCAGAACGTTTCGGCGTTGTGGAGTTTGATGAGAATGGTAATGCGGTATCGCTTGAAGAAAAACCCGAACAGCCTAAAAGTAATTATGCAGTAACCGGTTTGTATTTCTACGATCATCGGGCAGTGGAATTTGCTAAGCAGGTTAAGCCGTCTGCTCGTGGGGAATTGGAAATTACCGATTTAAATAAGATGTATTTGGAAGATGGCTCGCTTAAGGTTAGCTTGCTTCCTCGTGGTAGCGCATGGTTGGATACCGGCACTATGGATAGCTTATATCGTGCTAGCGAATACGTGCGTGTAGTGGAAAAGAATCAAGGATTACAGATTGCTTCCTTAGAAGAAATTGCTTTTAACGCTGGCTGGATTGATAGCACCGTGCTGCAACATGCAGCGGAGCGCTATGGCAAATCACTGTATGGTCAGCATTTGGCGAATGTTTTGGCGCATAAGGTAGTTCATGGTGTGCCAACGGCAGGTATGGTAAGGGAATAACATGGAATATCGCAATATTATTGTTACTGGTGGCTGCGGCTTTATTGGGTCTAACTTTGTACACTACGTGGTGAATAACCACCCTGATGTACATGTTACCGTTTTGGACAAGCTTACCTATGCGGGTAATAAGGAAAACATCGCTGGCTTGCCTGCTGATAGGGTAGAACTGGTAGTGGGTGATATTTGCGATCGCGAATTATTAGACAAGCTGGTTCCCGGTCACGATGCCATTGTGCACTATGCTGCAGAATCACATAACGATAATTCCATTGCCAACCCAGAGCCATTTTTGCATACCAATGTAGAGGGTACTTATTGTTTGCTGGAAGCATGCCGTAAATATGATGTGCGCTACCATCACGTATCTACCGATGAAGTGTATGGGGATTTAGCTCTTGACGATCCGGCGCGTTTTACAGAGGAAACCCCTTACAATCCTTCTAGCCCTTATAGTTCAACTAAGGCTGCATCGGATTTGCTGGTGCGCGCATGGACGCGTACGTATGGGCTGCGCACTACCATTAGTAATTGCTCGAATAACTATGGCCCTTACCAGCACATAGAGAAGTTCATTCCCCGTCAAATTACTAACATATTATGTGGCATTAAGCCCAAGCTGTATGGCGATGGTCTTAACGTACGTGACTGGATTCATACTGAAGATCATAGCTCTGCCGTATGGACCATTTTGACTAAGGGCAAAATGGGTGAAACCTACCTTATTGGTGCTGATGGCGAAAAAAGCAACATTGATGTGCTGCATGCCATTCTTGAAGGCATGGGTAAAAGCCCCGATGATTTTGATTGGGTTCGTGACAGGCCAGGCCATGATCGCCGATATGCAATTGATTCAACGAAGCTGCGCACTGAACTTGGTTGGCAGCCTAAACACACCAATTTCGCAGCTGGTTTAGCTCAAACTATTCAATGGTATCGCGATCATGAATCGTGGTGGCGTCCTGCGAAAGAGGCAACTGAAGCAAAGTATGCCAAGCAGGGGCAATAACGTTATTAGAGGGCTGTAAAAGTTCTATCTCGAAATAAAACTTTTACAGCTAATGTTGAACCGCGATTTCATCTCTAGAATTTTTTGCTTGCACCGTGAATAATAGGCACAAAAATAATGGCAAAGAAAAAACTAACGGCACAATGTATCGAGTATCGTATGTAGGAGAAATAAAACAAAATACTAGATAGCCTGCAATTGGTATAAATATGGGAACGAGGGATTTTCTGCAGGCAAGAATAAGGCATATGGCTAATAGAGGCAAACATAGTGTCCAAAATGGTGCTTTAAACAGTAATCCAATAACTGGTATTTCGCTCATTGCGGAAACTGCCGAATGAAGGGCATTGCGAAACATATCTAATTCTTCAGGCTGCCATAGAAGCGGGCTTCCAGCGTGTTGTTCATCTCCGGTTGTCCAAGCTATTTCAAGGTCGCCAACCGAAAAGAAGGGCGATACCGGTGCTAACGCAGCCTGAAAATAAGTCATAGGATGTCTAAGACCTTCTTTAAGCCAAACCAAAAAGTATGCATTTAAATCGGATTTTGATGCGTTCGGGTTCCACATGAATTTAACCGAGTCTTCCCATGTTGGGTTATATCTGTCGGCTAATGTGTCATATCTAAGTACGTTATCTATGATTTGTTTTTCATCAGGGGTAATTTCAGCTTCAT
>UQDJ01000009.1 GCA_900539675.1 uncultured Coriobacteriaceae bacterium | reverse complement strand
TCGACAGGCTAGGCGTGCGCATTATTAGTGTTGCTGGTGGTGCGGTATTGTTTGCCGGTGGCATAGGCATGTTCTTATACGGCATTTCAAGCCCATTGCTATTCGTCATCATTGTTAATGTTCTCATTACTATCGGCATGCAGATGCTGGTAACGCCCGTAAATACATGGGGTGTAAATTCTCTTAAGAATGAATTGGTACAGCACGCTACCGCTACTACCAATACCATCAATCAGGTGGGTGGTTCTTTAGGTACCGCACTCATTATGTCGTTTAGTGCACTGGGAACGTCGCTTGCCACGCAGGGAAGCGATTTGGAGCGTATTTTTGCGGGTTACCATCTGTCGTTTGCTGTGGTTATGGCCATGGCTGCTATCGTGTTCATAATCATCCTGTTTTTCGTGCGTAACAAGAAAACTGATGTATTGCCTAATACTGTTCCTGTTTCTGCTAGCTCTGCTGAAGCGAAATACGACAAAGGTTCCTTATCGCACGTTGCTCAAGGGGCAAATGTTATTGCAGCTGAAGGAGGTAGGGCCTTGAAGAAGCTGGTAGAAGATGTCATGGACCGTCATCCTCTTACGGTGCAGGCAGCCGATCCGGTGAGTTCTGCTGCAAAAACTCTGGCAAAGTCCAATGCGAGCGGCGCCATTGTGGTTGATGATAAGGGTAAGGCCTGCGGCTTTATATCTAACAGTGATGTGTTGCGATTCTTTGGCGATGAATCTCAATTAGTGACAAACGGCAACTGGGTGGTGCTGCGCGAGCTTGATAATGAAGACGTGCGTGATCGCATAGCAAAGCTGGCAGACATTAAGGTGTCTGACATTGCAACCAAAAAGGTTATAGGTATTCCGCCTACAGCAACCTTTGAAGAGGCCTGTAACGTACTTGCCACAAAGCGCTTGAAAGAATTGCCGGTATTGGAAAATGGGAAGGTAATTGGCGTAGTGCGTCGCAGGGACTTAATGAACCTTATCGCCAATGTGCTTGAGGAAGCGGAGTAAACTTTTACTTTTTGAAGATGCGAAATCAACTTTTATTTTTGGAAGAGCGCAATAAATTTTTCCAAGAGCCCCTGCTGGTTTTGCTGCTGGTTGTTGGAGTGAGTCTCATTGGTCTGTGCATCGTCAGAACTGCTGTTTTCTTCTGAGCTATTGTGGCCGTCGGTTGCATTTGACTCGTTTTGCGCAATGGCGTCAGTCATATAAATAAATTGGACGCGGCTAATGTTTTCGACGGAGTTGTTGGCAAAGTCCACCGGTGAGAAATCAGGATTGAGAAATTCTTGCAGCTTATCGCGCACCGTATCAATCATTTTCTGATCGAGGCCTACAGTCTGATCGGCAAGTTCTTGTGTGCCATCAGATAACGTAGATGTTCCGTCGGCTAGGGTGCTGGCACCTTCTGCTGAAGTATCGGTGCCTTGGGTATAGGCCTCTACGCCGTTTTGGAGTTCCTGAGAGCCCGCCTGTGCAGCTTTTGTTCCGCTCGCGAGCACTTCAGATCCTTGAGCAAGGGCATAAACGCTTGATTCGCTATGGGGATCAACCATGCTCTGTAATCCTGCGTCAATGTTGGAGTAGCTCTCCAGTGCCGATTGGAGAGCGTCTGCTGCAGCTTGATTGCTATTTAGGGTCGCGGTGGCGCTTACCAATTTAGTGAGGGCATCTTGTAGGTTTGCCTTCGCGCTGATGAAGGCATCGCTTTGGAGTGCTGCTGAAGCGGCAGCCTGTGCTGCTTCTTTGACAACGGAAGTGGGATCAGTATCAGGAGGCAGCTGTTGTAGGTAGGTAAGGTAAGCTTGTGTGTAAGCGTTGCTGAATGTCTGAGTATAGGTGCTAAGCGCTTGGGTATAGGCAGCTTGAGCACTTTGAACATCTATGTTTTTTGCGGCACCGGAGTATGCTTCACTATTGGCTTCGAGTCCTTTTACATAGGCACTTGAACCTTGAGCAAGCTGTTCAGCTCCTGCTACTAAGTTGTTATTGAGCGCATCGTTGAGAGAAGTGGCTCCTTGGTTAAGACTGCCCAGCGAATTGGTAAGGCTCTCGCCGCCGTTATTGAGTGCTTGGCTGCGAGAAGTTAGTTCTGATAGGCCTTCGTCGAGAGCTTGGGCGCCATCTGACACATTGCTTACTCCGTGATTAACTGCGGCGATGGCGCCGCTGAGGGTGTTGAGCTCTGAAGTGGCATCCGCAAACATACCATCGTCCACATCAAGGGCTATTGAAAGCGGTACGCCAACGATAGTCCATCCTTCAAAGGAGAAGTCTTCTACTTGAGCAGTAATCGTATAGGTTTCGGTTTTACCGGGAAACACCATATAAGAAAGCTGGGTATCATCGCCCGATTGTGCTTGGGTGGCACCTTCTGCCTTTATATCATGAGTAGTGGCGGTTTTAAGCTTTCCGGTTACTTGCAAGAGATAATTATCGGCGTAGTCGATGGAGCATTCCGAGTTAGGTGCAAGGGTAAGCGTCATGGTAAGTGCGCCTGATTGTCCTGCGAGCTGAGAGGGGTCAATATCCTGACCGTTAAGTTGGTATGTTGCAGCGATATCCCAGGGTGCTGGGGTGTTGGTATCCATAGTTCCGCGATACACAAAATCGTTTTGATCAGATACGGTGAACGTGGATGCATCGTTTGAAAGTGGCTGCTCATCGGTGAGATTTTGCACCGAAGTGTAGTTACCTGAATCGGTGACGTTGGTTTGATGGCCGGTTGTAAAGGTATTGACAACGTAGATGCCCTGCTTGTTGCCCTGTGCATCATCGTCAATGTAGACCACCTGGGTTTTGGTGACACCATCGCTGTTATTGGTGGGTTCGGCTTGTGCAGCTGACCTGTCAGATGTTTTGGTATAAGATTCATCGCCCTGACCAGTACCTGCAGCGTAAGCTGCTACAGGGATGCCTATACATAGCACTGCTATAGCCGCTATTAGCCAAAGCTGATAGCGTTTTCCAAAGGCGAGAACCCTTGATGACGCAGGGCAGGAATTTTGAATGTTGACAGAGTCAATGGAGTCCTTAGCGTGGCGAAAGCCCTTGGATTTGTTGGTGTCATCGGAGCGCTTGATGTTCTTGGTGTTGTTAGAGTCATCGGAGCACTTGAAGCCTTTGGCATTGTTACAGTCAGGGGATTTCTTGGCGCTGTCGGAATCATTAGAACTGAGGTTTGTGGATGCATTCATGAGATACCTCTTTCGTCTGTTCTCTTTGGCGCGTGAGCGGAGAGGCGTCAGAAAGGCTGTCGCTTCCACGCAGAAAATGTTCGTGCCAGGTAAGGCGATCGATAAGACCGTCGAATAGGTATAAGAAGCCGGGAAGGATGAACAATACCGCAAGCAGCGATATGGAAACACCTACTCCTAAGAAGTGTCCTAACTGAGCCAAGAGGCCATGGGTGGACACGGCGCCAAGAATGAAGCCCACCACAATCATCGTAAGGCCCGATGTGCACACTGAAACCGTAGAGCTTTCTATGGTTGCTCTAACAGCGCGCTTTTTAGGCATTGTGCGGCGGCATTCGCGGTAGCGCTCTGATACTAAAATGGCATAGTCAACCGTTACGCCAAGCTGAATGGTGCTCACAATGAGATATGACAGGAAGAACACCCCGGATCCATCGAAATAAGGGATAGAAAAGTTCAGCCAGATAGACGTTTCAATGACAAATACCAAGATGAACGGCAATATAAGCGAACGGGTAGCTAAGAATAATACCGCCAAAACGGCTGCAACCGCTATGAAGTCAACTACACCTTTATCATGGGTGATGGTGAGCATCAAATCGGTGGTGCTTACACCTGATCCTGCCATAAGCCAGGTATCGGGGTAGTAGGTTTGGGCGATGGAGCGAACTTGCTCAACCAAATCGAACGTTTTTTGACTTTCGGTCGGAACATCCACCGAAAGAACCATTCGAGAGTAGTGTTCGGATTCCAAAAGCGAAAGCGTGTTTGAGTCAAGCATTTCAGGAGGGATGGTGACCCCTGCTTGATCGACAAATGACACAATGTTGGTAATGTCGGGAAGTTTATGTAAAGCCTGAGAGAGGGCTTCTTCTTGAGGAATGTTACCTTTAGGAACAAGCAGTACATACGAGTCGTTTTCGCCGAACACGTTATCGATAGCTTGCGTATCGTCGCCATATTGAGTTCCGGGCCCAAAAATATGTGAGGCGCCGTAATAATAGTTGATGTCAGGCGAAGTGGATGCCAAATGCGCAGGCAGGGGGAGAAGAATAAACAGGCAAGCTAGGGGCACGCAGATGCGCTGAACAAGTCCTCCAAACTTTGAGAGTGGAGGCACAAAAGAGCGATGGTGCGTTTTCAGCATGCCTCTATCGCATGAGACGATCAATGCAGGAGTAAAGATAAATACTGTAATAAGGCTAATAACAATGCCTTTTGCTAGTGCAAAGCCTAAATCCGGGCCAATTTTGAACTGCATGACACACAGTGCCAAAAAGCCGATGATAACCGTACAACCACTTGCCAAAATGGTGACAGACATTTTATTGAGTGCGGTAACCATTGCTTCGGAAGCGGTGGGATAAAGGTTGCGACATTCTTCGTAACGTCGCAAAAGGAACACCGAAAAATCCAGTGCGATAGCAATCTGTAATATGGCACCTGCTGCATTGGTGATAAACGATATTTCACCAAAGATGAGATTGGTGCCGCGATTGATGGCTACAGCTACACCGAGACCCAACAGAATAAGAAGGGGTTCTAGCCACGAGGTGCTTGTAAAGGCAAGAATAAGAAGTACAAATAAGATGCCCGCAACAGTAATGACAGCGATTTGGCTTAGGGTGGAAGTGGTTGCTACTGACGTCGAAATGGAAGATCCCGTCATGGCATTATCGGGGCCAATCAAATCACGAATTGCACTCACTGCGCTTTCGCGTTTATCGTCGTCAATGGTTAACGAAAACAGGGCGTTGCCCTCTTTGTAATACGTAGTAACAGTGTCCTGATCTGCCAGCTCAAGCGGCGTTGAAATGGGAATGGCGTCATCAAGCCACGTGACACCAGATACGCCATCTATGGCTTTAAGCTTAGCTTTATAGTCAAGAGCCTCAGCTATGCTTACCTGTTTAACCATGACACGAGCGTTTGGTACTGCATTGTCGAATTCGGCATCCATGGTATTAAGAGCGACAGTCGATGCGGTATTATCAGGCAAGTAGTCATTGATTTCGTAATCGACTCGTACTAACTGACCTAGTGCTAAACAGACCAGCGCCGCAAGGGCAAATATCACCACGACAGTCTTTCGATGATTAACGACGCCTTGAAAGAATCGCTGTTTCATCGGAGTCCGGTTTGTACTCGCTTTGCAGGTGGGCTGGTTGTTAGGAGAGCGCTTCATGGGTTAGTGTTGTTGTAGGTGTGCTATACAAATATGCTTCCATGGCATAGCGCAATACGTCTGAACGATTCAGCGTTCCCACAATATGATTGTGATCAACGACAGGAACCTTTTTCAGTTTGTGTTGTGCTAACAATGCGCAGGCATCTTTGAGCGAGGCATGAGCATTCACCGCAACTAAGCCCTTGGTGGCCACGGAGGAAACGGGAAGCTGAGCCAATTCGCGCATCCGTTCATCAAGGCTTTGGCTGTTAGCCAGTTCAATGAGCGAATAGGCACCGCTTATGGAGTGCTTGTCTGCCAAGTAACGCATAATATCGCCATCGGATATATAGCCGATGCCTTTTCCCTGGTTGTCTATGACTGGCAATCCACCAATCTTGAGATTAATAAATGCCTGCATGACTTCCTCCATGGGAGCATCGGCTTTAATCACATATGGGTTAGTTTCCATAATAGAAGTCAGAAGAGCGGGACGCAAATGATGGTCGCCTTCGTGTGCGTGGAGCGATTGTTGTTTGGTGGTTCGTCGTTTTGCAGCTAAGGAGAATGCAAACGCAATAACAAAACCAATAAAGGCAATAATGGCGGCTACCATGATGGCTTGTGCGAAACCAAGTGTCGCTCCTGATGCCGCAGAATAACCTGTCGCAAGTGCACTTTCTTGTTTGGAAGACATAATGCCAATATACGTGGAAGGGCCAATACAAGCTGCAATTTGCACAACGGTAGTCATGATAGCAACGCCAAAGGGGTTCATTTGTGGTGGTAGGGTGCGCAAACCAGCTGTTTGTGAAGGCGAGAAAATCATGCCTACGCCCACAAACGCAATAAGTGCGCCCAGGAACGTGAGAAGAGTATTCTGAGCGGAGCTGGTAAAGGCAAGCAAGCTCAGGCCAGCAAGAATAACAGCAAACCCGGCAGGCAATAAGGGCCATTCGCCATGTTTGTCCATCATGCGACCGCCAAATAGCGTGGATCCGGCATTGCAAAGTACCGGAATCAAAATGATGATGCCTGCAACAAAGGCGGAAAAGCCCAAGGAACCCTCAAAATACAGTGGCAGCAAAACGCTTAATGAGAATTGGGTCATCATGGCAATAATTGCCAGGATAGTTGCAGGCCAAAAGGTAATATGCCGCATGGGTTCTAAATCGATAAGAGGGTGCTGGCAGTGCAGCTGCCGAATAACGAACAGAATGCCACTGCCAATGGCGACGACAAGTGAAATCATGGAATAGATGGGCAAAATGGTGAGTTCTGCCAGGCCGAACGAAAGGGCGCACAAAAACAGCGCAGAGATGAGCAACGATGGCATATCCAAATGAGCATCAGAGTTTTCGACATTCTCAACGAAGATGATGCCCCCAATAAGTGCTAACACCATTGCAGCGATGGGAACAATAAATACGCTATGCCACCCAAACGTGCTTACCAGGGCGCCACACACCACCGGGGCGAGCGCTGGTCCAAAGGTGATTGTGCAACCACCAATGGACATATAAGTGCCCAGTTTGTTTTTGGGAGTTACCACCAGAATGGTATTCATCATCAGGGGGATAAAGATGCCCGATCCAATGGCTTGAATTAAACGGGATGCCATAAGGAAGGTGAAGTCGGGAGCTACAAGGCCCATAACAGAGCCAATGAGGGTAAAACCAACGGCTACGGGGAATAGGACGCGAAGCTTAAAGCGACGATAGAAAAACGCCATGGATGTTACACCAATGGTTGCGACAATCATAAAACCGGTGACCAGCCATTGTGCTGTTACTGAGTCTATGGAGTATTCACTCATGATGGACATCAGTGCCATATTCATTAGGTTTTCATTGAAACCAGCAATAAATGCTGTGAAATAGAGCACCGCTAAAAAGGGGAGTGCGCTTTTAGCTTGCATGGATTACCTCTTCTGTAATGCGAGCGAAAACAATAGGTCAAACAAACACGCCTGCGAATGAATCATTCGAGGCGTGCTGTTAGAAGGATACCGCACAAGAGTATGCGATGCATATGTTTTGTTATGACTGGGGGGGGCGAATCGAGAGATATTACTGGCAGGTGTTGATATGGCTATGACTGGCAGGTGTTGTTGAACCTACAATGTACAGAGCTTGAAATATCACATGCAAATATCTGAATCTCCAGCGGAAATTACGCATCTTACACATCAAAAGAGCTATTGGTAAAAATTATTTTTCGTGCCTCTTTTTGAAGACATCTTTTCCTGTTTTTGCGGCAAAGTGGGCTCCTTTTGAAATTCCCCTACTGATTGTTTCTGCTATGCCGGGAATATCTTTGGCAATTTTGCCTGCAACAACAGGAGCTGTTTTGGCAACTGTGCCTCCTACTTTGATGGCGCCTCGCAGGGTTGCTTCTGCTACTTTTGGCCCCTTATCGGCGGCGACGCTTGCTATCGTGTGAGCGACAACAGGTGCGGTTTGCACGACTTTGTTTGCAACGACCGGTGCACCCTGTACTACTTTATCGGCAATAACAGGTGCCCTGTGAGCTACTTTACTGGCAACAGTAGGGGCGGCCTTGGCTGTGTCTTTGGCAACTTGAGCAGCGGCATGGGCGGCCTTGCTGGCGATGGCAGGTGCTTGTTGAGCGACGTTTTTAGCAGCAGATTTAGCCTGTTCTTTGGCCGCTGAAGAAAGTTTGGCCGCCGTTTCATCGAGCTTTTCTTCGATAGGAGTGGCTGTTCTGCCCGTAAGGTTGCGCTGACCTTTGCTCAGGAGAGCGGCTCCTCCTGCCAGAGCAACAACGCCTGGACCTGGCAGAATAAGCATAGGAACACCGGCAATAGTCAAAACGGTGCCCGCGGCAACTTGGGCAGCACCCATTGCCTTGGTGCTGATCTTTACCGTTCGTTTTTCGTTGGTGGGATTGCCGTTTTCATCAAGCACCACGGCTTCGACTTCAATAGTTTCAGATGTTGCGGACTGGGTTTCAAATTCAGTCTCGGGTGCGGTGGATGTTGATTTGCTGTCAAATTCAACATCGGGGGCATGCTTAGCATTGTTGTCAGATTCAAATTCAGGAGCGCTAGCCTTGGCATTAGATGCGGGCTTAGGCTCATTATCGCGTTCGTATGTGGTTGGTGCGTCTTCGTTGGCATCTACGTTTGACTCGTTATTGTCCATTGGCTATTCACCTCAAATATTTCCCCAAATCATTTCCCTCAATTGTCCTCAAATAAAGTCCCCGAATACTAGTGTGGGCAAACTAGTGCATAGCTTGCCCACGGTTTTATGTCCCCTCATAAACCAAATTATTAATACTAATTATAACGGCAGCTCAAACTTAATTGTTTACGTAATCATAAATAGTAGCGATTTGTTAGACAAATGGCTAGCAGCAGATTAATCAGGGTAGGTATGCTTTTAAGACATATATCAGCATACAAACTAGATATGGTCATACCTCTTGACGCAAAACCTATATCACGGCGTACTTCAGTGGTTCACAGCGAAAGGATGCTGCATGGCTATGGAATATCGAATCTTACCTCATGGTGGCGAAAAGATTAGCGTTATTGGTATGGGCATGGCATATATCAATGAGTCAGATGAAAAAGAAATTGAAAACACAGTTCGTACTGCCATTGATTTGGGTGTGAACTATTTTGATTTTATTCCATCCAATACCAAGCCCTTTGAACCCTATGCTCGTGCGCTTAAGGGCCTGCGTGAAAAAGTTATGCTGCAGGTCCATCTTGGTGCCAGCTATAAAACGGGTGAATATGGGTGGACGCGCAACATGGAAGAAATAAAGCATGAATTCCAAAGGCGTCTTGACGTGTTGGGGACCGATTATGCTGACTTTGGCTTCTTTCATTGTGTGGATGATGAGCAGGATTTTGAAGCCTTAGATGCTATGGGCTTGTATGAGTATGGTTTGAAGCTGAAAGAGCAGGGCATTATTCGTCATTTGGCGTTTTCTTCGCACAATGTCGCAATTGCGCGTAAATTCGTTGAGATGGGCATTTGCGATCTAGGCATGTTTTCCATCAATCCAATGTATGATTACACCAATGACAGCGAGTATGGTCAGGGCGAAGCAGCAGATCGTTTAGCGTTCTACAAAGAATGTGAACAGGCAGGCGTTGCACTTTCGGTTATGAAGCCTTTTGCAGGAGGCCAGCTGCTTGATAAATTAGCATCTCCTTTTAAACAGGCACTAACACGTAACCAGTGTATAGCCTACGAATTGGACAAGCCAGCGGTAGTTACCGTGTTGCCAGGGGTGCGCAACAAACAGGATCTGCTCGACGTCGTATCCTATGTGGATTCGTCTCCCGAAGAGCGTGACTATTCCGTTTTAGGAACTTTTGCTCCTGCTGATATTAAGGGTACGTGCGTATATTGCAACCATTGTCATCCCTGCACTGAAGGACTAAATGTCGCTCTTATAAATAAATATTACGATTTGGCTTTGGTAGGCGATGATATGGCTGCAGATCATTACGATAAACTGCCGCTGCACGCCAGTGATTGTACGCACTGTGGACACTGTGATGATCGCTGTCCTTTCGGGGTGGAACAGTCTGATCGTATGTATGAAATTGCTTCCTATTTCGGGTATTAAGAGCGATATTTACACTCTGTCAGGCACTGTCTTTCACACACAGGGAATTCTCTTTGTATGCGTTTCGTATCCTTCCGCATTGAGCATCGAACTTAAAAGAAGAAAAGCCTCATTCCGGCTGCATTGGTAGTCGAAATGAGGCTTTTGAGATCATGAGAGCCTTAAGCTGTAGGCTAGCTGCAAATGTGTAGGTGGGATGCAAAGAACCTCAAGGTTATTCTTTGCCAGTCCAGCAGTAAGTGCAAACTTTTTCAGGGTCAATACCGATGGCTTCTAACATGCCGTCTATAGATTGATAACCCAGTGAATCAAAGCCCATCTGTTCGCAGATGGTTTTCAACAAGCACTGGCCACGATCGGTGTTGGCATCGGCATATTCATCCAAGTGCTTTTGACCTTCATCGCCTTCTAGGTCCTGTACCACGCGACGAGCAAGTAAGTCCATATCAGACTTGCCGCGAGAGAAGCTCAAGTATTTACAGCTATACATGATGGGTGGGCAAGCAGAACGCATGTGCACTTGATTGGCGCCTGATTCGTAGAGGAAGTCAACCGTTTCGCGCAGTTGCGTGCCTCGTACGATGGAGTCATCCACAAAGAGCAGCTTCTTGTCTTTGATAAGTTCTGGTACCGGAACCTGCTTCATTTTGGCAACACGGTTGCGTACTTCTTGGTTTGCCGGCATAAAGGAGCGTGGCCATGTGGGGGTGTACTTGATAAACGGGCGACCAAATGGTGTTCCGCATTCGGTGGAATACCCAATAGCGTGTGGAGTGCCCGAGTCGGGAATGCCAGCAACGTAGTCGACATCCGGCAAGGCGCCGCGCTTGGCTTCGTCGCGAGCCATGATGGCACCATTGCGATAGCGCATCACCTCAACGTTGACGCCTTCGTAGTTGGAGTTGGGGTATCCGTAGTATACCCATAAGAAGGCGCAGATCTTCATGTCCTTACCTGCACCTGAAAGTGTTTCGTATCCATCTGCGGTGATGCGTACGATTTCGGCTGGGCCCAGTTCATATTCGTCTTCGTATCCCAGCTTGTGGTAGGCAAATGATTCGAACGAAACGCAGTGACCTTCTTCGTTCTTGCCGATCAAAATAGGTAATCTGCCTTTAGCATCACGCGCTGCAATAATGGCACCATCGTCGGTCATGATGAGTAACGTCAGCGATCCATCGACCACTTCTTGGGCAAATTTGATGCCCGAAATGAAGTCGTCCTTCTGGTTGATGAGTGCTGCAACCAGTTCGGTGCCATTGACTTCACCTGAGCTCATAGCCATGAACTGTTTGCCGCCACCAAAGAGGTATTTTTCTACGAGTTCTTCGGCATTATTGATAGCACTTACCGTCGTAAGTGCAAATGTGCCCAAATGACTGCGCACTAGCAGAGGCTGAGGGTCGGTGTCGCTGATGCAACCAATGCCGCTGTTGCCATGAAAGCCTGCCAGATCGTCTTCAAACTTGGTGCGAAACGGCGTGTTTTCAATTGAGTGAATTTGACGCTGGAAACCGGCATCATCGCGAATGATCATGCCTGCGCGCCTGGTTCCTAGGTGTGAGTGGTAGTCAACGCCGAAGAATACGTCGAGAACTACATCGCGGTGCGAAGTGGCACCAAAAAATCCGCCCATGTAACTATCTTTCGTCTTGTCCAATATGTGATGAGGTGTGATTGTTGCCAGGTATAGCGTGCGATTGGAGTGGAGAAATCGCATAAAGCGGTGGCGAAAAACACGTAGTAAGTATATAAGGTTAGACCTTTTCGCGGGACGACTATTTGGGTTTTCATGGTTTGCTCAGAGCTGGATGCATTGAACACGCTTTATGGCACCAGGTGCTTGGAGTAACTAAGCCCTCAAATGAGCAAGGGTGATACGTCGGAACTGCTTAAACAAAAAAGGACTCTTTTATCGCAAGATTTCGCTTCAGCAATAAAGCCTTCAGTGGCCTTTAAGCTAGACGATCAATTGTGTGTTGGTATACCGGTTAGAAAAACCTGTGAATAGAACGTGAATAGAACGTGAATAGAACTGAGCCAATTTTATAAAGTCTCAATTCAATATCAATAATTCAAAAGGTGCACTTACGGGTAGAATGATGAGATACATATAGTGCACTAACTATGGGATACCTGTTTTTTATCGAACGGACAGTGCATGTCTTTAAGAGCTCGTCTTATCAGCTTTGCATTGTTCGTTCGTCTTTTTGTGCGCTGAGTAAGTTGCAAGCTCCCAGTTTAGGAGGACGTTGCATGGGTAAGCGAAGTGATATCCATAAGATTATGATTATTGGCTCTGGCCCCATCATTATTGGTCAGGCCTGTGAATTCGACTATTCCGGCACTCAGGCCTGCAAGGCACTGCGCGCTTTGGGTTACGAAATAGTGCTGGTAAATTCGAACCCAGCCACCATCATGACCGACCCCGGTACCGCAGATGTTACCTATATTGAGCCTTTGAATCCTGAACGCTTGGAACAGATTATTGCTAAGGAACACCCCGATGCGCTGCTTCCCAATTTGGGTGGGCAGTCTGGATTGAATCTTTGTTCCGAACTGGCATCACGCGGCATTTTAGACAAGTATGACGTCAAGGTTATTGGCGTTCAGGTTGACGCTATTGAGCGCGGTGAAGACCGCAATGAATTCAAGCGCCTGATGGCCGACTTGGGTATTGAAATGGCACGCAGCGAAGTGGCCTATTCGGTTGAACAGGCAGTAGAAATAGCATCGCGGTTGGGCTATCCCTGCGTTTTACGTCCTGCTTATACCATGGGTGGCACAGGTGGTGGTTTGGTATACAACATCGATGAACTGAAGACAGTTGTCGCTCGTGGTTTGGCCGCTTCTCCGGTACACGAAGTTCTGGTTGAAGAATCTGTTCTGGGCTGGGAAGAACTTGAGCTTGAAGTGGTACGCGATGCTAAGGGCAACCTTATCACGGTGTGTTTCATTGAAAATATTGACCCTATGGGCGTTCATACGGGCGACTCTTTCTGTGCTGCGCCTATGCTCACCATTTCTGAAGAAGTTCAGAAGCGCTTGCAGGAAAAGTCATACCGCATCGTTGAGGCAGTTCAGGTTATTGGCGGCACCAATGTGCAGTGGGCACACGATCCGGTAACTGATCGTGATGTCATCATTGAAATCAATCCACGTACTTCGCGCTCTTCAGCTTTAGCTTCTAAGGCAACCGGCTTTCCAATTGCTTTGGTTTCGGCCATGCTGGCATGTGGTCTTACGCTTGATGAAATTCCCTGTGGTAAGTACGGCACGCTTGATAACTATGTTCCTGACGGCGATTATGTGGTGATCAAGTTTGCACGTTGGGCATTCGAAAAGTTTAAGGGTGTAGAGGATAGGCTGGGCACCCAGATGCGCGCCGTAGGCGAGGTTATGTCTATCGGCAAAACGTATAAGGAAGCCTTTCAGAAGGCTATTCGCTCCCTTGAAACGGGACGTTACGGTTTAGGCTTTGCCAAGGACTTTCACGACAAGACCAAAGAAGAGCTGTTGGGTATGTTGACCTATCCAACTTCCGAGCGCCAGTTTGTTATGTACGAAGCGCTGCGCAAGGGTGCTACGGTTGAAGAATTGCATGAACTTACGGGCATCAAGGCGTGGTTTATTGAGCAGATGGCAGAACTTGTGGCAGAAGAAGAGGGAATTTTGGCATTCGCCAAGAAAAATCCCGGCTCTATGCTTGATGCTGCAACCTTAAAGCAGGCTAAGCAGGACGGCTTTTCAGATCGTTACCTGTCGCAGTTGCTGAACAAGTCTGAAACTGAAGTGCGTGAAACCCGTATACAGCAAGGCATTGTTCAGGCGTGGGAAGGTGTGCATGTAAGTTCTACCGAAAACAGCGCTTACTATTACTCTACCTACAATGCAAAAGACCACTCTACAGTTTCCGATGCACGCAAGATCATGATCTTAGGTGGTGGTCCTAACCGTATTGGTCAGGGCATTGAATTTGATTATTGTTGCGTTCATGCTGCACTGGCACTGAAGAAGTTGGGATTTGAGACTATCATTGTGAACTGTAATCCTGAAACAGTTTCCACTGACTATGACACCTCAGACAAGCTCTACTTCGAACCACTGACAGCAGAAGATGTGTTGTCTATTCATGAAAAGGAAAAGCCACTGGGCGTTATTGCTCAGTTTGGCGGACAGACGCCGCTTAATTTGGCGTCTGAATTGGAGCGCGCAGGAGTAAAAATTCTGGGTACCAGCCCTGAAATTATTGACCTGGCAGAAGATCGAGACCGTTTCCGTGCCATCATGGATTCACTTGGTATTCCTATGCCTGAAGCTGACATGGCGGCAACTATAGAAGAGGCTTTGGGTATCGCTCACAAGATTGGTTTTCCTGTAATGGTACGCCCCAGCTATGTTTTAGGTGGACGGGGTATGGAAGTGGTCTACGATGACGACGCCCTGAAGAGCTACATGGCTGCCGCTGTTGGCGTAACCCCTGATCGTCCTATTTTGATTGATCGCTTCTTGCAGCATGCACTTGAATGTGAAGCGGATGCAATCTGTGACGGTACGCATGCGTTTGTTCCTGCCGTTATGGAACATATAGAATTGGCCGGTATTCATTCAGGCGACTCGGCTTGCATTTTGCCATCAGTGAACTTGGATGATGAGCATCTGGCTACTATCAAGGACTACACGCGCAAGATTGCTGAAGCCATGCAGGTATGCGGCTTGATGAATATCCAGTATGCCATCGAAAACGGCGTGGTGTATGTCTTGGAGGCCAATCCGCGCGCATCACGTACGGTGCCTCTGGTTTCGAAGGTGTGCAATATCCAGATGGTTCAGATTGCTACCGATGTTATGACGAGCGAATTTACTGGCCGTCCCTCTCCTGTACCTGCACTCAAGGAGCGTGTTTTCTCTCACTACGGCGTAAAAGAAGCGGTATTTCCGTTTAATATGTTCCCCGAAGTAGACCCGGTATTGGGTCCTGAAATGCGTTCTACGGGCGAAGTCTTAGGCTTGGCAAACACGGTAGGCGAAGCGTTCATGAAGGCTCAGGAAGCTACGCAGTCACCGCTCCCAACACAAGGCAGTGTTCTTATTTCGGTAAGCGATCGCGATAAGGATGAGCTGGTCGAAGTGGCTCAGGAACTTACGGATGCGGGCTTTAGCTTGATGGCCACCAAGGGTACCCGTGAGTTGCTGGTAGAACATGAGGTGGAAGCTGCAGCAATTAATAAGTTGGGTGAAGGTCGCCCGGATATTTTGGATGCACTGGCCAATGGGGAAATTGCTATTGTGATTAACACACCTGCCTCCAGCGCTGAAAGCCGCGATGATGACAGCTATATTCGCAAGGCTGCTATCAAGAACCACGTGCCATACATCACCACCATGGCTGCTGCTCATGTGACCGCATTGGGTGTAAAAGAAGCCCACGAGCATGGTGAATCTGGCGTTCGTTCGCTTCAGGATATTCACGCCAGTATTCGCTGAGTAATAAACGAACTGCACTTGTGTGTTTGAATTGCATAGAGTATTCATTTAGGGGTGTCGCGTGTGCGGCACCCCTTTTCCTGATTGCTTATTGGTTGAGCATTTTTAACTATGCAATTTGGAATACTCGAAAGCGAGCTAGATATTAAAAGGGTTGTGCTTTAGTGCTCTTCAAGCACAAATGGTTTTACTCCAGCTACGGCTTCAGCGGGGGTAATTATCTTGTCGCCATTATCAATATCGATCAGCTTGTAACGATTGTTGCCCATATTGAGTTCTTTTAGATAAGACAGCTGACGATGTCCATGACGACTTTCGATGCGTTCGGTAAGGGCAGCCTTGTCTTCGGATTTCATGGCATACACCAAGTCAACGCAGGCAGTATCCACGGCGCAAATATCAAGCGAAGCCACAATGCCAACATTGGGGGTAACAACTGGCTCTGCCGCTAAGCCTTCGCAGTCGCATGATACTGACATGTTACGCATCACGTTTATAAAGGTGATGTTATCACCAAAGTGGTCTACCACTGCCTTTGCAGATTCGGTCATGCGTTCCATCAGTTCTTCTTGCTGAATACTCCACTGATCATCCGAACTGGGTGTGGTGTGAATCATGGCTTTGCCAATGCGGCCATCGGCACAACCAATGCCAATGTTTTTGACCGAACCACCAAAACCGCCAGCAGTATGACCCTTGAAGTGGGTGAGTACCAGCATGGAATCGTAATTCAGAATGTTTTTACCCATGGACATATAGGTAAACCATTTTCCGTTTTTTACCGGCAGATTTACCGTACCTTCGGCATCCATAATGTCTACCGGACAAAAGGTCCAACCATTTACCTTAATGGTTTCAAGATGCTTTTCGGTGGTGTAGCGATCCCCTTCGTAATAGGTGTTCGTTTCAACGATAGTGCCGTTTGGCACGTCATTTTCAATTAATTCTTTAACCCAAGGACGGGGGATGATATTAGGTCCATGCTGTTCGCCGGTGTGCAGCTTAATAGCTACCGATCCCTTTATGGTTTCATTCACGCGTTCATAGATAGCGCGAAGGCCTTCTGCAGACAAATCGCGCGTGAAATAGACAACTGATTCTTTGCCGGAACGTTCATTGTAGGAAACGTAATGTTCGCCGCCGGTGCCAGCACAAATGAGCTCTGACATGATTCATCCTTTCTGATATGTGGTGTGTGATGTAACGCGATGATTCTTCAAGCAAGATCGTTTAGTTTTAAAATCTGTTAGTTGACGATCTGGCATTTTAAGTACTTAGTGCAGGCTTTCTATCCAGGCTCTAATGTCATCAGGTGTTGCATTTGTCTCAAAACGCTTGCCATCAATCCAGTGGGCCGTTGGAGAAATGGCCTTGAGTTCATCTTCACTTGCTGTGATATCGCTCGATCCGGATGTGCAGAACGGAATTATGGTTGTGCCTTCTAAATTGTAGCTTTCAAGAAATGTCTCAATAATGCGAGGGGCCATTCCTTGCCAAATTGGATATCCCAGATAGATTGTGTGGTATTGCTCTATGTTGTCTACTGAACCTTTTATTTTGGGGCGAGCCGAATTATCCGCTTGCTCTTTATTGGCGCGGCATCCTTCATTGTTGTAGTTGAGATCGTCTTTTGTATAGGGTTGTTCCGGCACAATGGTGTAGAGCGATCCGCCTGTAATGGCGGCTATATCTTCAGCAATTTTTTCGGTATTACCTGTCGCAGAAAAATAGGCAATAAGTGTTGAGTTTTGAGTATTGGCGTCAGTTGTAGATGTGGTTTCGGACGGTTGAGTGTTGTTATCGGTAGAACTTGATTCAGTAGAGCTAGAAGCATTGCTGCAGCCGGTAAGCCCCACAAAGCACAGAAAAGATAGACCAAGAACAACTAATAAGATTGCTTTTGTTTTGGTAAACCGATAAGGGTTATGCAGTGATGAACCTGAGGTAGTTTTATAGGAAGGATCATGCAAACTCAATAAAGCCATTACGTTCCTTTCTGGTGGGAGGGGAGTTTTGTTTGAAAATATCTGTAAGACAGTTGAATTATAAGTAAGAAACCCAGGTAGATGCCTAAATGTGCAATGCAAAGTTTGAATAGTTGATAATGCTTTAAATGCATACGCCATGATGAGAATTGCAGTAAATAAATAGTGGCATGAAATAAATAGGTTGCAGCGGGTGTAGGCAAGAACCGGAAATGAGAAAATATGCCCTGGATTTAACGGAAGCGAAAGGAATGTCCCTTGAACATACCAGGTTTACTATGTGTTGATCCAGGACAAACGGCATTACTCAAGCGCCTTGCCACAATGATGGGTTCTAGTTTCATGGAGGAAAACTGGTTTATCACGTGGCTTTCAGCTCTGGATAGTATTGATGCAACCTACGAGCGAAAATGTGAGCTCATGCATGCCTTATTCTTGGATGATTTATCGGTACATGCTCCTTATCAGGGGGTGTATTGCTTAGAGGATCTTTCTGCTGCAACGGGTGCGTTTCGTTATAGCGAGCTTAAGCCGGTGCGTTCGCTGTCAACAGAAGTTGCCGACCCTGAAGGTTTTGTTTCAGCGTTTGAAGCGCTTATTACACCAAAAGAAGAGGTGCTGCTGGAAGCTCAGCGCCAAAAGATGAAGCCTATTTCGGTATTCGACTGGTCAGCTGAGATGGAGCAGGGTAACGATCACATTTACTTCTATGCGTGGGCAACTGATCCATCACAGCGGGGTAAAGGTGCCTTGCGCCGTTTGCTGAATCCGATGTTTGACTATGCGGATAAAGAAGGACTGAACTGCTATTTAGACTGTTTTGCTGATCGCTTACAGTCAATGTATGAACATCTAGGTTTCGAAGTAATCGACGAATTTCATTCGCCCGAATTTGACATCTACGAGCGCCGTATGGTGCGTCGATGCTTGTAGCCATATATTTCTGGGCGTCAGCAAGTCAGTTTTAGGTGTAACTGACTTGCCACAGCACGTATCAACCTTATCTTCTGTGTCATCAGAAACGACATCAGAAACGTCATCAGGTGTGATTGCTGTCGCATATCTTGTAACAAATGAATTAACACAAAAGGCCGTACACCTCTTGGTACAATGAATCCGTTTTAAGTTTGTCCCATACCAGGCACGGTTTTTGTATGGGACTCGTTAAGTTTTGCATGTTGAGATTCTTACCTAGGAGGATATAGTGGCAATTCGTATTGGTATTTTAGGCTATGGTAATTTGGGCAAGGGTGTAGAGCTTGCTTGTCGTCAGAATGACGATATGAAATTAGTTGCCCTTTTTACCCGCCGCAATCCTGAATCGGTAAAGCCGCTAACGGAAGGTCTGTCAGTATATGCTGCGAGCGATTTAGCTCAGCATACTGAAGATGTTGATGTTTTGATTCTATGCGGTGGAAGTGCTACAGATCTACCACAGCAGACTCCCGAAGCTGCTGCACTGTTTAACGTTGTTGATTCATTTGATACACATGCTAATATTCCAACCCATTTCGCTCATGTCGATGCAGCAGCTAAGAAAGCTGGCAAGGTGGGCATTATTTCCGTGGGATGGGATCCAGGTATGTTTTCGGTTGCTCGTTTGTACAGCACCTGCATTTTGCCTGAGGGTCATGATTACACGTTCTGGGGTCGCGGCGTGTCTCAGGGTCATTCCGATGCTATCCGTCGTGTTCCGGGGGTGGTTGATGCTCGCCAGTACACGGTTCCGGTTGAATCTGCTCTGAATGCTGTGCGTGCTGGTGAAAACCCCGAATTAACTACGCGCCAAAAACACACGCGTGAATGCTACGTGGTTGCTGAAGAGGGTGCTGATAAAGCAGCCATCGAAAAGGCGATCGTGGAAATGCCTAATTACTTTGCTGATTACGACACCACGGTAACATTCATTACGCAAGAAGAACTCGACCGTGATCACAAGGGCATCCCTCACGGCGGTTCGGTTTTCCGTACGGGTGTAACGGGTGTAACAGGTGAGCATAAGCACGTTATCGAATACTCCTTGAAGTTGGATTCCAATCCAGAATTCACCGGTAGTGTTTTGGTTGCATGCGCACGTGCTGCCTATCGCATGAACCAGGAAGGTCAAAGCGGCTGCAAGACTATCTTTGATATTGCTCCTGCATATCTTTCTGCTCAGAGTGGCGAAGAACTGCGTGCTCATATGCTCTAAGGGTTGGCGCTGAGGCATGGCGTTGAGGCTAAGCTCTAAGGCTTGGTGTTGAGGCTAATCTCTAAGGCTTGGTGTTGAGGCTTGGTTCTGCAGGCCAGTGATCGAAAAGTGTCTGTTGCAGACCATGAAGCTGTTTTAGAGCCGGAGGTGAATCCTTCGGCTCTTTTAGAGTGCGCCGCGCGTGGGGCATCAATTCTGTCTGTTATTACGAAAGGCCTGATGAGACCGGCAGCCTAGTAGGCAATCGATAACTGATAGGAAATGCATACAAGCTGGGCATAGATACCTATTACATATAGGCATTATGCCTAGAGTATTGGCGCAGATACTATCGATCTAGCTTCAAGTTCTATGGTGAAGGGTATGTGATGGGTGAAGCTTCAGCTGCTGTATTCCAGATGACTGTGTTGTTGATTATTGCTGTAGTGGGCTATGGGGCTACTAAACTTGGTTATTTGGATGATCATGTAAAAACTAAAATGACAGCAGTGCTGCTTAACATCACCTTGCCCTGCATGATTTTAGCTTCTACGGGTAACGTCAGTTCGTCTGAAGTGGGTGCTCAGGTTATTGGCATCTTTATTCTGGCTATTGTTCAGTTTTTCATCTTGCTGTTTTCTTGTTTCATATTCAATACGACATTCCGAATTCGAAAAGATCAGCGTTCTATCTATTATTTCATGAGCGTGTTTACCAATACGGGGTTTATTGGTATTCCAATTTGCCAGGCTATTTATGGCGATGGATCAGTTTTGCTCTGTAGCGTGTTCATTATGGCCATGGGTCTGTTTATGTACAGCATTGGCATTGCTATTTTGGTGATGGGTCATAAGTATGACTATTTGGCAACTCCATCGAATTTATCTGGTGGGCCCTCCAAGTCTCGCAGTGACAACGAGACTGTACGTACGACGGGAATCACGGGTAAAACCGTTAGCCCTGCGGGTCTAGAGGTGCAGCTACCAAGTGGTAAAGAAATGGCCATCCAGGTAGTACGCGCAGTGCTCAGTCCGCTTACCATTTCTGCGGTTATTGCTTTGGTGATTGTATTTTCTGGAGTGCATCTGCCTGCAATCATTTTACAGCCCTGCACCTTATTAGGTCAGGTTACCGGCCCTGTTGCTATGATGCTGGTGGGCGTAATTGTGGCTCACATGCGCATCCGCGACGTGGTTTCCGAATGGCGTCTGTATCCCTACGTAGTTATTCGTCAGCTACTTTTCCCTATGCTTATGTATGTAGTCCTGACGTATATGAATATCGATCCATTATTGGTGGGAATTTTTGTGGTGATGTTTGCGATGCCAGTAGGTTCCATGACGCCGATGTTCTGCATTACTTATAAGCGCGATTCGCTCCTTTGTGCGAAAGCGGTAGTGGTCAGTACTGTGCTTTCGTTCGTGATTATTCCCGTGTTGCAAGTGTTTATGCATATGGTTTAGTGATAGATGGTCAAAGCAGGAAAGGATGACGGCAATGAGTAAGGTATTGGTAGCGTATTTTTCTCCTACAGGAACCACGAAGGCAACAGCACAAAAGTTGGCTAAAGCAGCAAAGGCTGATTTGTTTGAAATTCAGCCCAAGCAGCCTTATACGGCAGCTGACCTCAACTGGCATAGCTCTACCAGTCGCAGCAGTGTGGAAATGAATGATCCTGCTTCGCGGCCTGAAATTGCTCATATGATCAAGAACTTTGATTCGTATGACGCCATATTGATTGGTTTTCCTATCTGGTGGTATCAGGCGCCCACTATCATCAATTCGTTTTTAGAAGGTTACCACTGGAGTGGCAAAAAAATTGCCTTGTTTGCGACGTCTGGCGGAAGCGGCATGGGAAGCACTCAAAAGATATTAGCGCCATCGGCACCAGGTGCGCAGTTTATTGGCGAGCGTTGTTTTGGCAGTGGAGCGCATGAGCGTGATGCTCGTAAGTGGATAGAGAATTTGGGTTTTTAGTTGTACTGCGGTGCAGGTCAAACGACAAGTTTTTAGGACGGTAAACAAACTGGTTATTTCTGCTTGCAATACGGCTCAAATACGGTATTATATTTGAGCTGCTTTAAGCAGCAACTGAATACGGGTTGTGGCGCAGTTTGGTAGCGCACTTGACTGGGGGTCAAGGGGTCGCAGGTTCAAATCCTGTCAACCCGACCATTCTAAAACACCAGCTCACAAGTGGTTTTCGCTTGTGAGCTTTTTGTTTCTCTTTGCCTAAATTAGGCGCTTCGAGTGCACTTAAAATTTAAGCCGTTTTTACTTGCTTGAATATCTCGCCAATAACCGCCGCGCATTCCTTGTCTCGCTCAGATCATTCAAATTCACATGTAAATTAATCTCTAGCCCGATATCTGTTGAGACATATTCCAGTACCCTGTCTAGCAGAGAAGTGATCAAACGGGTAGAAGATTGAAATGGTTCTCTTATGGATTGGCTTACAGTAAGTTTTCGACTATTCACCTTTTAATCAGGCCAGTTGTAGCACAGTGGAAACATCGCCTTCTTACAATACTCACCATACTTTACCCCGGTAAAGCATCATCAGTGAGAAAGTGAGGCGGCTCATGGAAGATTTTCTATTTCAGTTTTTTGTCGAACCCTTTATCGGTTTGGGTGAAGGGCTTGCGTCGGCTGGAACGGGCGATGTCTCATGGATTGAGGATGTGATATCGGCTGTTGATGGTTTTGTATGGGGTCCTATTATGATCGTTCTCTTGCTAGGAACCCATCTCTTTATGACGCTGCGCACCCGCGGTATTCAACGAAAACTGTTTACCGGTATCAAGCTCATGTTAAAGCGGGATAAGGGCGCGGGTGACGTAAGCCCTTTTCAGGCTTTAACAACGTCGTTGGCAGCAACCATTGGTACGGGCAATATTGTTGGCGTGGGCACTGCTTTGATTGCCGGTGGACCTGGTGCTTTGTTTTGGATGTGGCTAACTGGAGTATTCGGTATTGCCACTAAGTATTCTGAAGTATTAATAGCTCTGAAGTATCGTGTTAAAGACCACAATGGCAACATGCTAGGTGGTGCTATGTATGCGCTTCAGCGCGGTTTCAAACATAAGACGTTAGGTAAAGTCCTCGGCATTTTGTTTGCTCTGTTTGCTGCTATTGCATCTTTTGGGATTGGCGCGGCAGTGCAGACTAATTCACTGTCTGGTGCAATCGTGTCACTTGCGGGAGATGCTTCGCTTGCAACCACCCAGATTTCAGTATTTGGTCTGTTTGAAACAAGCCCCCTTCAAATCATTGTAGGGGTCGTTATCACTGTACTTATTGCGGTTGTTATCTTGGGTGGTATTCAGATTATTTCTCGAGTATGCGAAAAGCTTATTCCCTTTATGACAATCTTTTATATTGTGAGCTGTCTTGCGCTGATCACTATTAATGGTGCCTATTTATGGGATGCAGTTGTACTTATTGTTACGAGCGCTTTTAATCCCAGTGCTGCTTTTGGTGGAGCCTTGGGAACTACCGTTACTATGGCATTGCAATTTGGTTGTGCCCGCGGTCTCTTTTCAAATGAGTCTGGCCTTGGTTCTGCTCCTTTGGTAGCTTCTGCTGCGGTATCTAAAAATCCCGCTCGTCAAGCGCTCATCTCTATGACGGGTACCTTTTGGGATACGGTTATTGTTTGTGCCTTGACTGCATTAGCCTTGGTTACTTCAATTCTTGCTGATCCTGAAATAATGCAGCTCTATGTTTCGGGTGGTTTTGCTGATTCATCTGCATTGGTTACGATGGCATTCGATCGTATTCCAGTGGTAGGTTCAATTATTTTGTGCGTGGGGTTGGTACTCTTCGCTTATTCCACCAGTCTTGGCTGGTCTTATTATGGGAACCGCTGTATTACGTATTTATTTGGCAAGCACGCCATCAAGCCCTACCAGATAGTGTTTTTAGTTGTTTGTTTCTTGGGTGCAATTGGCGTTTCGGGCTTTGTTTGGAACATTTCCGATATTACTAACGCGCTTATGGCGGTGCCTAACCTGATTGCTGTGTTGGGTCTTTCGGCACTGATAGCTCACGAAACCAAACATTATGTATGGCAAAACAACCTTGATGAAGTTGACGAAACGCCGCTACCCATTGAAGAAGCCAAGTAGCTGAGCATTAGGTTGTGTAGCAAAAGTGCCGCCGGGTAGTTTTATCCGGCGGCACTCTGGGTACTGCTTGAAACAAGATTTAACCATACAGTGTGACGAAGTGAATTTTTACTTCTTTTCAGATTTCGCAGCAAAAAGTTGCGCGGCGCGGGAAAGCACCAAGTTTGCTAGTTCGCTTTTAGGAGCGCGCTCTATATGGTCAGTGCCTTCATGGGTTACCAGCCATATTTCATCATCATCTTTACCGAAGGTTTTATCTGTGCCAACTTCATTGGCAACAATCATGTCGGCATTCTTTTTGATCAGTTTATGTTGAGCGTAGTGCACCACATCATGAGTTTCCGCGGCAAAACCAACTACTGTCTGGGTTGTCTTTTGTTTACCCATGGTAGCCAAAACGTCGGGGTTTTCCACGAGTTCAATAGTAGTCAATAAGGCGTCATCAATGCCTTTTTTTAACTTGTGATCTGAAGGGCTTGCAGGACGCATATCAGCTACTGCTGCGCTGAAGAGGGCGATATCGGTAGAGGGGAATACTTTTTCGCTGGCGGCAAGCAAATCGCGAGCCGTCTCAATATAGATCATCTTGACGCCTTCTGGTGCGGGAAGTGACACCGGACCAGAAATTAAGGTAACGTCAGCTCCGCGTTTCTGAGCGGCTTTGGCAATGGCATATCCGAATTTACCAGAAGAACGGTTGGTAATCTGGCGCACCGGATCGATAGGCTCTAAGGTAGGGCCTGCCGTTATCATGACTTTCTTACCCGCTAAATCGTGTGTGGGGGTACCGGCACAAGGCGTCATGTTCGATGTTGTATCGCTTGCTGCAGGGCTGATGCTAATTCCAGCGTCAGGTGCTAAGCCCATGCTTGCAAGCTTAGTCATAACGGCGTCAACAATATGTTCGGGTTCAGCTAGGCGTCCTTTACCGATATCACCACATGCTAAATAACCCGAATCAGCTTCGATGAATTCAAAACCGCGTCGGCGTAAGACTTCTATGTTTTCCTGCGTGGCAGCATTTTCATACATATGCACATTCATGGCGGGGCATACCATAATAGGTGCTGTCGTGGCAAGAATAGTGGTGGTTAGTAAGTCATCAGCAATGCCATGTGCCGCTTTTGCCATAACATTTGCTGTGCAGGGGGCTAACAGAAATAAGTCAGCTTCCTGTGCAAGCGAAATATGATGAATGGGGTCTTGTGGATCGTCGAAGAGTCCAATGGCAACTGGCTCATGGGTGAGTGCACGGAACGTGAGTGGATCTATAAAATGAGTTGCATGTTCGGTCATGACTACCTTAACGCGAATGTCGCGCTTCTGTAGTCCGCGAAGAACCTCACACGCTTTATAGGCAGCAATACAGCCACTTACGCCGATGAGAACCGTTGTCTGTTTCTTGTTATCCATCAATAGAACTCCTTAGGAGTGTTGGCTTAACAATGGTTGGGGTTTAATAAAAATAGTTAAACGTCTGTTTAATAAAAAACACCCAGAGGAATAGTACCTCATGGGTGTTTATGTGTAAGTCCTTTTTATGCGAATAGTGATGCTCGTTTAAGCGTTGTTTGATGACGACGTGGTGCTAGCGTTATTGTCGGGTTTCGCATCAGACGCTTCATTGTCATTGTGTTGACTCATGCGGGTCACCAGAGGACCATCAATAATGGCATCTTTTGGCAGGACATGGGAAAGAATGACAGCAGTAAGGAATGTGAGTGCAATACTGTTGCCCACAAAGATGTTCTGCAACAGATCAGGAAAGGCAACAAAGATATCACTTACCTGGGTAAAGCCTATACCCATGGCCAATGCTATGGCAGCAATCGTAATGTTGCGCTGGGTAAAGCCTGCATTGGCAATCATCTGAAAGCCGCTCAAAATAATGTTGCCAAACATCATGATGGTGCAGCCACCTAACACGGCATCAGGAAGAGAGCTGAATACTGCGCTAATAGCGGGGATAAAGCCAGCGATCAGTAAAACCGTAGCTCCTAAAGCGATTGTGCGACGATTAACAACCTTGGTCATAGCTATAAGCCCAATGTTTTGCGCAAAGGTGGTTAGCGGAGAGCAACCCATCAATGCAGAAAAGGTGCTGGTATAACCGTCGGCGGCAACGGCGCCAGCGTATTCCTTTTCGGAGGGGTAACGCTTGAAAGCGATATTGGATAAAGCTGCTGTGTCGCCTAAGGTTTCTGCAGCACTTACCAGATACAAAAGGCAGATAGCGATAATGGCATCGATATGGAATTCGGGCGTGAAGGGCATGAACTGTGGTACCGAAAGGATAGCGAGGTTCTGAAATACTGAAAAATCTACCTTGCCCATAATGAGGGCCACAAGGTAGCCAACAATAAGGCCAAACAGAACGGAAAGCTGTTTAATGCTGCCCTTGGCAAGCGCTTGGAATAGCAAACAAGCGGCAAGCGAAATGAAACCCAAGAACAGGTTTTCTGGGGAGCCAAAATCAGGAGCACCAGAGCCGCCGCCAAAGGATTCGGCACCAACCGACAAAAGCGAAAAACCAATAGCGGTAACCACAACAGCTGAAACAATAGGCGTAATGAACTTTCGCCAGTATTTGGCGAACAGGCCCAGCGTGCCTTCAAAGATGCCGCCAACAATAAAGGCGCCAATCACAGCACCGTAACCGTACTGAGCAGCAATGCCGCAGGCCACGGTAACAAAGGTAAAGCTAACACCCATAACAATTGGCATGCGAGCACCAATGCGCCATATCGTGAAAAGTTGAACGAAAGTACCAATAGCGGCAACTACCATAGCGGTTTGGATAAGCATGGCGGTGGTGGCAGCATCAAAGCCAGCTGCAGCAGCAATAATGGTAATGGGAGCTAAGTTGGCCACAAACATAGCAAGGACATGCTGAATGCCGTAGGGGAAAACGCGAGCAAAGGAAATCTTGCTATCGAAATCGGCAAGCTGAGCTGCCAAGTCATTATCTGGATAGGTGGGGAGGGAAGTATTGTTGGTTTTCATCGGAAGGTGATCACGCCCGTTTCTGGATCCATGCTGTCAACAATTGCGAGCGATTCAACCTGATAACCCTTGTCGCGCAGGCGCTGGCCGCCGCCTTGGAACCCTTTTTCGATGGCGATGCCAATCCCTTCAATCGTAGCCCCTGCATCTTCGCAAATCTCGATCAAACCCGTCATAGCGCAGCCATTTGCCATGAAGTCATCGATGAGCAGCAGGTGGTCACCTTCGCCAACATACTTTTTGGAGACGATAACATCAAATACTTTGCCATGGGTAAAGGATTCAACACGCGTGGCATACAATGTGCCATCCAGATTGATACTCTGAGCCTTTTTGGCAAATACAACAGGAACGTTAAAGACGTGTCCTGCGATGGCGGCAATGCCAATGCCTGATGCTTCGATGGTGAGAATCTTATTGATGGGCTTGTTGGCGAATAAACGTTTCCATTCCTTGGCCATCTCTTCAAATAGTTCCACGTCCATCTGATGATTCAAAAATGCATCAACTTTTAGCACATCGTTGCTTTTGACCGTGCCGTCGCGCTGGATGCGCTCTTCTAAAAGCCGCATGGGATGCCGTCCTTTCTGCGGGTCATAGTATGGGTGATATTTACAGATTCTTAACAGTCTAACCCACTTTGCAGGATGCCTGTATAATCGCAATGTTTATCTATAACTGTAGTTTTTCTAAGTGCTCTGTATATATCGCGATCATTCCCGTGGATGCGGGTTGGTGTGCAGGTTGCTGCTCGGTGGCTTAGAGGTTACAAATTTGCCACTTTATTGAAGTGTGGCGGGGTTATAAATGGCTTCTGGTAGAGTTGGAGCCATGACTAACGACAAACATACTCTTACTCCCAAAAAGGTATTCGATAAAGCTATTGATACCCAAGTGGTGCGTGGTGTTCGTGCTCAGTTTGCACCACGCTACTTAGATCTTTCGCTATTCACCCTGTTTTGGATTTTTACCGTTGCATCGGTATTGGGCTTAGTGCTGGAAGATTTATTTCATCTCGTTGTATACGGCGGTTGGGAAAGTCGTGCGGGCTTTGTGTGGGGTCCGTTTTCTCCCATTTATGGGGTAGGAGCAGTAGCGCTTACCCTATTCTTGAATCGCTTTTACTATACTCATGATTTGATTGTTTTTTTGGTTGCCATGGTGATTGGTGCCACGTTGGAGTATTGCGCCAGTTGGATGATGGAAACCTTTTGGAATGCAATTGCCTGGGACTACACGGGTACCTTTGGTTCTATTGGGGGTAGAACCAACTTCTTCTTTGGTGTTACTTGGGGTATTTTAGGCTTGTTCTGGGTGCGATTTGTCTTACCTATTATCAAGCGTATTCACAATAAATTCCCTCGTCCACACAAAAGGCCGTATCTGGTAATCACTTGGATACTTATCGTCTTTATGCTTGTCAATGCCATCGTTACGGTATTGGCGGTACATCGAGAAGGTCAGCGCGCCGAAGGTATTCCTCCTGCAACGCCGATCGATCAGGTGCTTGACGAAGCGTTTCCCGATGAATGGCTGCAGCAACGATTCCATAACATGACAGTTTCTGCCGATCTATCTTCTGAAAAGGATGGCTCGTCTTTGTAGCGAGGTCTTTTGGTGCTGGTGATACGCAATGTCAAAACATGCCGATAAGAAAACAAATGCAATGCGCGAATTAGAACGGGCAGGACAGCCCTATATACCTCATTGGTTTGAGTGCCCTGAAGCACTTTCCGGGACTGAGGTGGCGCATATGTTGGGCGAAGACCCTGATTGCGTGTTTAAAACGTTAGTCACGGTGGGTAAAAGCGGCGAACACTACGTGTTTATGATTCCTGTTGCCATGGAACTTGATTTAAAGAAGGCAGCTGCTGTTGTTGGAGAAAAACACGTTGCCATGGTGAAGTCAAAAGAGCTGCTCGGCCTAACTGGCTATGTGCATGGTGGCTGTTCGCCGTTAGGTATGAAAAAGTTCTTTACAACTACAATCGATGAATCGGCTGAACTGTATGACACAATATTTTTCTCTGGCGGGCGTATAGGGTGTCAGATCCAAACCAGTCTTGCTTCCCTTGAAGCTACTATTCCTCTGACAAAGGCAGATATAACGACGCTTGCCTAGTGCTGGACTGAAGCTTTTATTTTCTTTTGAACTCGCATATGGCACCACAGGTGATGAATGCCGTCTATCATGGATGTCTGATCCACATGTTTTCAATCGTTTAACTAAAAAAATTCACGTTATTGCCTTCCAATTAGCTTGACTTAACTCCTTTTATTCTTATACTTATGAACAGATGCTCATATGTTGAAAGGAACAAATGTGAGTGAAACGATTAATACATCAAACAACAAGGATTTGATAGATCCCTCTGAATCTGCTGACTTTCATGGCTCTTTTGACTCTCACGAGTCCGCTGATTCTTCCAGCCTTGAGGAATGCCGTCGTGTTCAGGAAGCTGCAGGGCAGGATGATTCCATGCCCGATGAAGAGCTGCTCTATGATTTGGCAGATCTATTTAAGGTGTTCGGCGATACCACACGTATCAAAATTCTCTACGCACTTATGGCAAAAGATCAATGTGTCGCCGATCTGGCTGAGCAGATAGGGGCTACCCAGAGTGCCGTTTCTCATCAGCTGCGCACGCTTAAACAATCACGTTTGGTTCGTGCTAAGCGTGACGGTAAAAATGTCATTTACTCGCTTTCAGATAATCATGTGTACACCATGCTTGCTCAGGGCATGACTCATATCTGCGAATAATCACAGGCAAATTATCGTTCGACCAAAGGAGTTTTCCATGCGTAAGGTATTCAAGCTTAACAATCTGGACTGTGCTAATTGTGCTGCCAAGATGGAGCGTGCCATCAACAAAATTGATGGGGTAGAAAAAGCCACGATGAGCTTTATGACTCAAAAGCTGGTATTAGTGGCCGATGAATCCAAGATGGATACCATCGTGGATGAAGCAGTTGCACTCTGCAAAAAAATTGAACCGGATATGACTATTTTGCGCTAGGGGTGCATGATGGCTGATAACCAAAAACGTACACGCATTCGCATTATTGTTGCGCTGGTTTTGTTCGCAATTGCGTTTGCAATCTCGGAGTTTTTGCCACTTGAAACGTATGTTGGCGGTAAAACAAATGCGCTCTATGTAGAGTTCGCTCTGTTCTTGGTGCCTTACTTGTTGGCAGGCTATGACGTGTTATGGAAGGCTATTCGCAACATCGGGCATGGTCAGATCTTTGATGAAAACTTCCTGATGTCAGTTGCAACTATCGGTGCTTTTGCTTTGGTGTTATTTCCGGGTTCTGATCCGCACATGGCAGAAGGCGCGGCGGTAATGCTGTTCTACCAGGTAGGAGAACTATTCCAGGATTATGCAGTGGGCAAATCCCGTGAATCAATTTCAGCAATGATGGATATTGCGCCCGATTATGCCTATGTGGAGCGCGATGGTGAATTGGTGAAGGTGGACCCCTACGAACTTGAGCCGGGCGATGAATTCATTGTAAAGCCTGGTGAGCGTATTGCGCTTGATGGTGTCGTTGTACAGGGTGCCTCTCAGTTGGACACTTCGGCGCTTACCGGCGAATCGGTACCGCGTCATGTTGAGGTGGGCGGCGAAGTGATATCGGGCTGTGTCAATATGACCGGAGCGCTTACCATCCGTGCCACTAAGCCCTTCGAAGAATCCACCGTTTCTCGCATTTTGGAATTGGTGGAACAAGCCAGTGAAAAGAAAGCGCGTACCGAAAACTTCATCACACGATTTGCTCGCTATTACACACCCATTGTTACCATCGGCGCCCTTCTTATTGCAGTTCTGCCCCCGTTAGTCATGGGATTTGCGTGGGTTGATTGGATCCAGCGTGGGTTGGTATTCTTGGTTGTATCGTGCCCGTGTGCGCTGGTCATTTCGGTTCCGCTGTCATTCTTTGGCGGAATTGGTGGGGCATCGCGTTTGGGTATTTTGGTCAAGGGCGGCAACTATTTGGAGGCTCTTGCTAAGGCGGATACCGTGGTGTTTGACAAAACGGGCACGCTTACTAACGGCACTTTCGATGTGGTGGCGGTGCACCCCGAAGCTCAGGCACATGTGGATCCTGATCTCATCTTATCGGTGGCGGCTCATGCGGAAGCCTATTCGGATCACCCCATCGCCCTTTCTATTAAAGAGGCATATAGCGGCTCAATTGATCGCAATCGTATTGCTAAGGTTTCAGAAGAGGGCGGCCATGGTGTAAAGGCACTTATCGATAATCACACGGTGCTGGTTGGCAACGACAAGCTTATGAAGGCTGCAAAAGTTGCATACCATGATTGCGAACTGGTGGGTACCATTCTGCACGTTGCTCTGGATGGCACCTATATTGGCCATATCGTTATCGCTGATGCGGTTAAGCCTGAATCGAAGGCTGCTATTGCCAGTTTGCATGCGGCTGGAGTCCACAAGACCGTTATGCTCACAGGCGATAGGGCAGAAGTGGCCCAGGCGGTTGCACAAGAACTGGGTATCGATGAAGTGCATGCACAGCTGTTGCCGCAGGACAAGGTTGCCCAAGTGGAACGCTTGCTGTCTGAAGAGAACCATCAAAAACATAATAATGTGGCATTCGTGGGTGATGGCATTAACGATGCTCCGGTCTTGATGCGTGCTGATATCGGCATTGCGATGGGAGCTATGGGATCGGATGCTGCCATTGAAGCGGCAGACGTGGTACTGATGGACGATGATCCCCGTAACATCGCAAAAGCTATGCATGTTTCCCGCAAGACCATGCGCATTGTATGGCAAAACATTATTTTTGCGCTGGGCGTGAAGTTCGCGGTACTTATTTTGGCCATCTTTGGTATAGCCACCATGTGGCTTGCCGTGTTCGCCGATGTAGGGGTTGCAGTTCTGGCAATTCTGAATGCTATGCGCTGCATGAAAGTAAAGAACCTATAACGTGCTAAGATACCTAGGTTGCAAGCATCATTAGCTTCACAGCTTAGAAAGAGAGAGTTTACGTATGAGCAAGGGAACTTATTCGTTCACCACACCCATTTACTACGTTAATGCGGCACCTCATCTGGGGACTGCCTACACCACCATCGCGGCTGACTGCGTAGCTCGCTATCAGCGCCTGAACGGTTACGATGTTGCGTTTGTAACCGGTATGGATGAACACGGGCAAAAGGTAGCAGATACGGCAGCTTCTAAGGGTATGACTCCCCAGGATTGGTGCGACTCCATGGAACCCGCGTTTCGTAGTGTGTGGGATATGCTCGATATTACCTATACCGATTTTGTGAGAACCACTGAACCACGCCACGCCAGGACTGTTCAGGATTTCTGGCAGAAGCTCTATGACAAGGGCTATTGCTATAAGGGCTCCTATGAAGGCTGGTATTGCGTCCATGAAGAAACTTATTACAACGAAAGTGATCTTCTGAAAAACGAAGAGGGTCAGTTCGTCTGTCCTGACTGTAAGCGTCCTGTCCAGAAGGCCAGTGGCGAAGAGAACTGGTTTTTCAAGCTCTCTGAATTTCAGGAGCCGCTGCTTAAGTTCTATGACGAGCATCCCGATTTCATTCGCCCTGAAACACGTCGCAATGAAGTAATTTCTTTTGTGAAGAGTGGCCTTAAGGATCTCTCCATTTCTCGCTCCACGTTTGACTGGGGTGTACCCCTGCCGTTTGATAAGGGCCATGTTGCCTATGTTTGGGCAGATGCTCTGCTGGCTTATCTGACCGGTATTGGTTATGACGATGATAGCCGTCCGGGCGAATTCGAAGTACGTTGGCCCATGCAATACCACTTTGTGGGCAAGGACATCACGCGTTTTCATTGCGTTATCTGGCCTGCAATGTTGATGGCTGCTGGTATGCCTATTACCCACACCGTATTTGGCCACGGATTCTTGCTGGTCAAGGGCGAAAAGATGTCGAAGTCTAAGGGTAATGGCGTAAAGCCAGAAGATTTGGTAAAGATCTTTGGTGTTGACGCTTATCGCTACTACTTCTTGTCCGATGTACAGTTCGGCCATGATGGTTCCATTTCGCTTGAGCGCATGGTGCAGGTATACAACGCCGATCTTGCCAATACCTGGGGCAACCTGTGCAGCCGCGTATTTAATATGACCAAGAAGTACTTTGAGGGTCGGGTTCCCGCTGCTCCTGCTGGCGCAGAACACAATCCTCTGCGCGAAATTTCTGATGATCTATATAAGGAATATGACGCCTGCATGAGCAAGGTTGATTTCACCGGTGCTGCAGCCGCTGTTCAAAAGCTAGCGAGCCGCGTAAACCTGTATGTGGAAGAATCCGCTCCATGGAACTTGGCTAAGAGCGAAGAAACCGCCGATGAATTGGCTGCGGTGATTTACAACGCCCTGGAAGCCATCCGCATTACTGCCTTGTATATGGCTCCGTTTATGCCGAATACGTCTGCTGAAGTGCATAAGCGTTTGAGTTTAGGCGATATTTTTGAACTGACCGATATCGAAGGCGCTACGGTGTGGGGTCAGCTACCCAGCGGCAATGCAGTAACGGTAGGTGATCCGCTCTATCCTCGTCTTGATGTAAAAGATGTAAATCTGGATCTGTAATGGCCTGTGCTATGACCTCTGAAAACGAACAGCTAAGCGAATCACAATCTAACAATCACGCTATTTGTGCCCCCTCTGATGAGGGGGCTTTGCGTACGGCGTTTTTGCAGCGTCGCAAAAAGCATAAGTTTCGCGAAGTGCCTGCGCCAAAGCTTCCGGCTGCGGTGGCAGATACTCATGCTCATCTTGAAATGCTGCAACGTCCCGCTGCCAATTTGGCACGGTGCGCGTTGTATGGGGTGGAATTTGTGGTGGCCATGTGCGATCCTTCTGAGGATGCTGAAACCACTCTGGCTTCGGTTGATGCGTGGCGCGAAGAAGCAGCTCAACTGCTCATGGAGGCTGATCTGGATCAGTATGTCCAAAAGGTGCCTCATATTCGTGTTGCTATGGGGGTGCATCCTCATAACGCCAGTCGCTACGACGATGCTATGGAAGCCTTGCTTGCCGAAAAGCTGCATGATGTGCGTATCTGCGCTCTAGGCGAAGTGGGCTTGGACTATTACTACGATCTTTCTCCGCGTGAAACGCAACGAGAAGTATTTCGCCGTCAGATTCGCCTGGCAAAACAGGCGGGTATTCCGCTGATTTTGCATATGCGTGAAGCCCATGACGAAGGCTTTGCCATTCTTGAAGAAGAAGGCTTTCCTGAGGCGGGCGTTCTGCTTCATTGCTTTAATTTAGATTCTGTTGCGCTTGCTCCTTGGGCTTTGGCGGGGTGCTATATTGCTTATGGTGGACCGTTAACCTTTAAAAAAGCAGATGAAGTGCGTGAAGGTGCAACTCGTGTTGCGCTTAATCGTTTACTTACCGAAACGGATAGTCCCTATATGACGCCTGAGCCTATGCGCGGTATAGAATGTGGACCTGAACACGTCATATTCACAGCTGAAAAGCTCTGTGAGGTGCGTGGATGTGCCAATAAGGCCGATAAACGTCAGCTGCTTCAGACGGTCTATCAAAACGCTTTAGACTTACTCGATAGACAGCCAACTGCTTGGCAGAGGAAATGGTAGCAATGGCACACTGGCTTTTGATCAATGGGTCACCTCGCATCAACGGCAAAAGTACGCGCGTGATGCAGCTGTTTCAGATGATGTGCGAATCACGTTATCCTGAGGTCACCTTGACCACCTTTGAAATTGCCCGTCGCATTGTGGGTGGTTGTGATGGGTGCGACTACTGCAAGGGTGATGAGGACTGCATTATCGAAGACGATATGTTTGATCTCTATGATGCTTTGCCGACTATTGATCGACTGATTATTGTGACACCTATCTATTTTGCTGGGCTGCCTTCACAGATGAAAGCTATCTGTGATAGGTTGCAACCCTATTACTGGAAATATGAAGATCGCTTGCGCACTGGCTCCCCAGCACCCGAAAAGCGTCCGCTCACGCTCTATCTAATTGGCGATGGCGGCGATCCTCATGGCCATGATGGGGCGGTGGTTTCGATTCGCGCTGCCTTCCAGCTTGCTGGGTTTAAGATTGAAGAAGTGCGCGAGCTGATTGGGCTTAAGCGCATTAAACCTGATAACCTTTTAGGAGAAACGGGAACTCTGTGACAAAACTGTCCTATCTTGCCAGCGTATCTGCTACGCGAGATGTTTTAGAACAGCACGGCTTGATGACCAAAAAGGCACTTGGTCAGCACTTCCTTATTAACGATGGAGTAGTTCAGCGTATCTGCGATTTGGCTGAACTATCCACCGACGATAATGTGGTTGAAGTGGGTCCTGGTATTGGTACGTTAACCGTGGCACTGTTGACGCGTGCCAATAGGGTGGTAGCCATTGAGCGCGATTCTGATTTGCCGGCCGTATTGGATCAAACCCTCGCTGATTTTCGTGATTCGTTTACCCTCATCCAAAATGATGCCCTGTTGGTGAAGCCTGCTGATTTACCATTCGCGCCTAATAAGCTGGTGGCTAATTTACCCTATGCGGTAGCAGCAACAATCGTTCTCGATTATTTCGATCGTTTCTCATCCTTAGAGAGCCAGACTATTATGGTGCAGGCAGAAGTGGCAGATCGCATGTGCGCGAAGGTAGGTACCAAAAACTATGGTGCCTATACGGTAAAGTTGGGTCTGTTTGCTGATTTCGGTGGCAAATTTGCCGTATCTGAAGGAAATTTCTTTCCGCCACCCCGCGTTAAAAGTTCGGTGATTCGTTTAAATCGCTGCCATAATACGATCAGCGATGACGTGCGTCGCGCAACGATGACGATGGCGGATGCCGCCTTTGCAACACGGCGCAAAACGATAGCCAACTCCTGTAAGACGTATTTTTCCAATGCGGGACGCTTTGATGTGGTGTCTACTTTACCTAAGGTGTTTGATCAAGCAGGCATTGCGCCTCAGGTACGTGGAGAATCGCTGACGCGCGAACAATTCGTATCATTGGGTCAGGCTTTATTGGAAGTGCTCCATGGCTAAAAAAACGGGGATACCTTCAACAACACGGCGTACGCTTCATTACTATTGGATGGTGACGTGTCGCCATAAAGCGTTATTTTTCGGATTGCTGCTTTCAACGTTTGCATTTGTGGCGTTGCTTTCCTATGGCAATCCCTATGTCATGAGTCTTGTAGTGGACCGGGTAAGTTTAGAGCCGGTTTCATCGGATCAGGTATTTCAGGTTTTTGGCCCCTACATAATTGCGCTTATTGCCATCAATGTGTTGGGTCAAGCGGCAAGCAAATTCCAAGATTATACGATGTATAAGCTCCAGATTGCCGCCTCGTACGATTTGGCTACGATGTCGTTTGATGCGCTGTGCAATCAGTCCATGTCGTTTCATTCGAATCGCTTTGGTGGCACGCTGGTCTCACAGACCTCAAAGTTTATGAGCGCCTATCAGCTATTGCTTGAAACCATTACCTTCCCGTTTTTACCGGTACTTTGTTCAATTATCTTCACGATTGGTGTTTTAGCGCCACGGGTTCCCGTGTATGTTGCCATTTTGGTTGTTCTTCTTATCTGCTATGCCAGTATTTCGTACTACATGTACAAGCGCATCCTGTCGCTCAATGAAGATGCCGCCAGTGCGCAAAATCAACTATCGGGTGAACTGTCTGATTCTGTTGAAAATATCATGGCGGTTAAGACCTATGGTCGCGAAAACTATGAGCGCTCTTTGTTCGATACGTTCAACAAAAAAGTGGTGGCGCGCGATTCAAAGCGTATGTGGGCTTCGCTGACGCGCGGCATTATTACCGCCTCAATTACGGTTGTCATCATGATGGTGGTTACCATATTTATATCTGGCGGCAATGCGTGGTATGGCATTTCTCCCGGTACGCTGGTGGTTATGTTTACCTACACCTATACCATCACCAATCAATTTAATTTCATCAACAACGGTTTGCAGAAGTTTAATCGTGCTTTCGGTGATGCAAGCGGCATGACGATGGTTCTCGATGAGCCTCGACTGGTGGCCGACAAGCCCAATGCACCTGACTTGGTGGTAACTAAAGGACAAATTGATTTTCAAGACATCACGTTTTACTACACGGATGGCAATGTGAAAACCCAGGTCTTCGATCACTTTAATTTGCATATTCCTGCAGGGCAACGGGTGGGTCTGGTCGGTTTAAGTGGTGCGGGTAAAACCACTCTGACAAAGTTGTTGTTGCGCTTATCAGATATTCAGGAAGGCCAAATTCTGGTTGATGGTCAAAATGTTGCCGATACCACCCAGCAGTCCTTGCGCCGTCAAATTGCCTATGTGCCGCAGGAATCACTGCTGTTTCACCGCACTATTGCGGAAAACATCGCCTATGGTAAGCCCGATGCAACAGAAGAAGAAATTCGCAAGGCAGCTAAGGAAGCAAATGCCCTTGAATTCATTGACCATTTGCCGCAGGGTTTTCAGACGGTAACCGGCGAACGTGGCGTAAAGCTTTCAGGCGGTCAGCGGCAGCGCGTTGCCATTGCTCGAGCGCTTTTAGCAGATTGTCCGGTGCTGGTTCTTGATGAGGCAACCAGTGCGTTGGACTCTGAAAGCGAACACTTGGTCCAAGATGCACTTAAGACGTTGATGCAGGGAAGGACCTGTATTGTGGTGGCTCATCGTCTGTCTACCGTGGCAAGCCTTGATCGCATTGTGGTGTTAAGCCATGGTCAGATTATCGAAGATGGTACTCACGAAGAGCTTATTCAAGCAAACGGCGAATATGCCGCTCTGTGGAACAGGCAAACTGGTGCCTATCTTGAAGAATAAAAAAGATTGACCATAGCACCAGAAGCTGTGATAGAATAAATGAGTTTTATTATGTCCAAAACCGGAGATGCATTTATGGATTTAGCCAAACAAGCTCAAATTATTGACAGCATTCATGACACTTTGAAGGATTTTGTTGGTCAAAAGCTTCGTGTTCGCGCCAATATGGGTCGATCTAAGATTATCGAGAGCGAAGGTACCTTGATGCAGGTTCATCCTCAGCTTTTTATCATGGAGGTTCCTCGCAAGCGTGGCACTTCGGCTCGTCAATCTTATCAGTACGTTGATATTTTGACTGGCATGGTTGAGTTGAGTCAAGATGGCCATCCTATTTTTGGTAAGTTCATCGAAGATGAAAATACCGAACAGGAGGCTCCTGCAGAAGAAGAGACCGAAGAATCTCTTGTGTAAGAATTGCTCAAGAGCAGTTTCTTTTAAGATGGTTTTGCAAGGATAATTAAATCACTCGATTAATTACCTCTGTCAACTTCTTAGTAATCAAATGCCCAGTAAGGTTTACCCTTGCTGGGCATTTTGCTTAGGTGTTCTTTGGGTGTGCGTTGTTGGCATGAGGCATGGGTGAGCCACTTGATCAGCTACCTGCTCTGCGTATTCATAATTTGCATACCTTCATCTATAAAACAGGCATTTGACCTTCTTCTTTAATTCGTCGAAATTGAGGTTATCAAAGGTGGAATCTATTTGAAAAGATAGGTGAACGATGGAAGGTCATGCTAAACAGTCGATATCGAGACGCACGTTTTTGAAATTCGCCGTTCTAAGCTCTTTGAGTGGGGCTTTGACGTTGGTTGGCTGTTCTTTTGGATCTAATATGGTAGCCTCTCAAGAGGAGTCGCACGATGGGCAGACGAGTGCATCTTCACCAGATGGGGGGCAAGAAATGCAGTACAATTCGGTATTTCCTCAACATGAACCACTTGGTGTAGCACAAGGCATACATCCGGGGCGCGTGGTATGGTCCTATGACCCATCGTCGGTACGATGGGATGGATCAACTCCGTGGTGGGAAATAGCAAATTATGATGAGCGTACGGTTGTATCCATGACCGAGCGTGCTCTTATTGGGCTTACTGGTGCTACAACGCTTCAGCAGTCGTGAAATCAGCTTTTCCAATATGCCAATAGGCATCAATCCGATAGGACTAATGATTCACATGACGCCTATCAGAGCGGACAAACTGTTCTCATAAAATGCAATATGAATGGTGCCGCTGAGTACGACGATGATACAACGGGTACATCGACACAGGACATGTATGCCAATCCAGTATTTACCCGCGCATTAGTGGCGTCTTTAGTGCATGATGGCGGAGTTCCAGCCGATCATATTCTGCTCTACGATACGACACGTATATTCCCTGATTTCTTTAGGGAATACCTTTCAAGTAACGATTTAAAGGGTGTGCGATTTGCAGATCGCAGGGCCAACAATCCCGATGTGGTTTCTTGGCATTCAGATAATCCTATCACCTGGTCAGGCAAGGTGAATGGTGAACCAACGTATTATCCTGACTGCGTTATCGAGGCGGATTACATAATAAACTTGGCTGATTTAAAGGGCCACGACTACGGCATAACGCTGTGTGCGAAAAATCATTTCGGTTCATTTTGCAATTCCAGTAAAATGCGTCAGCCACAGGCGGCGGGATTGCATCCGTTTTTATCAAATCAAAACAAGGGAGACTATTCACCTCTGGTTGATCTTATGGGCAGCTATGCCTTAGGTGGCAAAACAATTCTTAACATTCTTTGTGCTCTGGTCGCTCCTGCGCAAAATACCCAGGCAGTATCGAAAGAGATCTCCACGTGGTCTATGGATCCCTTTAATGGTGGATATACCTGCAGCATTTTCATGTCGCAAGACCCTGTGGCTATTGATTCTGTTGGCGCTGACTTTTTGATCAATGAACCTGGGATGACGGATAACAACAGCCAGCTTAAAGACAACGCAGGTTGTGAAAACTATCTTCATGAAGCAGCTCTTGCTGATAATCCACCCTCTGGTACGTCCTATACGGATGGTCTGGGCAACCGCTTGTCCAGTCTAGGAGTGCATGAACATTGGAATAACGCTTATGACAAGCAATATTCCCGGAACTTAGGCACAGGGGAAGGTATCGAATTAGTACGGGCGTAATCTGATTGGCAGCACAACAGTTCTATGAACTGTTGTGCCCTCACGGGGTTCGATCCCCTTTGATATGAAATAAAAAATTGCAGGCCATTTATTTGACCTGCAATGATACTGGTGGTGGAGCATAGGGGGATCGAACCCCTGACCTCGGCATTGCGAACGCCGCGCTCTCCCAGCTGAGCTAATGCCCCAAATATGATGGGTGGAAATGACAGAGTGACTGTGCGGTCACTGGGCAAATCCAGCGGATTTGATTTAACAGCAGTGTGGCGTGCTTGTCAAGATAAAGAAAACCAAGTGTGGTTTTTGGTAGTATAAGTTCGTTTGAAACCGTACAGGAGGATTCATGAAAGCACTTATTCCCGCTGCAGGTTTGGGCAGCCGTTTTTTGCCCGCTACTAAGGCTCAGCCGAAAGAAATGCTTATGGTGGTTGACCGTCCCGTTATCCAATATGTCGTTGAAGAGGGTTTGGCTTCTGCCGCTGATGAAGTAATTATCATTAATAGTCACGACAAGAAGTCCATCGAAGAGCATTTTTCTCCGAATCCGGCGCTTGAAGCTGAGCTGCGCAGCCGTGGTAAGGATAAGTATGCTGATAAGGTTCACCATGCTGGCAGCTTAAATGTGAGCTACGTGTATCAAAAAGAGCCACTCGGTTTAGGCCACGCCGTTCATTGTGCTGCTGATTGCATTGACGGTGAACCTTTCTTTGTGTTGTTGGGCGATGTATTGGTTCCCGACAATCAGATGCTTATTCGCATGAAGGAAGTATCTGATGCTCATAACGGCGCTAGCGTTATTGCCGTTCTTCCAGTGAAACACGAAGAGGTGGATCGCTTTGGCGTTATTGATGGCGTAGAGGTTGAAGATGGTGTCTGGAAGATTTCTTCCATGGTTGAAAAGCCTCCTGTAGATGAGGCCCCTACCGATTTGGCAATCTTTGGCCGTTATCTGTTGACCCCTCGTGTTATGGAATTGCTGGAACAGGTTGCTCCTGGTGCGGGCGGAGAAATTCAGTTGACCGATGCCTTGGTTGAGCTTCTCAAAGAAGAAGAGATGTACGCGCTGGTTATTAATCCTGAAGATGGTTTTGATACAGGCACAATTGAGACTTGGCTGGATACGAATAATAAGCTGTATGCACGTATGCACAACCAAGCGTAAGCTAAGCTAATTAAGTCACAACTCCCAATGCTTACTAGCTTGGACACTTGTGAGTTGTTGAAGGGCAAATGACAAAAAGGAAATACTTTTTCTAAAAGCGGCGGTTCAATGCTTTGCTTATTTTGATACATCGGCGTCTGTCAGCAATGGCAGGCGCTTTTTTGGTATCGCCGTAAGGAAGCAGTATAAAAAAGCTCTAGAAAAGAGGAGGGGCCTGAGAGAGGGGATCTCTGCAGGCCCACAAGGAGGGAGTTCCGGTGCCCTATGTTTGGGGATCTAGGCACCGACTGCTTTTGGGGAAAGCAGTTGCAAATTTGGGAGGGGACCACATTTGCTGGACGAAAATATACGAGGTTTTATTCACGGGTTCAAGGGCTTTTGGCAGATAACACGTTCAATTGCCAAAAAATGTGTAATTGAACATGTTCAACGGTTTCTCCTATATAATTCCTCCATGTTTTGTATATATTTCAGCCAAATGATGAGTATCTGATACGGCACTGCTGTGCCGATAGCTGTACAGCATGGCCTAGGAGTTGTACAGCATGGCCTAGGAGTTGTACAGCATGGCATCGAGAAGCGTGAGATAGTGTTTCAGTCGCTGTAAAGCAGGGTATTCGCGTAGAAATTAAACTCGTCAATGAGCTGTGGAGTGAGATATCTCTTGAGCGCGGTACAATGTGAGCACATTTGTTCGTATGGATTGATATATCGCGAAAGGGAACTCATGCCCGATATTTCATTGCGTTTTGATAAAGATATGTTGGTATTGTCCACTCCTATCGATTTTGAGCTTAAGGCGCAGGGGTTTACCAAGCCCGGTGATAGGGAGTATGTGGGGCTGTGTGAACCTGAGCTTATCGAAGATGTCTATAATCTTGAGCAGGTACTTGAAACTCCGGTGTTTGTGACTGCTACGGAAGGTATTACGCGCGCTCGGTTGGCATATTCTCGCTTTGAACACAACGCTTCAGACATGGCGCGCATCGCTTACGAAACGGCGGCGCCCTTTCAGCCCCAGCATCTATTAGCTGCAGTGGGTCCTACGGGGTTGCCCTTAGACCACACCTCTCAAACTTCTCTCAAACAGTCTAAACAGCAGTATCAAGATGCTGTATCCGTGCTTACCAAACATCCTTTCGATGGTGTGTATTTTACTGGCTTTAAAAACTCCTACGATATTCAGTGTGCTTTGATGGGTGCCCGAGCAGTGTATGACGGGCCAATTTTTGTAAGTCTTGTTCCTGGATACGATGCGATAATGGCTGATGGTCGCACTCTTGGGGCTGCTGTGGAAATGTGCGACGAATACGGCGCCAGTGTGATTGGTATCTCAACTGATGCACCTCGTGAGCTTGTATGGTCTTGGGCTCGTATAGTGCGCGAACACACTTCAAGGCCAGTTATGGCTGAACTGGTGGTTAAGCGTTTGGATGCTTCGCAGTTTGAGCCAACGGATGAAAATCCCTATCCTCGTGCGGATGATATGGTAGATGTTGCACTTGATTTAGCGCGCGAAGGTGTTCAGTTTTTACGTGCTGCAGGTAATGCAACGCCTGCCTATACCGGTGCTTTGCTGGCTGCAGTGGGCGGTACTGATGTGCGCAAGGATGCGATTGAGCAGCTTACTAAGGGGGTACAGTAATATGGCCCGTCAAAAGAGTCCCGATTACGGCTTACTGCAACAGTTTGTCGAAGAGCTGTATTCAGTTTCAGCTGAAGAAGAGCTAAGCCGGCTTGAAATCCTGGTTCAGGCTGAGTCGTATGGCTTAAATGAGGAGCTGCTTGAGGTGGTGAACTTGCTTCCGCCTGGGGTGTACGTTCGCGAAAAGTTGTGCTCTCAGGTGAATTCGTCTTTGTCATCTCATGGATGGGGCTATGTCTACGGCGCGGTTCATTGATGAAGACAGAAAAACCACCCCGCAAATTGGATGAACCCACCTAATTAGGTGGGTGTCCGCAACGTGCTTCCTGGCTTTCGTATCGACGGATACGAATCTCCATTCCACCCGTAATCTGAGACTCCCAATTTATTGTCATCGGTCCATCAGTAACGCGGAGTGGCTACTTTTAGTATACGAAACAGCAATTCAAATTAAAGACTTGACACGCAATTAATGCGAGGGGGATATCGAACGTGTCCGAAAAAGTCATATTGATGCCCAGTTATGAACAGGCCTTGAACTATCGCAAGTATCTTGCGCGTAAAAGCCCAAAAGAAGCGTTTGATGTTACCGTTACCACTCCTCAAGCGTGGCTTGAAGACGCATGGGATCGTTATGGTGATGGTACTCATTTGGTGAGCTCTCTGGATCGCGCTTTTGCTGTGCAGCATGTTTTGAATCAACAGGATAACCCGGTGCTGCCTGCCACTTCAGGTGTTATCAGTTTGCTCTGCCGCTTTTTCAACGAATGTGTTGGATCAAGTGAGCTTGAGCAAGCTCTCGATCAACTGGCGCAAGGGACTCTTGAGGATATCTTTTCTTCCAACGAACGAGAAATTCTCATGATGGTTTCAAGGTATCGGGAAGTTCTCTCTCAGTGTGGCTTAATTGAGCAAGGAGATGCGCTGAGCGCTCTGGCACGTCTCTCTATGGAAGGTATGCTGCCTTTCGACATGCGTGTTGGAGCTACTTTTGAAATGCCGGTCTTATTTGAACGCTTCTTGTGCACTGTTGGACTTTCTCCGGCGCAATCGAAAGTGGTTATTACTCGTCTTGAAAAGGGCGTTCAGCCACACTTTCTTCTAGCAGCAGGCCCTTCTGCTGAAAATGCCTTGATACTGCAACACCTTCATGATTCATTGTCTTTTTGCAAGAGGATTTTGGTCATTACCCATCGCTCGTTTGAACTGTTCGGATTTGTCTCACGTTCATTGCCCGAACTGGGCGTACGGGTATGTCTTTCGTCAATGCGACCTTTCCTTACAACAGCATTCGGCCGTACCTTCAGCGCACTCGTGTCGTTTTTGTTGGACACTCATCATGATTGGCGCAGCTTGGCAGATTTTTTGGATTCGCCTTTTGCTGGCATCGACGCTCTACGTTCTTCTCAGGCTGATGGAGTTATGCGTGGCGATAGGCTTTTGACATTCGAAGATTTAATTGCTATGACCAGGCTGCTTTCGCCGCATTTTGATACGTTTGAGGATCTGATCCAGGAAAGTGACGCGTCTGTTTTGCTGGATTACATCGAAGATGTGGCTGGCAGCTTGTCGGGTAAAAACCCGGCCTATACGGCTGAGCAGGTTTCAGCAGTGGCGGCATTGAGACGGGTGTATGAGACAGCTCGCTTTTGGCAGGTACCACCTGAGGGCTTTACTTTTGCTCTTGAAAGTTTATCGGTTGATGCATCGCGTGAGGTTATGCCTTCCTCTAAGAGGGCTGATAGTTCTCAGGCTACTTTTCACATCGGATCGTTGCCGTGTGAATTACAGTCCAACGAACGAGACGTTTCGGGTGAAAGGCAGGTGGTCATTGCTTCGCGGGCTCATGCGCCGCGTTTTATGACCCAGCAATGGGATGAAATCATTCTGTGCGATTTGGATGATAGCAAGTACTCAGCCAGTGAGCGTCACGATGCTTTGGTTACGCTGCAGCAGAAACTGGGCTTTGATGTGCATCATTCCCAGTTGGAATCTCAGCGTAAGTGGTTTGAATCGCTTAAAAAACATGCCACACAGCGCTTTACGTGCGAACGCAGTCTTGATTCCGGCGAAGATGCAGAGATGTATCCTGCGTTTTTGTGGGACGAATTTGTTGATGCCTATAGGACTCATGCTTCTGGTGCAGGAAGCGATCAGGATACTGTTCATGCTCAGGGTGAAGTGGATTCTTTTGTATCTGAGGCAAACGATACTGACGAAGTGCTGAGTGCTGGTGAAGAGCTGGATGAATACGGCATGCCATATTCTTTACGGGGTAAGGTTAGCGTTCGTGGTGAAGAACAGTTTGCTGCTAACGTGGAAGCGTCAGTGTCATTGCCTCAGCCCCTAACACTTGAGCCTATTCCACAAGATTCAGGTGTCAATGGCGTGTCTCCCTCACTTCATGAGGCATTGCTTTTAAAGCGCGATCAAAATCACCCTATGGTGTTGTCGCCTTCCGCCATCGAAACGTATATCAATTGTCCCTATAGCTGGTTTGTGACCAATCGTTTGCGTCCGCAATCACCGGATGAAGAATTAGGCCCCCTGGAACAGGGTACGTTTGTTCATGCTGTTTTAGATGAGTTTTACGCGCAGCTTCGATCGTGCAATCATGCTGCACGGGTGCTTCCTGACAATCTTGATCAGTCTCGCGAGCTTCTCAGCGATGTGTTTGATAAGGTGCTCTCCGAACAACATGAACTGGAAAGCACCCGTTATGTACCCATAACGCCAAGCGAGTGGGCTCAAGCTCATAAGCTTAAAGAAACCCTGTTGCGCAATATTGCGGTTCAAGCCTATTCCATGCAAGCTTTTGTGCCGGAATATCGCGAATTGGATATTTCTCCTGAAGAGGAGATTGAATATGCCGGTGTCGTCATTCGGGGTCGTGTTGACAGAGTGGATGTAAATCCAACTACCTCTCAATTTGTAGTGGTCGATTACAAGGGCAGTATTGCTGGACACGATGCGGGCTATGATCCTGATAAGCAGGATGCAATCAGTGATCCTGACAAGCAGGATGTAAGCGATACCGCATTCCCTCTTCCTCATAAGGTCCAAGCCCTTATTTATGCTCAGGTATGTGCGAAGAAGTTGGGTCTTCGACCTGTAGGAGCTTTGTATATGAGCTATAAAGCACAGGAGCACCGCGGATTGTTAGCGGGATCTTACGCGGAAGGAATTTTGGATATAAACAGGTTTACGACGAAGAAATCATCGGTGAACATGAACTTCGAAACGTATTTATTGTGGATCGAGCAAGCCATAGCTTCTCGGTTGGAAGAGATGAAAGCTGGTGTCATTGACAAACGCCCGCTGTGTGCGGATTCATGTCGATATTGTCCGGTTGTTGGCTGTAAGGGGAGGCTGTCGTGAAGCTAGATTCTTGTACGCCTCAACAGCGAAGCATTATCACCACGCTCGATAAACCGCTTATGGTTTCAGCCGGTGCGGGTAGCGGCAAAACGTTCACGCTTACTCAACGCATTGCCTATGCTTTGGAGCCCGATGAACATGGCAATGCATTTGCCCAGGACATCAATGAGGTTCTTGCTATTACGTTTACCAAAAAGGCAGCTTCAGAACTCAAGTCGCGCATTAAGCGTAAGCTACTTGATATGGGTCTTGTGGATCAGGCGCTTAAGGTAGATGATGCTTGGATTTCAACCAATCATGGCATGTGTTCGCGCATGCTTCATGAGCACGCCTTGGAATTAGGTATTGATCCTGCGTTTGAAATTATTTCTGAAACGGATGCTCATGCCTTAAAAGATGAAGCATTCGATACTGTGGTCGATGCTTTGGGTTCCAAAGAGAGTCCTTCTTTCGATAGGGGGCTCAGCGATTATCTGAATAGGGTGGGAATTCATGCCGCAATGGGTAACGCTGCCAGCATTGAAACTTACGTTTCGAAGATCACAGATCGTGCGCTTGCATTGCCGGGAGGCTTTGATGCACTGGTCGTTCCGGAAATAACAGGAAACCCGCAGGAGTTGTTGCGCTCACTTATTGTTCTGGGCGAAACGTTTCTTGAAATCAGTACCACTCTTCAAAAGCCCCTCAAGGCAGATGCGGGTTATCAGGATGCGTGTGCCGATGCTCTTCAACATGCAAAAGCATATTTAGAAAAAGGTATACCGACTTCGTTTACTGATCCCTTGTTTGACTGGGATCAGTATGTACGCGTGTTCTTTGCGTTTCCTAAAACCACCCCTAAGTATCGGGTAAAAGAATCGGATCCGGGATTTTTTGCAGAGTATCGCAGCGAATATGCACTGTTAGCTGGTCAGGTTGAAGCTGCATGTTCTGCGTTGGAGCAACACTATCTTGCCCGAATTGCGCGCATGGTATATGAGCAGTATCAGCAGCTTAAGGGCTCTGCTCGTTTGGACAATGTGGATCTACTGCGTGAAACCTATAGCGCACTGAGTCAGTATCCTGCTATTGCACAGGCGTACCGCAATCAGTTTGCGCTCATTATGATTGATGAATTTCAGGATACAGACGAACTTCAAATTGCCTTATTGCGTGCTCTGGCTAAACCGGGCTTAACCAATGTGTGTACGGTAGGGGACGCTCAGCAAAGTATTTATCGCTTCCGTGGTGCAGATGTAAGTGTGTTTTATGCGTTCAGAGAACTGTTGGCGCACTCCACTGATAATGCGCAGTTTGTCAATTTGCCTGATAACTTCCGCAGCCATGCCGATGTGTTGTCGTTTGTGGATGCTATTTTTTCTCAGGATCAGGTGTTTGGAAAGCGCTTTTTGTCGCTCGTGCCTAAAGGGGAGGTCAATCGCGAACCCGATGAGCTATTCGACAACCGTCCCCGTATCAATATGGCATTGTTTGATTGTCGCAGCGGTGGTGCGGGCAGCGCAGCGGGCCGGCGTAAGTGTGCTGCACGCATCGCCCAGCACTTTGCCGCATTGCGCGACGATGGCGCCAAACCGAGTGACATGGCCTTGTTGCTAGGCTCTATGAGTCAGGTGGATATCTATGCTCGGGCATTGCGCGATGCTGGGTTTGAATGCTTGGTGTCGGGTGGATCGGTGTTCGCTAACTCTCTTGAAGTGGGTCTTATTAAAACCATTTTGCTCTGTTTGGAAAATCGTTTCGACGACGGTGCATGGTATGAACTGCTTTCATCGCCGCTGTTTCAGCTGAGTGATGATGACCTGTTGTACTTGGCAACGTTTACCGATCGCGAACATAAGCCTCACCGTCGTCTGCTGACGCAGGGCTTTTTGTCGTGGGACAAAGAGCGCGATCTTTCTGGGCTATCTGATGCCAGCAGAGACCGCATTGATTTTGCTCGTATCTGTGTTCAGTCATGCTATCGGGTTCTCGATGGACAGGGTATCGCCTCGGCCGTTTTGGAACTTTTGCGCGCCAGCGGATGGTTCTATTGTCTGCAGAGTCAAGGAGCTCAGGGGCAGGCGATGGTGGGCAATATCCACAAGGCTCTGCGCATGATTGCCGATATCGAAGAAGAGGGGTTGGGTCTTGCGCGTAGCGTGGCAAAGTTTATCGACAGCTGCGCAACGCTAAAACTTGCACCGGGATCTCTTTCTACCGCCTCTTCCGATTTTGTGAAAATAATGACAGTGCACGCCAGCAAGGGCCTGGAATTTCCTCATGTGGCTATTGCTGAAGTCCGCATAACGGGTAAGACAGAATCGTTAATTGCAGAAAATATTGAGGGCAAGACGTATGTCACACTGCAGCCTGAGGCGTTGTCTTCGGTGCGCGATACCGTAAAAGCCCTGCATGCGTATCGCGAATGTCCTGACGATCTGCAAGATGCAGTAATACATCCAAAGAGTCAGTCGGACAGGGAAAGAGCCCTTGAGGCCTTGGTAGCTGATCAGGAATTAGAAGAAGCGCGTCGCCTGTTATATGTTGCTTTAACCCGCGCTGGTAAATCGCTGTTTTTAGGAATTGTCTATCGTGGCAAGAAAACCCCAAGCTATGAAGGCAAGGGTATTCTTGATGACTTGTATCAGGCGTTTGGCTGGGAGGTAACGCAAGAAGCTCCTCAGCAGCGTTTTGAATATGGTGGCTCTGCGCCATTGGCTCTTGAAATGACAATTTTAGATTCCCCTGAAGAAGAACAACAAGAGACTTGTCAAGCCGCTGAAGCGTTTGTCATTCCTGACACCCCTCCTAAGCCTCTGCCCTATGCGCTTCCCTTCAGGGTGGGGCATGATGAAGTATTTTCCTATTCTTCGTTGGGCGAAGTGGCACCGGTATTGCCTCCCTTCGACTCTGTTGGTGCACCGGTGCAACCTACACCAGAAAATATGTTTGCTCGTGCGCCTGAGTTGGTACAACCTGCAGCAGATAATATGTTCGTTGATCTTGAACGATCGCTCGACGATGACGCAACGGCGTTAGGTTTGGCATTCCATCGTC